>NZ_JBIAVW010000006.1:343364-465973 GCF_042894785.1 Streptomyces sp. NPDC001502
TCCACCCCGGCGGTACCCGGTCCGGCCGACTCCGCCCGGGCGGTCTCCGGTCCGGCCGACTCCGCCCCGGCGGGTGCCGGTGCGCGGCCCGCCGCGGCGGACGCCGTCCTGCGCGCCGTCTCCGCGCACTGGGAGGCCGTTCTCGGCAGCGCCGTCGGCCCGGACACCGACTTCTTCACCGCCGGCGGCGACTCCCTGTCCGCGCTGGCGATCCTCGCCCGCCTCGAACGCGACCAGGGCGCGGCCCTGACCATCGCCGACCTGTTCACCACCCCGACGATCCGCGCCCTGGCCGCCCGCGTGGCCACCGCCACCGCCACCGCCCCCGCCCCCGCCCCCGCCCCGGCGGTACCGCCCGGGCCCGACTCCGCCGCCGACCCCGGCCGGCTGCCGCTGTCGCCGGCCCAGGAGGGCATCTGGTTCGAGCAGGAGGCCACCGGCAGCACCGACCGGTACGTCATCGGACGCGGCTACTTCGTCGACGGCCCCTTCGACCTGGCCCGGCTGCGGAACGCACTGCGCCTGCTGGGCCGCCGCCAGGCCGCCCTGCGGACCGTCGTACACAACGACGCCGACGGCCGGCGGCAGAGCCTGACCGCCGACCCGGGCGCGGCGCTGCGCCACATCGACCTCACCGGCGTTCCGGCCGGCGAACGCCAGGCCCTGGCCCGCGCCCTGGCCGCCGAGCACCGCACGGCGGAGCCGGACGCCGACGGCACCCGGCTGCTGCGCACCCTGGTGCTCACCCTGGACACCCGGAGCACACTGCTCCACTTCGCCGTCCACCATGCCATCGCCGACGACTGGTCGCTGGACCTCTTCACCTCCGAGCTGTCCGCCCTGTACGCGGACCCGGCCGCGGACCTGCCACCCCTGGACCCGGGCTACCCCGAGCACCTGCGCGGCGCCCTCGCGCCCCGACCCGAACGGCTCACCGCCGCGACCCGGTTCTGGCAGGGCGCGCTCGACGGCGGCGCCGCCGCACTCGACCTGGTCACCGACCGCCCCCGCCCCGCCGTCCTCAGCGGATCCGGCGACCGGGTGCGGCTGCGGATCGGCGCCGCGCGGCACGCCCGCCACGCCGGGGCCGCCCGCCGGCACGGCGTCAGCCCGTACATGTTCTGCCTGGCCGGCGTGTACACGGTCCTGGCCGCCCACACCGAACGCGACACCCTCACCCTGGGCGCCCTGGCCGCCGGGCGGAACCGGGCCGGGGCACAGGACCTCGTGGGCTGCTTCGTCAACCTGCTGCCCGTCCGCGTCGAGGCGGACGCGGACACCACGGCCGGTGCCCTGCTCGCCCGCGTCCGCGCCGCCTGCACCGAGGCCCTGCACCACGAGGCCGTCCCCTTCCAGGCCGTGGGCCGGGAACTCGCCCCGGCCACCCCCGGCCGGGCGGCCGTCCCCTTCCAGGCCGTGGTCAACCACCGGCAGCGCCGCCCGCACCCGCTGGAGCTGCCCGGCGCGCGGACCGCACCCTGGGACGCCGGCGACCGCGACACCGCCACCTTCGAGCTTTCCTTCACCTTCCAGGAGGAGGGCGACGGCCTCGGCATCGAGGTCGAGTTCAGCACCGACCTCTACGACCGTGCCACCGCACAGCGGCTGGCCGGCCAGCTCGCCGCCGTGCTCGACCGCCTCGCGGACGGCGACCCGCCGCTGCGCGACGTCACCCTGTACGAACCGGGGGAGTACGAGCGGCTGAGCCGTACCCCGGAGCCGGGCCCCCGGGCGGCGGAGACCACCCTGCCCGCCCTCGTCGCCCGGCAGGTCGCCGCCCGCCCGCACAAGACCGCCGTCGTCGGCGCCGACACCAGCCTCACCTACGCCGAACTCGACCGGCTCTCCGACACCGTGGCCGCCCACCTCGCCACCCGCGGGATCCGGCCCGGCGACCGCGTCGCCGTGTGCCTGGAGCGCTCCCCGCTCCTCGTCACGACCCTCCTCGGCGTGCTCAAGGCCGGGGCCGCGTACGTGCCGCTCGACCCGGCGTACCCGGCGCAGCGGCTGCGCCACTGCATCGCCGACGCCGATGCCGGCGCGCTGGTCTGCGCCAAGGACACCGCCGACACGCTGTTCGGGCCGGGTACGGACGGCTCCGGCCCGCCCGTCCTGGACATCGAGGCCCTCACCGCCCCCGGCGAGCGGACCCCGCCCGCCCCGCACCCCGGCGATCCCGCCGCCCCCGCGTACGTCATCTACACCTCCGGCAGCACCGGGCGCCCGCGCGGCGTCGCCGTCCCCCACCGCGCGGTCGCCAACACCCTCCTCGCCTGCCTCGACCGGCACCCCTTCACCGCGGACGACGTCTGGCTCCAGCTGACCTCGCCCGGCTTCGACGTGGCCGCCTTCGAGCAGTTCATGCCGCTCGTCTGCGGCGCCACCCTGGTCTACGCGGACGACGCCACCCGCGCCGACGGCCCGGCCCTCACCCGCACCCTGCGCACCGCCGGGGTCACCGTGATGGTGACCGTGCCCTCCCTGCTGCGCGCCCTGGACCGTCCCGACCTGGCCGGCGTACGCGTGCTGCTCGTCGCCGGCGAACCCGCGGACGTCCACGACACCCGTCACTTCGCCGCGGACCGGGTCGTCGTCAACGGCTACGGCCCGACCGAGGCGGCGATCCTGGCCACCACCCACCGGGCCGACCCCGCGGACCACCGGGCCCGCGTCCCCGTGGGCACCGCCCTGTCCGGCACCGCGGCGCACGTCGTGGACCGCCACGGACGGCTCGCGGCCACCGGCGTCCCCGGCGAACTGTGGCTCTCCGGCGCCGGACTCGGCGACGGCTACCTGGGCGACCCCGAACGGACGGCCGCGTCGTTCACCACCCGTCCCGCACTCGCCGGCGCCGGCCGCAGCTACCGCACCGGGGACCGGGTGCGCCGGCTGTCCGACGGATCGATCGACTACCTCGGCCGGCTCGACCACCAGATCAAGCTGCGCGGCTTCCGCATCGAGCCCGGCGAGATCGAGGCCGCGCTCGCGGAACACCCCGGTGTCCGGGAAGCCGTCGCCGTCCTCCTCGGCACCGGAACCGACGCCGAACTCGCCGTCGGCTACGTCGGCACGGCCGCCCCCCGGGACGCCCGCGCCCACCTGGCCCGGCTGCTCCCGGCCCACATGGTGCCCCGGCTGGCCATACCCGTCACCGCCATCCCCACCGGCAGCCACGGCAAGGCCGACCGCCCGGCGCTCGCCGCCCACCTGGCCGCCCGCCGGCAGCGGCCAAACCCGGCCGACGGCGCCGCCGACGGCCCCGTGAACGGGACCGAGCGGCGGCTGCTCGCCCTGTGGGAGGACGTACTGGGCGGGCCGGTGGGCTCCCCGGACGAGGACTTCTTCGCACAGGGCGGCCACTCCCTGCGCGTCATCCGGCTCCTGGGCCGCATCGAGCGGGAGCACGGCGTCCGGATCGCCGTGGCCGACTTCCTCGCCGCGCCGACCGTACGGGAGGTGGCCCGCCTGCTGGAGGGGTCCGCCCCGGCCGACGCGCCCGCGCGGAGCCTGTCCGGCGGCCGGCCGGCCGGTCCGGCGGCGCGGCCCGTGGGACCGGACGACGCGCGGCTCGACCCCGGCACCGTCTTCCCCGAGCGCCCCGGCCCCTTCGACCCGCACGACACCGTCCTGCTCACCGGCGCCACCGGATACGTGGGCTCCCACGTCCTGGCCGCGTTGCTGGACCGCACCACGGGCCCGGTCCTGTGCCTGGTCCGGGCCGCGGACACCGGCGCCGCCCGCCGGCGGCTGTCCGCCGCCCTGCGCCGCCACGGACTGCGCCCCGACGCCTCGGACCCGCGGATCGTGCCCGTCCCCGGCGACCTGACCCGGCCCGGCCTGGGTCTCGACGGCGCCCACCGGGAGCACGTCCTGCGCGCGACGACCGTCCTGCACCTCGGCGCCGAGGTCCACCACGTGTCCGGCTTCCACCACCTGGCGGCCGCCAACGTGGGCGGCACCGCCGAACTCCTGCGCATCTGCGCCCAGGGCCGCCCGGCCCGCCTCCACCACGTCTCCACCCTCGGCGTGTTCCGCGACGGACCCGGCGGCGCCCGCCCGCGCACCATCACCGAGGCCACCCCGGCCACCGAGGAACGCCACCCCCGCGGCCGCGGCTACGCGGCCGCCAAGTGGGCCGCGGAGCACCTCGTCGCCCAGGCCCTCGAACGCGGCGCCGACGCCCGGATCTACCGGCTCGGCCGGGCCGGCGGCAGCACGACCGGCGCCGTCAGCGAGGACGACTTCCTCAGCCGGCTCCTCGTCACCTCCACCGCCCTCGGCTGTCACCCCGACGACCCGCGGCTCGCCACCGACGCACTGCCCGTGGACACCATGGCCCGGGCCCTGGTCGCCCTCGCCCTCGCCGACGGAGCCGCGGGCACCGTCCACCACCTGCACCACCCCCGGCGGACGCCACTGGCCGAACTGCTCGCCGTACACGACCGCCGCACGGGCCGGACCACCCCCGCGGTCCCGCTGGACACCTGGCTCGGCCGCCTGGCCGACGCCGAGGCCGGCGGCACCGCGCTGCCCGCCCTCGCCTACCGCGAGTACTTCCGGGACCTGCGCGACCACCCGGACGGCCGCCTCCCCGACCACCGCAACGATGCCACCCTCGCCGCCCTGCGGGCCCACGGCATCTCCCCGCCCGCCCTGGACGACGACCTCGTCGGCCGCTGGTGGCAGAACCTCGACCGGAGCACCCGCGCATGACCGACCCGACGACCGACCCGACGACCGACCCGCAGACCGCCCCGAACACCGACCTGCACTACCCCATGGACCGGCAGTGCCCGTTCGCCCCGCCGCGCGAAGCCACCGACATCCGCAACGCGGGCACCGTGCCCCGCGTCACGCTGTGGAACGGGGTCCGGCCCTGGCTGTTCACCCGCTTCGACGACGCCCGCACCGTCCTCGCCGACCCCCGGTTCAGCGCCGACAAGAGCCGCCCCGGCTACCCGCTGTCCAGCGCCGTCGCCCTCGCCGAGACCGCCGTCGAACCGACCCTGCTCGTCATGGACAACCCGCAGCACGACGCCGTACGGCGCCTGGTGCTCGGCGAGTTCACCGTGAAACGCGCCGAGGGATGGCGCCCGGCCGTGCACGCCGTCGTCGACGGCTGTCTGGACCGCATGCTCCGCGGCACCGAGGCCGACCTCGTGGCCGACCTGGCCCTTCCCGTCGCGCTCACCGTCATCTGCGAGTTCCTCGGCGTCCCCTTCGAGGACCGCGAGCTCTTCCGCGGCCTGACCCACACCATGAACGTCGTCGCCGGCACCACCGAGAGCGCCGCCGCCGCCCGACAGGCCCTCCAGGACTACCTGGAGGAGCTCGTCGCAGCGGGCGAACGGGAACCGCGGGACGGATTCATCGGCCGCATGGCCGCCCGGCACCTGCCCGACGGGACCATGACCCCGCGCCAACTCGCCGCGATGGCGCTCCTGCTGCTCACCGCCGGCCACGACACCACCGCCAACATGATCTCCCTCGGGGTGCTGACCCTGCTGCGCCACCCCGGCCACTTCGCGGCCCTCGGCGCGGACGACGACCCCGAACTCCTCGCCGGCACCGTCGAGGAGATGCTGCGCCACCTCACCGTGGTCCAGCGCGGCATCCGCCGGATCGCCGTCGAGGACGTGACGGTCGGCGACCGGCTCGTCCGGGCCGGTGAGGGCGTCGTCGCCGCGATCAACGTCGCCAACCGGGACCCCGAACGCTTCCCCGCCGGCGAGGAGTTCGACCCCGCCTCCCGCGCCCACGGCCACCTCGCCTTCGGCTACGGGCCCCACCAGTGCATGGGCCAGGCGCTGGCCCGGGTGGAGCTCCAGGAGGTCTACGCCGCGGTGGCCCGCCGGATCCCGACCCTGCGCACCGCCGTGCCCGTCGAGGAGATCCGCTTCAAGTCCGACATGGCCGTGTACGGGGTGCACGCCCTGCCCGTGACCTGGTGACCCCACCACCGCACACGGGCCGCCGCCCCGCCCTGTCCCGGCCTGATCGGCAAGACACCCCGTGGGCCCCCGTCCCGGACGGCAGCCCCGTCCCGCCCGGCCGCCGTCCCTCCCCTGCCCCGAAGGAGCCGACCCCGTGAAGGTCACCCTCGATCCCGAGCGCTGTGTCGGCGCCGGCCACTGCGTCCTGTCCGCCGGCACGGTCTTCGACCAGGACGAGGCCGACGGCGTCGTCCTGCTGCTGGTCCCGGAACCGGCCGAGGACCTCGCCGACGCCGTCCTGGAAGCCGCCGATCTGTGCCCCGCCCAGGCGATCCTCGTCACCGGGGCCGACGGGCGGACCGTATGACCGCCGCCCTCCTGGACGCCCTCCGCGCCGCCCTCGACGGCGACGGCGCCCTGGTCACCGACCCGGACGCCACCACCGGTCACGCCCATGACATGATGCCGCTCGCCCCGTACGGCCGGCCGCTCGCCGTGGTCCTGCCCGCCTCCGCCGAGCAGGTGCAGGCATGCGTACGGGCCTGCGCGGCGGCCGGCGTCCCCCTCGTTCCCCGGGGCGCCGGAACGGGCCTGACCGGCGCCGCCAACGCCGTCGACGGCTGCGTCGTCCTGGCCACGACGCGGATGAACCGGATCCTCGAACTCGACCCGGACAACAGGCTCGCCGTCGTGGAGCCCGGCGTGGTCAACCAGGACCTGAAGACGGCCGCCGCCGCCCACGGCCTGTACTACCCGCCCGACCCCTCCAGCCTCGACACGTGCACCCTCGGCGGCAACCTGGCCACCAACGCCGGCGGCCTGTGCTGCGGCAAGTACGGGGTCACCGGCGACTACGTCCTCGGCCTGGAGGCGGTCCTCGCCGACGGCTCCCTCCTGCGCACCGGCCGCCGCACCGTCAAGGGCGTCGCGGGCTACGACCTCACCCGCCTCCTCGTCGGCAGCGAGGGCACCCTCGGCGTCATCACGCGGGCCACCCTCGCCCTGCGCCCGCTGCCCGCCGCACCCGGCACCGTCATCGCGGCCTTCGACTCGGTGGCCCAGGCCGGCGCCAGCGTCAACCGGATCGTCCGGGCCGGCCTCGTGCCCTCGCTCATGGAGATCATGGACGCGACCTCGCTGCGCGCCTCCTCCGCCTACCTGGGCACCGAGCTCGTCGGCGAAGGGGACCAGGCCCTGCTGCTGTGCCAGTCCGACGCGCCCGGAGCCGCCCGCGAGGCCGAACTCGACCACATGGAACGGGTGTTCCGGCAGGCGGGCGCGGTGTACACGCACGCCACGCAGGACGCGGCGGAGGGCGCCCTGCTGCTGCGCGCCCGCCGGGTGAGCCTCGCCGCCCTCGAAGCCCGGGGCGCCTGCATGACCGAGGACGTCGCGGTGCCCCGTACCCGCATCGCCGAGCTGATCGAGGGCTGCACGCGGATCGGCGCCGGCGCGGGGCTCACCGTCGCGGTCGTCGGCCACGCGGGCGACGGCAACATGCACCCCACGGTCCTCTACGACGACGCCGACACCGAGCAGTACGCCCGCGCCCGGACGGCGTTCGACGCGATCCTGGCCCTCGCCCTGTCCCTGGGCGGCACCATCACCGGCGAGCACGGAGTCGGCAAGCTCAAGCAGGACTGGCTGGAACGCGAACTGGGACCCGTGGCGCTGCGCGTGCACCGCGCTCTCAAGGACGCCCTCGACCCGGCGGGCCTGTTCAACCCCGGCGCCGTCCTCGCCCGCCGGCCGGCCGGGACCCACCGTGCCGGTTGAGACCCTGCGGACCGTGGCCGGGCTCGCCCCGCCCCTGCGCACCCTGTTCCTCACCACCCTGCTCTTCCGCACCGGCACCATGGCCTACCCCTTCCTCACCCCCCACCTGCTGGGCGGCGGCGGCCTGGACGCGGCCGGGGCGGGCCTGGTCGTCACCGCTTTCGGGGTCGGCGCCCTCGCCGCGGACCTGGCCGCCGGCCGGCTCCTCGGCCGGCTGCACCCGTACGCGCTGATGCGGGGCGGCTTCCTGCTGGGCGCCGCCGCGGTCACGGTGGTGCCGCTGCTGCACGGCCTGCCCGCGCTCACCGCGGGGGTGCTGGTCTGGGGGTTCGCGTACGAGATCGTCACCCCAGCGGCCTACGCGGCCACGATCGCCGGGTCACGGCCCGAGCAGCGCAAGGTCGCGTTCTCCTGCTACCGGCTCGCCATCAACCTCGGCCTGTCCGCGGGCCCGCTCCTGGGGGCCCTGCTCTACGCGTTCGACCCGTACTCCGTGTTCTGGGCCAACGCCGCGTGCGTCCTGGCGGCCGCGGCGTTCCTGCACCTGCGCCGCGCACACCGGCCGGCCGGTGCGGGACCGTACGCGGAGCCACACACGGGCGGGGGCGGTCCGGGGAAGGAGGCCGCCGCGCGCGGCACCGTCCGCCCCACGGCGGCCGAACGCATCCGGTTCTGGACCGTGTTCGGCCTCTCGCTGCCCATCCAGCTGGCCTACGCGCTGCCCTCGGTCTTCGTCGGCGCCTACGTCATCGTGGGCCTCGGCCTGCCCGGCTACTGGGCCGGCGTCGTCTTCACGGTCAACGCCGTCGGGATCGTCCTGTTCGAGGTCCCGCTCAACATCCGCATGGCACGCGTCGGACACCTGGCGACACTGCTGAGCGGCTACGCCCTCGCGGGCGCCGGTTTCCTGCTCATGGCCCTGGCCGACACCGGTCCGGAGCTGGTGCTCGCCACCCTCGTGTGGACGGCCGGGGAGATCGTCGTCTTCCCCGGACTGCTCGACTACGTGAGCCGGCTCTCCGGCCCGGCCGCCGACCGCACCATGGGCCTGTTCTCCGGCGGCGTCAACCTGGCCTTCATCGCGGCCCCGCAACTCGCCCTGCACCTCTCGGCCCCCGGCCACCCGGGCACCCCGTGGGCGGCCGCCGGAGCGGCGGTCTGCGCCGCCTGCCTGCTGCTGCTCGCCGCCCGCACCCACCCGTACACCTGGCACAAGGAGGAACCGTGCACAAGCGTGACCTGACCCCCTTCATCGGCGTCGAGTACACCGGACTCACCCACACCGAACTCACCCGCCCCGAGGTCTTCGCCGACGTCGTCGAATCCCTGCACCAACGCGACCTCGTCGTCGTCCGCGGCATCGATCTCACCCCCCAGCAGCAGATCGGCCTCGCCGCCCGCATCGGCCGGCCCGTTCCCTTCCTGCTGGCCGACTGGCGCCACCCCGAGTTCGCCGAGATCCTCGTCTCGTCCAACGAGCGCAAGGCCGGCCGGCCGATCGGGATCGAGCGGGTCGGTCACTTCTGGCACCAGGACTCCTCCTTCGACGCCGACCCCTGCGCCTACACCGTGCTGCACGGCGTCCGTGTGCCCGAGGGGCACGGGCACACCGTCTTCGCGAGCGCCGCCGACGTCTACGACCGGCTGCCCGACGAGTGGCGCGACCTGCTGTGGGACCGCATCGGGCTGCACACCCTCACCAAGCAGCAGCGCATCGCCCCCGAGCACGTGGGCCTGTCCATCGCCGAGGTGCGCGCCCTCGTCGCCCGCCAGTACCCGGCCGTCGAACACCCCGTCGTCCGCCGCGACCCGCACACCGGCCGCCGCTTCCTGTACGCCGCCCGCGCCTACATGGACCGGGTCGTCGGCCTCGACGCCAACGAGAACGAGGAGTTCTTCGACCTCGTGGACACCCTCCTGGCCGACCCCGACCGGACGTACACCCACCAGTGGACCCCGCACGACCTGCTGCTGTGGAAGACCGCCACCACCTACCACGTCGCCACCGACCTGCCGCCCGGCGTCTCCCGGACCGTCCACCGCGTCAGCGTCGCCGCCGCGTGAGCAGGCCCGCGAAGAAGGGATCCGCAATGCCCTCCACCTCGGCCTCCGCCGCCGACCGCCGGGGCGCCGCGCCCGTCGGCGTGATCGTCGACGGCTACTCGGTCGGCAAGTACCTGCCCGCGGCCTTCCGCAGGCTCGGCGCGGACGTCGTGCACCTCCAGAGCACGCCCGAGTTCCTGGACTGCGTACCCCCGCCGGACCTGCGCCCGTACCTGGCCAACGTGGTCCAGGACGCGGCCGACCCCGCCCGCACGGTGCGGGAACTGGCCTCCTACCACCCCTGCGGGGTGCTGCCCGGCCAGGAGACCGGGGTCCCGCCGGCCGACCGGACCGCCGAACTGCTGGGCCTGCCCGGCAACCCGTCGGCCACCTCCGCGCTGCGCCGCGACAAGTACCGCATGATCGAGGCGTTGCGCGCCGCCGGCATCCGCTGCGCCGACCAGCTGAAGTCCGGCGACGTCGAGGAGGTGCTCGCCTGGGCACGGACCACCGGCTACCCGGTCGTCGTCAAACCGCTCAGCTCGGCCTCCACGGACAAGGTCTCGATCTGCGCCGGCCCGGACGAAGTCCGCGCCGCCGCCGCCGAGATCCTCGGCAGCCAGGACATCTTCGGCCGGCACAACGACGAGCTGCTCGCCCAGTCCTTCCTGGACGGCACCGAGTACATCGTGGACGTCATCAGGGGCCCCGGCGGCGCACGGCACGTGTGCGGCGTCTGGCGCTACGACAAGACCCTCGTCGGGACCCGGCCGGTCTACGACCGGGACGTCCTGATCGACCCCGGCGCGCCGGTGGTCGAACCCCTCGTCACCTACCTGGACACCGTCCTCGACGCCCTGGACATCCGGTTCGGCGCCGCCCACGCGGAGATCATGACGACCGCCGCCGGGCCGGTCCTCGTCGAGGTGGGTGCACGGCTCGACGGCATCATGGACCCGGGCCACCACGACACGTGCCTCGACGGGAACCAGGCCGACCTGCTCGCACTCGCCTGCGTACGCCCCGAGGAGTACCGGCGGGGGCACCCCGGCGACACCCTGTACCGAAAGCACCACGAGGGGATCGTCGTCCACGTACGGACCACCCGCGGCGGTCTCGTCGAGGCCGTGGACGAGGACGCCCTGGCCCGGATCCGCGCCCTGGACACCGTGCACCTGGCGGTGCCCCGGCTGGCCCCGGGCGACCGGATGCGGCCCACCACCGACCTGCTGTCCAGCCCGCTGCGGGTCTTCCTGACCGGGGACAGCCCGGAGCGGCTCCTCGCCGACCACCGCCGCATCCGGCTGCTGGCCGACGACGTGTTCCGCCTCGCCCCGAACTGACCGCGCCCGCACACGCCGAGGAGCCCCATGGGTGTCGCCATCAGAGCCGATCTGGCCACCGTCCCCGACTACAACATTCCCGGCACGGCGCCCGACGCCGTCCTGCTCAACTCCAACGAGGGGCCGCTGCCGCCACCGCCCGCCGTGGTCGAGGCCATCACCCGCGCCGCCGTCGAGGGCCACCGCTACCCGCAGTGGTTCTCCGACACCCTGGTCGCCCGGCTGGCCGCCGACCTGGCGGTCCCGGGGGAGCGGATCGTGGTGGGCTGCGGGTCGGTGAGCCTGTGCCGCGACCTGATCCAGGCCTTCTGCGGCCCCGGCGACGAAGTCCTGTGCGCCTGGCGGTCCTTCGACGCGTATCCGGTCTTCGCCAGGGTCGCCGGAGTACGCGCCCGCACCGTCCCCCTGGACGCCGGCCACCGGCACGACCTGGAGGCGATGCTCGCGGCGGTCACCCCCGCCACCCGCGTCGTCTTCGTCTGCAACCCCAACAACCCCACCGGGACGGCGGTCCGGGGCCGCGAGCTGCGCGCGTTCCTCGACCGCCTCCCCGACCGGATCCTGGTCGTACTGGACGAGGCGTACCGGGAGTTCGTCGACGATCCCGACGTGCCGGACGGCGTCGAGCTCGCCCGGAACCGCCCGAACGTGGCGGTGCTGCGCACCTTCTCGAAGGCGTACGGGCTCGCCGGCGTGCGCATCGGGTACTGCGTGGCGGCGCCGGCCGTGGTGTCCGCCGTCCACAAGGTGTCCGTCCCCTTCGCGGTCAGCCGGCTCGCCCAGGCCGCGGCCCTCGCCGCACTCGACCGCCCCGAGGAGGTGCGCTCGCGCTCCGCGGCGATCGTCCGCGAACGGCAGCGGCTGCAGACCCGGTTGACGCGCCACGGCCACCCGGTGACCCCCTCGCAGGCCAACTTCGTCTGGCTGCCCCTGGGGGAGGAGGCCGCCGATTTCGCCGACTTCTGCGCCCGCCACGGAGTGCTCGTGCGGACCTTCCCCGGGGACGGCGTCCGCGTCACCGTCGGTCTGCCGGAGGAGAACGACGCCTTCCTCTCGGCAGCCGACCGCTACCGGTCCGGCGCCCGCAAGGCTCGGCCATGAACGCCAGGTGGGGCCACGGCGCGGGGGCGGCCGGCGGGGGCGAGCGGGCCGGGGCCGGGAGGGACCTCAGCCCGTGACGGCCTTGGCCCAGTTGCGGTTGACGGTCTCGCGCGCCTTCTCCCGCTGCTCCTCCGTCGGAAACGTCGGCGTGCCCTCGACCGTCGGCAGATTCTCCGCGGCAGCCTTGTCGAGGGTGCCGTCCTCCTTCATGGCGTCCATGAGGACGGGGCGTGCATAGGCGCCGAGCCGGAGGTTCTGGCCCTCCGGGCTGAAGACGTACTCCTGCCACAGACGGGCCGCCGCGGGGTGCGGGGCATCCTTGTTCACCCCGTTGGCGTAGTACTCGGCGAAGCTGCCGTCGAAGGGGATGGCGGTCCGCCAGTCGACGTCCACGCCCTTCTCGCGGAACTGGTCGGCGTATCCGAGGTTGAGGAAGTCCCAGTCGATGCTGATCGGGGTCTGGCCCTTCGCGATCGTGTCCGGTGAGGACTGGACCGGGATGAAGTTGCCGTTCTTGCTGAGCTCGGCGAAGAAGTCGATTCCCGGCTGGATGTTGTCGAAGGACCCCCCGTTCGCCAGGGCCGCCGCGTACACGCCGGCGAAGGCGGACCCGGACTTGGTGGGGTCGCCGTTGAGCGAGACCTGGCCCTTGTACTCGGGCTTGCGCAGATCGGCGAAGGTCGACGGGCAGGTCTTCACCCGCTTGGCGTCACAGCCGATCGAGACGTAGCCGCCGTAGTTGTTGTACCAGCGGGCGTGCTTGTCCTTCTGCTCCTCGGGGATCTGGTCGAACGGGGCGACCTCGTACGGAGCGAGCAGGCCCTGCCGGGCCGCCGACTGGGCGAACGAGCCCCCCACGTCGATCACGTCGGGGGCGCTGCCGTCGCGCCGGTGCTCCTTCAGGGCGTCGATCTCGTCCTGGCTGGTGCCTTCCGGGTTCTCCACCCTGACCTTGATCCCGTACTTCTTCTCGAAGCCGTCGATCAGCGCGCCGTAATTGGCCCAGTCGCGGGGAAGGGCGATCGCATTGAGCGAGCCCTCCTTCTTCGCCGCCGCGGTCAGTGCCGCCATACCGCCGGCGTCCGCTGCGGAGGTGGCCACCGCGGGTTCCCTCGGTGCGGCGACGGGCTTGTCCCCGCAGGCGCCGAGGGGCGCCGCCGCGAGGGCCAGGAGGGCGGCGACGAAGGCTGTCCGGAGACGGGGTGCGGGCACAAAGGCTCCATAACGGGCGGTCGCGTACCGATCGAGGCCAGCGTACGGTCGGCAGCCCCGGCGGCGCAGTCCCGGGCCGTGGTGTCCGCCGTCTTCCCTGCGGCTGCCGTAGCGGCGCGTCCTCAGAACCCCTCGTCGTCCCACGCGGCCAGGAGCGCCTCCCCGAGGTCCGGCGAGGCCGCTGCCTCCCCCTCGTGGAGCGCCTGCTCGCTCCAGATGATCTTGCCGCGATCGGTGTAGCGGGTGCCCCAGCGCTCGGCGAACTGCGCGACGAGGAACAGGCCGCGGCCACCCTCGTCGGTGTCCGCGGCCCGGCGCAGGTGCGGGGAGGTGCTGGACCCGTCGGAGACCTCGCAGACCAGGCAGCGGTCGTACAGCAGCCTCACCCGGATGGGCTCGGTGCCGTAGCGGACGGCGTTGGTCATCAGCTCGCTGAGGATGAGTTCCGTGGTGAACGAGATGTCCTCCAGGCCCCACTCCGCCAGTCGCCGGGCGCAGGCGTTGCGCACCGGGGACACGGCCGCGGGGTCGGGGGCCACGTCCCATTCGGCGATCCGCGCCGGATCCAGCAGGCGGGTGCGGGCCACCAGCAGCGCGACGTCGTCGCTGGGCCTGGAGGGCAGCATCGCGTCGATCACCGCGGTGCAGGTCTCCTCCGGGGTGCGGGCGGGCCCGGACAGGGCGGCGCGCAGCGCTGCCAGGCCGGCGTCCGGATCATGGTCGCGGCTCTCGATCAGCCCGTCGGTGAAGAGCGCCAGCCGGGAGCCCTCGGGCAGGGTGAGCGCCATGGTCTCCATGGGCAGACCCGCGCCCAGGCCCAGCGGCGGGGAGACCGGCACCTCGGGGAAGGACACGGTCCCGTCGGGGCCGACGAGAGCGGGCCCGGGGTGCCCGGCGGAGGCGGCGGTCACCTGCCCCGAGACGGGATCGTAGATGGCGCACAGGCAGGTGGCTCCGGTGATCCCCTGCCACTCCTGGCCGTCGGTGTCGATGTGCGTGACCAGCTCGTCCAGGTGGCTCAGGAGCTCGTCCGGGGGCAGGTCGAGGGTGGAGAAGTTGTACACAGCGGTGCGCAGGCGGCCCATGGTGGCGGCGGCGTGGAGACCGTGGCCGACGACGTCGCCGACCACCAGGGCCACCCGGGTGCCCGGCAGCGGGATGACATCGAACCAGTCACCACCCACCCCGGCCTGGGCGGCCAGGTAGCGGTGCGCGACCTCGACGGCGGACTGCTCCGGCACGCCCCGGGGCAGCAGGCTGCGCTGCAGGGTCACGGCCATGTCGTGCTCGCGCGTGTAGCGGCGGGCATTGTCGACGGACAGCGCCGCCCGGGCGGTCAGCTCTTCGACGAAGGACACGTCCTCCACGTCGAACGGCGGGGAGTCCTGCCCCCGCCAGTAGCCGACCATGCCCAGCACCACGCCCCGGGCGCGCAGGGGTACGACGATCAGGGAGTGGATGCCGCGGTCCAGGATCTCCGGGGCGTTGGCCTGGTGCTGGGCCCGCCAGCGGTGGGTGGCGCGCAGGTCCGCCTCCAGGACCGCACGGCCTTCGGCCAGCCCGGCGGCCATGGGTCCGGTGGGCCCGAACCGGATCAGCTCGCCGACGGGCGAGAGCGGGTGGTCGTCCCGAAGACCGACGACGGCGGTGCGGCGCATCTCGGTGATCACTTCGGGCGGCTCCTCGCCGCGCAGCACCGGGTCCAGCAGGTCGACCGTGACCACATCGGCGAACCGCGGGACCGCCACCTCCGCCAGTTCCTCCGCGGTGCGCTCCACGTTCAGCGTCGTGCCGACCTGCACCCCCGCGTCGTACAGCAGCTTCAGCCGCTCGCGAGCCACCTCGGCCCGGCCGGCGAGTGCCCGCAGCTCGGTGGTGTCGCGCAGCGTGACGACGGTCCCGGCCTTCCCGAAGGGGGCGGTGGGCCGGATGTTCACCGCCAGCAGCCGATCGGCCGCCATGTGCAGCTCGTCGGTCGCGGAACGGCCCGACGCGATCGGACCGGCGATCGCCTCCTCCAGACCCAGGTCCGTGACGGGGAGCCCCTCCGCGTCCGCCGGCAGATCCAGCAGCCGCCGCGCCTCGTCATTGGCCAGCAGCAGCCGTCCCCCGCCGCCGATGATCAGTACGCCCTCGCGCACCGCGTGCAGCACCGCGTCGTGGTGCTCGTACATGCTGGTCATCTCGGCCGGTCCCAGGCCGTGGGTCCGGCGCAGCAGCCGGCGGCTCACCAGAGCCGTCCCGCCCGCCGACAGGGCGAGCACGCCGGCCGCGGTGCCGAGGACGACCGGCAGCTGCCCGTTCACCATGCTCTGGACGTTCTGGACCGTGACCGGGGAGGAGACGATGGCGATGACCTTCCCGTCGGCGTCCTTGACGGGGACCACCGAGACCACGGACTTGCCCAGGGACCCGGTGAACGTCTCGGTGAAGGACTTGCCGGCCGCCGCCTCGGCGAAGGGGCCGACGACGCGCTTGCCGATCTGCCGCGGGTCACTGTGGGCGAGGGTGACCCCGTCGAGCGTGTACACGTTGATGCCGTCGACCCCGGCGATCTCCGCGGCCTCCCGGGCGCTCGGCTGGAGCACCGCGCTGGGATCGGGGCCGCGCACGGCGGCGACGATCCCCGGAGACTCCGCGAACGTTCCGGCGGCGGCGAGGGTACGGTGCCGGGCGTCCAGCATGGCGGAGCTCTGGGCCTGCACGACGAGCGCCACGACCGCGGCGGCGACGAGAAGGATCACGACGGCCAGCTGGAGGAGGAACACCTCGCCGGCCACGCTGCGCACGCTCAGCAGGGACGAAAGACGCTGCGGCCGCTGCGCCCTTCCCTTGGGGGATGGGGCGTGATCCTGGCGCTCTTGGCGGTGCCCTGAACGAGGAGGCCGAGGGCGAGCGGAGGAGCTCATGGCCGAACCGAGCGGCCGGCGCCGGAGTGCTCCCGGATTTTGCTCATATTCCATCTTCCAACC
Organism: Streptomyces sp. NPDC001502; assembly: GCF_042894785.1. Lineage (NCBI taxonomy): Bacteria > Bacillati > Actinomycetota > Actinomycetes > Kitasatosporales > Streptomycetaceae > Streptomyces > Streptomyces sp. NPDC001502. Next base: position 359,745 of record NZ_JBIAVW010000006.1, read on the forward strand.
TCTGCGGGCCGTCGGCAGCGGGGCGGACCGGGGGACGGCGGGCCGGGGGACGGCCGACCGCGAGACGGCCTTACGCAGGGTCACCGGTCGGCCGTGGCCGGCGGCCGTCCGTGTGCACCTGTCCGGACCAGCCGGTAACGTCGGTTACGTGCGTTCCGCCCATACCGCCGCTGCGTCGCCCGGTGGCCGGCCGTCGATCGGCAGAGGAACGGGATCACATGGCAGAGCACAGCTACCGCGACGGGATGGCAGTCGCCGGGGCCGGTCTGGCCCTCCTGGCGGCACTCGGCCCGACCTCGGCGGGCGCCGCCCCACGGAACGCCGATACCGGCCCCGCCAGGGTCGTCGCGTCACGCTTCGTGGCGGGTCCTTGCCCAAGGACGCCTGAGCCGATCGAGGCGCTGGCCACCGCCCGGTGCGGATTCCTGGAGGTCCCGGAGAACCGGGCCCGTCCCGGCGGCCGGACCATCAGGCTGGCCGTCGCGGTCATCCCGGCCGCCTCGGCGAAGCCCGCCCAGGACCCCGTGGTGTTCATGTCGGGCGGCCCCGGTGGCGAGACCTTCGACGACATCCCGTTCCTCGTCTCCTCCGGCCTGAACCGGGACCGCGACCTGATCGTCATGGCCCAGCGCGGCAATCTCTACGACGAGCCCAACCTCGCCTGCCCGGAGCTGGACCACTTCTACGCCGCGTCCGTCGGCCTCCCCTCCTACGCACCGCGGACGGAGCAGCTCATGCTCGACGCGGTGAAGCAGTGCCGGGCCCGCCTGACGGCCGACGGAACCGACCTCAGTGCCTACAACAGCACGGAGAACGCCGCCGACTTCGCCGACCTGCGCACCGCGCTCGGCATCAAGCAGTGGAACGTCTACGGCCACTCCTACGGCAGCAACCTGGCCCTGACCTACCTGCGCCTGCACCCCCAGGGGATCCGCGCGGTGGCGTTCGACTCCATCGCCCCTGCGCAGGACGTCTCCCTGCCCTTCGCCTGGGCCGGAGCCCGCGAAGGCCTCGAAAACCTCTACAAAGCCTGCGCGGCGGAGCCGGCTTGCAAGAGCCGCTACCCGGACCTCCAGCGCACCCTGAACGAGCAGGTGCGCAAACTGCAAGCCCATCCGCTGACGCTGAACGTCAAGCCGCCGCAGGGCGGCGACCCCGTGAAGGTCGTCCTCGACGGCGGCGCGCTGGTGAACCTGCTGGTGGCCAAGGCGATCCCGTTCGCCGAGGTCCCGGCGGCGATCGACGAACTCGCCCGCGGACGACCGGAGCGCTTCGCCCGGGCCCGCGCCGCCGGCTCGGTCCCGGTCGTCGGCCAGAGCGCCCACGGTCTGACGAACTCGGTGGTGTGCAGCGAGTGGGTGCCGGACCACTCGGCGTCCGACGTGCTGAACGCGGGCCGCCGGGCCTTCCCCGACTGGCCGGACCCGGTCCTGGCCCAGGCACCTCAACTGGCCTTCCAGGACCAGGTGTGCCGGGTATGGAACGTCCCGGACCGCACCGCCGCCATGCGAGTGGCCCCCGTCAGCACGGCGGCGACCCTCTTCATCAACGGGACGGGCGACATGAAGACCGGGGCGAGCTGGGCGCGGAAGACCGCCCGTACGCTGCCCCACTCGACCACCGTGCAGATCCCCGGCATCGGCCACTGGGTGGTCCCGCAGTCGCCCTGCGCCCAGAAGGTGCTGGCGTCCTTCCTCACCCGCCCGACCGCGCCCGACACCGGGTGCGTGGCGGGCCTCGGGTGGAAGCCGTTCACGATCACCCCGAAGTGACCGGGAGGGCAGATGCCACGCCCACACGTACGACGGTTGCGCCCCAGGTCGGCCGCGGCGGCGACCGGAATCCTCGTCGCCGGGGGGACGACCGCTACGAGCCGGGCCCCTGCCCGAAGACGCCGGAGCCGATCCCCGAACCGGAGGGGGCATCCGATCGGACTGCGAGACCAGGAACGTCCCGGCCGCCCCCGGCTCGGTCCGGGACGTCACCCGCGGCGGCCCCCGACACCGCCTGCCTCAACGACGTCAAGCCCCCGAAGTTCGAGATCGCCCCGTGAAAGAAGGTGGTGTCCGTGAATCGGACGGTGTCGTTGCGCACCGCCGGGGGCGCCGTGATCGCCGTGGTGATGCTGTCCGGTGCCGCACACCCGCAGGCGTACGCGACCGGCGACGACCGCGAGAGGCGCAGCGCGGAGGTGCTCCAGGAGTTGGTGCCTTCTCCCGACGGCCCCGGCTGTGCGGCAGCCGTCGGCGAACGGGGAAGTGTGGTCTGGGAGGCGGGGAGAGGGAAGGCCGATCTGACGACCGGGCGCACCATCACCCCGAAGACGGTCTTCGACATGGCGTCCAACTCCAAGCAATTCACCGCGGACGCCGTCCTTCTGCTGGCAGGACGGCACCGACTCGCGCTGGACGACCCCCTGTCCGCCTACCTCGACGACCCGCCGGCCTGGACGCGGGACGTCACGCTGGGCGACCTGATGCGTCACACCAGCGGCATCCCCGACTACCAGGACCTGCTGGAGGCCAAGGGCATCGAGCTGACGGATCCGGCCGGCCAGAAGGAAGCGATCGCGGCCATCCTCGCCTCGCGGCCGGAAGACCCGCCGGGCAAGCGCTTCTCCTACTCCAACTCCAACTACGTCCTCCTGGCCCACGTCGTCGAGCGGGTCACCGGCAAGCCGTTCCCGGCCTTCCTCCAGCAGGAGTTCTTCACCCCACTGCACCTGCGCATGGCGTTGTCCCCGGCGGTGGACGTTCCCGGCAAGGCGAAGTCGTACGACGAGAAGGACGGCTCCTTCAGTCCCAATTCCTCGCCCTGGAAGCAGTACGGAGACGGTTCCGTCCACACCACCCCGGGAGAGTTCGTCCGCTGGGCCGACAACTACCGCACCGGTCGCATAGGCGGAACGCCACTGCTCACCGGAGTCACCGAGGGAGCGGTGAGTGTGGGCGACGTCCTGCGTCAGCGCGGCATCGAGGAAGGCCGGTACGGGGCCGGAATCCTCCTCCTCCCGGACAAGAGCCTGGTGCATCGCGGCGACTGGGAGGGATTCCACAGCACCTTCAAGGTGAGCCCGGACCGCAACACTGCCGTCACCGTCGTGTGCAACGTGGATTCACCCGACAACTTCCGTGCGGCGAATCAACTGATGGACATATGGGCCAAATGAACGGCGGCTCCTGTCCACCGACCTGCCCGACGGGGGCCCTGGCGGTTGCCGCCGGCGACGACCGGGGAAGGGCTGGGGGAGCTGACCGGAGAAGCGAACCGTTGTAGGCTCCGAGCACTGCCCTTGACCTGCGTAAAGCAGGCAGGGAGCCGACAATCCGGGAGTTTCTCCATGCTTCGTACCATGTTCAAGTCCAAGATCCACCGGGCTACCGTCACCCAGGCCGACCTGCACTACGTCGGCTCCGTGACCGTCGACGCCGACCTGCTGGACGCGGCCGATCTGCTGCCCGGGGAGCTCGTCCACATCGTGGACATCACCAACGGGGCGCGGCTGGAGACCTACGTCATCGAGGGGGAGCGCGGGTCCGGGGTCATCGGGATCAACGGCGCCGCCGCGCACCTGGTGCACCCCGGGGACCTGGTCATCCTCATCAGCTACGCGCAGGTCGAGGACGCCGAGGCCCGGGTGTTCGAGCCCCGCGTGGTGCACGTGGACGGCGACAACCGGATCGTCGAGCTGGGTGCGGATCCCTCCGCCCCGGTGCCGGGTACGGACCAGCGGCGCAGCCCGCACGCCGTGGCCGTCTGAGGGGAGTCGGGGATCATGCCGATCGAGTTCCAGGACGACCGTGAGGCCGGACGGCTGCTCGCCGTCGAGGACGAGGCGGTGGTCGGCCACATCGCGTACTTCGTGCTCGCCGACGCGCCCCACGCCCTGGTCGCGGTGCACACCATCGTCGAGCAGGGGCATGAGGGCCGCGGTATCGCAGGCGGGCTGGTGAAGACCTTCTACGGGATCGCCGCCGCCGAAGGGGTGCCCGTGGTGCCGCTCTGCCCCTACGCGGCGAGCTGGGCCGCCAAACACCCCGACGAGGCGCCCCAGCCGGCCGCCGAGGTCGTCCTGGCGGCCAAGGCGCAGCTCGCCGCGGACCCCGACCTCTGGTGACCGATCTGCTCCTGCTGCACACCTCGCCCGTGCACGTCCCGGTCTTCGACGCCCTGCGCGACCGGAACCATCCGGGGGCCGTACTACGGCACCTGGTGGTCCCGCAGCTGCTGGACCGGGCCCGCGCCGAAGGGCCGGAGTCGGTGGCTCCGGCCCTTCGGGGGCTGCTGCTCGCGCACGCGGGGCCGCCCGTGCTGGTCACCTGCTCGACCATCGGGGCGACCGCGGAGTCGCTGGCTGCGGAGCTCGGCGCCCCGGTGCTCCGGGTGGACCGGCCGATGGCGGCCGCCGCGGTACGGGCGGGGGCGCGGATCGCGGTACTGGCCGCCCTGGAGTCCACCCTCGCCCCGACCGGGGAGCTGCTGGCCGAGGAGGCCGGTGACCGGCCCGTGTCGATCGACATGCACCTGGTCGCCGGTGCCTGGGAGCGCTTCGAGGCCGGGGACACCGCCGGCTACCTCGCCCGCGTCGCCGCGGCCGCCGACTCCGTCGCCGGCGCGGACGTCATCGTGCTGGCCCAGGCCTCCATGGCCGGGGCCGCGGACCTGGCCACGGGCCCGGTCCCGGTGCTTTCAAGCCCGGCTCCGGGCCTGGCCGCCGGCCTGGCGCTGCGCTAGGGGAGGCATATCAGACGGAATCGCGGGAAGGTGGGCCATATGGTGCGAAAGCGAGATGCAGAAGAGACGCAGCCGCCCGTGCCCGGGCCGGGCCCCTTCCCCGATCCCGAGCCCATTCCGCGGCCCGTGCCGCCCGTGCCCGCCCCGGTGCCCGAGCCGGACCCGGTCCCCGCACCGCCGGGGCCCGCGCCGATCCCGCAGCCCGGGCCCCTGAGCTAGGCCGCTGAGCCAGGCCGCGTCGCCTACGACGTGCGGACCTCGGAGCGGTCGCCGCTCCAGAGGGTGTGGAACGAGCCCTCGCGGTCCGTCCGCCGGTAGGTGTGCGCCCCGAAGAAGTCCCGCTGCCCCTGAGTGAGGGCCGCGGGCAGCCGCTCCGCGCGCAGCGCGTCGTAGTAGGCGAGTGATGCCGCGAAGGCCGGAACCGGGATGCCCTGGCGCACCGCCGCCACCAGGACGGACCGCCAGCCGTCCTGGGCGGCCGCGATCTCCTCGGCGAAGTGCGCGTCCGCCAGCAGGCTCGGCAGCTCCGGCCGCGCGTCGTACGCCGCCCGGATCCGGTCCAGGAACGCGGCCCGGATGATGCAGCCGCCGCGCCACAGCGAGGCCACGGCGCCCAGGTCCACGTTCCAGCCGTACTCCTCGCTGCCGGCCCGGATCTGGTGGAAGCCCTGGGTGTACGAGACGATCTTCGATGCGTACAGCGCCTGCTCCACCTCGGCGGCGAAGGCCTCCGCGGCCTCGGGCGCGAGCGCGGCGGCCCTCGGGCCCGCGAGCCCGCGCGCGGCCGTCCGCAGGTCCGTGTGGCCGGAGACCGCGCGGGCGAAGACCGCCTCGGCGATCCCCGACACCGGTACCCCGAGGTCGAGGGCGATCTGCACGGTCCAGCGGCCGGTGCCCTTCTGCTCGGCGGCGTCGGCCACGACGTCGACGAACGCCCGCCCGGTCGCGGCGTCCGTGTGCGCGAGCACCTCCGCGGTGATCTCGATCAGGTACGAATCCAGGCGCCCCCGGTTCCACGCCCGGAAGGTCTCCGCGATCTTCGCGGGGGAGTAGCCCGCCACCTCGCGCAGCAGGTGGTAGGCCTCCGCGATGAGCTGCATGTCGGCGTACTCGATGCCGTTGTGCACCATCTTGACGAAGTGTCCGGCGCCGTCGGGCCCCACGTGTGAGGTGCACGGCGTGCCGTCGGCGGCCTTCGCGGAGATCTTCTCCAGCAGCGGTCCGAGCGAGGCGTACGACGTGGTCGAGCCGCCCGGCATGATGCTCGGGCCCAGCAGCGCTCCCTCCTCGCCGCCGGAGATGCCCACACCCACGAAGTGGAGGCCCTGCTCGCGCAGTTCCCGCTCGCGGCGCCGGGTGTCCTCGAAGTGCGCGTTGCCGCCGTCGATGATGACGTCGCCCTCCTCCAGGAGCGGCGCGAACTCGCGGATCACGGCATCGGTCGGCTCCCCGGCCTTCACCATGATGACGATGCGCCGGGGGCGCTCCAGCGCGTCGACGAACTCCTTCGCCGACCCGGCCGCCACGAAGGCGCCCTCGTGCCCGAACTCCTCGACCAGCGCCGTGGTCTTGGCGGCCGTCCGGTTGTGGACGGCCACGGTGAATCCGTTGCGGGCGAAGTTGCGGGCGAGGTTGCTGCCCATGACAGCGAGTCCGGTGACGCCGATCTGGGCTGTGCTGGTGCTCATCGGTGCGCTCCTGCTTGCTTCGGTGTGCCTTCGGTGGGCGGGGAGCACCGAAGCTACCCCCACGCGGACCCCGGTGGATCTTTTACTCACCGAGATACAGTCAAGTTCCTTTGGCATGCGCCCCGTTGCGCCTCTTGTCATGCTGTGATCGCGACGTTAAGTTGTGCGGTTCCTGATGTCTTCGATGGGGGCTCCCATGGGTGTACGGGGCCGGCACCGCCGGTATCAGCCGAGCAGCATCAACCGGGCCTCCCTGGCCGTCACCGCCGGCGGCGCCGGGATCGCGCTCCCGCTCATCGGGGCCGGAGTCGCCCACGCGGCCTCCGTGGACACCTGGAACAAGGTCGCGTCCTGCGAGTCGACGAACAACTGGCGCATCAACACCGGCAACGGCTACTACGGCGGCCTCCAGTTCAGCCAGAGCACCTGGCGGGCCTTCGGCGGCACCGTCTACGCCCCACGCGCCGACCTGGCCACCAAGGACCAGCAGATAGCCGTCGCGGAGAAGGTGCTCAAGGGGCAGGGGCCCGGCGCCTGGCCCAACTGCGGGAAGCAGGCCGGACTCACGCGCAGCGGCCCGGCGCCCGCCGTCACCCCGCAGACACGGACGCAGACACAGACGCAGGGACAGGCCCCCGTGGCGCGGACGGCCCCGGAGCAGGGCGGCGGACCGCGCCCGACGGGGACCTCCGTCCTGCCGAACCCGTACGTCGTCGCGCCCGGCGACTCGCTCTCCGCGATCGCCACCGACCAGCACGTCGAGGGCGGCTGGCAGGCGCTGTACGAGACCAACCGGACCACCATCGGCGGCAACCCGAACCTGATCTTCCCGGGCCAGCGGCTCACCCTGCGGGTCACCACGGCGCCGGCCCTGCCGCCGCCGCCCAGGCAGGACCCCGAGAAGCCGCCGCGGACCGCCGACCCCGTGACGCCCGGGGAGCCGGCCGCCGAGAAGCCTGCCGAGAAGCCCGCGCCCAAGCCGGTCGAGAAGCCGGTGGAGAAACCCGTCGAAAAGCCCGTCGAAAAGCCGGCGCCGGAGCCCGCCTCAGCGCAGCAGAAGCCGGAAGCGGGCGGATTCTCCGCCCCCGTCGACGCGGCCCTCGGCACCGCGTACCGCGTCGCGGGATCCTCCTGGTCCAGCGGCTACCACACGGGCGTCGACTTCCCGGTGGCGACCGGCACCACCGTCAAGTCGGTGGGACCCGGCCAGGTCGTCTCCGCCGGCTGGGCCGGGGCCTACGGCTACCAGGTCGTCATCCGGCACACCGACGGCCGGTACTCCCAGTACGCCCACCTCTCCGCCCTCGGCGTCAAGGCCGGTCAGGAGGTCTCCGGAGGCCAGCGCATCGGCCGCTCCGGCTCGACCGGCAACACCACGGGCCCGCACCTGCACTTCGAGATGCGCACGGGGCCCGGCTACGGATCCGACATCGACCCGCTCAAGTACCTCCGGGGCCACGGGGTCCGTATCTGACCCGCGCACGCGCGAGGGCACGGCGGTGAGCAGGATCAGGCCGGCCGCCGCGAGCGCGGCGCTGGCCACCGCCGCCGTCGCGCCCGCGGCCCCGTACCGGAAGCTCTCGCCGAACAGCGTGATGCCGACCGTCGCCGCCACCACCGGGTTGACCACCGTCACCGTGGCCAGCGGCGCGGTCAGCCCGGCGCCCCGGTAGGCCGCCTGCGACAGCAGCAGCCCGCCGGCCGCCAGCACCGCGATCGTCGCGAGGTCGGGCCACAGGCCGGACAGCGCGTCCGGCTCGAAGTCCTCGGCCACCGACTTGGTGAACACCGAGGCCATGCCGAAGGCCGTACCGGCGGCCGCGGCCAGCAGCACACTGTGCAGCACCGCCCGGTGCATGCGGTGCGCCGCCAGGAACAGGGCCAGCACCAGCGCCCCGGTCAGCATCAGCAGCATGCGCCGCTCGTCCTGCGCCAGCGACTGTTCCGCCCGCCCGTCCCCGCCGGTCAGCGCCAGCAGCCCGGCCAGGCCGACCGTGGCCAGCACCGCCCCGCGCCAGGCGGCCGCGCCGGCCCGCCGCCGTACGAAGACGGCGGCCATCGGCAGGGCGAAGACGATGGTCAGGGCGCCCAGCGGCTGGACCAGGCTCAGCGGTCCGTACGCGAGGGCCACCACGTGCAGCAGCGCACCAAGGCCGTTCAGCCCCACCGCCACCCACCAGACACCCCGGCGCATCGGAGCGTACGGGCGGTCCGGCGTGGTCGCCGCGACCCGTTCCTGGACGATCGCGCCACCCGCGTACGCCAGGGCGGACACGAGGCAGAGCAGGACCGACAGCGCCAGAGCACTCATAAGGTCCACAATGCCCGACCCACCTGCGCTATTCCTCCGTCCACAGGTGGTGATCAGTCATACTCCCGACGTAGTACGGGAGTACGCAGCGTGCCCCCTCCAGCAGCGGAAAGCGACGTCGACGGTGCCCCGGCGTCACCGTTTCGCCGCGCACGGTGACGCTCCGCTCCCGGTGTGTGAGAGCGGCGGGGAGCGGGTTTGGCTCCGGGCGTGTGGGATCCGTACAGTTGCCCTTTTGAGGACCTCCGCAGCAGGCGGATGCGGACGAGTGATCAAGGAACGGCAGCGGCAATGACGGTGACCGAAGACATCCAGGACTACGGCCACGACGACGGGCACTCCTACGGGCCCGGCATCGACCCCGACCGGCTGGCCCTCTGCCTCAGCGTGCTCGACGAGCTGGACAAGCTCGACGTCGACCACCCCGACGCGATCACCGTACGCCGCGCCACCGCCGGCCTCTACCGGACGGTCAAGCAGCGCCGCCGCCAGGAACGCCGCGCCGCCAAGACCGCCAACGACAAGGCCGTCACCGAGGCCACCGCCACCGGTTCCGCCGAGCGCATCGACGACGAGACCGAGGGCATCCTGCCCTCCTCGGTCACGGAGGCCGGCCGGATCGCCGGGATACTCCAGCGCCCCCGCTCCTGCTACATCTGCAAGACGCGGTACGTCGAGGTCGACTACTTCTACCACCAGCTCTGCCCGGCGTGCGCCGCCGAGAACCGGACCAGGCGGGAGGCCCGCGCGGACCTGTTCGGCAAGCGCGCGCTGCTCACCGGCGGCCGCGCCAAGATCGGCATGTACATCGCGCTGCGGCTGCTGCGCGACGGCGCCCACACCACGATCACCACGCGCTTCCCCAAGGACGCCATCCGCCGCTTCAAGGCGATGGAGGACTCCGCGGACTGGATGCACCGCCTGGAGGTCGTCGGCATCGACCTGCGCGACCCGGCCCAGGCCGTGGCCCTCGCCGACCAGGTGGCCGCGGCCGGCCCGCTCGACATCCTGATCAACAACGCGACGCAGACCGTGCGCCGCCTGCCCAGCGCCTACGCGGCGCTGGTCGAGGGGGAGACCGCCCCGCTGCCCGCCGGCGAGCTCCCCGCCCACCACGTCATCGGCGCCTTCAACTCCGGCGCCGTCGACGGCCTGGCGGCACTGCCCGTCGGAGTGAGCGGGCTGGAGGCGCAGAAGGTCGCCGACCTCGCCCTGGTCGCGGGCAACGCCAGCCTGGAGCGGCACCTCGCCGGCACCGCCATCGACGCGGGCGGCCTGCTGCCCGACGTCGTCGAGAGCAACACCTGGGTGCAGACCATCGACCAGATCTCCCCGGTGGAGCTGCTTGAGACCCAGCTGTGCAACTACACGTCGCCGTTCATCCTGATCAGCGCCCTTCGGCCGGCCATGGCGGAGGCCGCCCGGCAGGCCGCCAACGGGCGGGCGTACGTCGTCAACGTCTCGGCGATGGAGGGAGTCTTCAGCCGTGGCTACAAGGGCGCGGGGCACCCGAACACCAACGCCGCCAAGGCCGCGATGAACATGGTGACGCGGACCAGCGGCCAGGAGATGTTCCAGAGCGACCGCATCCTGATGACCTCGGTCGACACCGGCTGGATCACCGACGAGCGCCCCCACTTCGACAAGCTGCGCCTGGCCGAGGAGGGCTTCCACGCCCCGCTCGACCTGGTCGACGGCGCGGCCCGGGTCTACGACCCGATCGTCCGCGGCGAGGCCGGCGAGGACCTGTTCGGCGTCTTCCTCAAGGACTACGCCCCGGCGAACTGGTAACCCCGAAGCACCGTCCCCGTCCTACCAGGCCCTGCTCGACCCCCTCGGCGCACCGAGGGGGTCGAGGGCGTTTCCGGGGGACCCGACCCGGCAGGACCCGGCCGAGACCAGTTCCAGCAGCGGCTGCCAGTCCTCCAGCACGCCCGCGTCCAGGCCGGCCACGGCCGCGGAGTCCCGGGCCTGGCACAGGGTGGCCACCGCCTCGGCCTCGGCGTCGTCGGCCTCGCGGTCGCCTTCGCGGTCGCGTTCGCCTTCGCGGTGTCCGCCGTCCGCACCGGCCGGCCGGAGCGGCGACTGCAGCCGTACCAGCCGGGCCACCCGCTCGCCCAGCAGCGGGCGGATCGACTCCGCCGCCACCCCGACGGTAACCGTCCCGTCACTCAGACGGAGCAAATGTCCGAGGCGGTGCACCAAGCCCGCGATCTGCAGTTCCTTGTCGAAGGGGTGCGAGCGGCGCAGCAGGGCCGCGGTCCGCAGGCCCCGGTCGTCGGGGTCGGCGCGCAAGAGCTCCATCAGCTCAAGCACGCTTGTGACGTAAGGGACTTGAGCCTCGGGCACTTCGGACCCCGCCACCACCGACCCCCTCCGTCACACCCCGCGCGTCCGGGATCGAGCAGATCACCCGTCACGTACCCGCAGACCCACGACTTGCTGAACTAGGAGCGAAAGTAAGAGGGCGCAGCGGATTTTGCCTTCCTATCGAGCGGAGGTCCGCTCATATGTGTACTCTGGGGCATCAAGACGGCCCCCATCCGGGCCGCGCTCCACTAAGGCGCCACCGCGTCCGGAAACCTTTCATCCCTTGCCCGGCGCGCGGTCCGCTTACCGGGTTACGCGACACGAAGGAGTGCGCGGTGACTGAGAAGACAAAGCCCGAACCGACGGTGATGGAGCGGACGGGAACGCGGGCGAAGCCCCGGACCGACGAGCTCGGAAGCCTTGAGGTCTGGGCCCGATCCGCCCCGATCCGGCTGGCCGGGTACGAGGACGACCTGGCGGAAGCGCACATCCTGCCCGGTATCGACTAGTCCGCACAGCGGTGCCAAGCGCCCCCGCGTGCCCACGCGCACCGGGGGCGCTGCCCTGCCCGAAGCATTTCCCGCCCGCCCGCGGCTCCCCGCGCGGTCCCGGTGGGGTTCCCCTCCCGGCTACGCCCTGAGCGTCTTCGCCGACGGCGATCACCGCTTCCGCCGCCCCGCACGCCCCGGCAGGCTGGCGGGCATGAAGCTGCTGATGCTGGGTGGTACCGAATTCGTCGGACGCGCGATCACCGAGGACGCCCTGACCCGGGGCTGGGAGGTGACCGTCTTCCACCGCGGACACCACGCGCCCCCGCCGGGCACCTCCGCCCTCCACGGGGACCGCACCGCCCCCGAGGGTCTGGCCACCCTCGCTTCCGGCGAGTGGGACCTGGTCGTCGACACCTGGGGCGGCGCCCCCACGGCGGTACGCGACAGCGCCCGCCTGCTGCGCGACCGGGCCGGGCGGTACGCGTACGTCTCCACCCGCTCGGTGTACGCATACCCCGCCCCGGCCGGCCTCGCCGAGGACGGCCCCCTGGTCGGGGGCTCGCCGGACGCCGGGCCGACCGCCTACGCCGAGGACAAGCGGGGCGGCGAACTCGCCGCCCTGGACGCCTTCGCGGACCGCGCCCTGCTGGTGCGCGCCGGGCTGATCCTCGGCCCGTACGAGAACGTCGGCCGGCTGCCGTGGTGGCTGAACCGCACCGCCCGCGGCGGCCCGGTGCTCGCCCCGGGACCGCGGGAGCTCCCGATCCAGTACATCGACGTACGCGACCTCGCGCACTGGACCCTGGACGCCGCCGAGGCGGGGCGCGGGGGCCCGTACAACCTGGTCTGCCCGTCCGGGCACGCCACGATGGGCGGACTCCTCGACGCCTGCGCGGCCACCACCGGGGGCGGCGCCGAGCTGCGCTGGACCGACCCGGACCGGCTCCTGGAGGCGGGCGTGGCGCCCTGGACCGAGCTCCCGGTCTGGGTCCCCGAGGGCGAGGCCTACGACCACATGCACCGCGGGGACGTCTCCAAGGCGCTGGCGGCCGGCCTGACCTGCCGGCCGGTCGAGGAGACCGTGGCCGACACCTGGGCCTGGCTGCGCACGCTCGGCGGAGCCGCCCCGCAGCGCCCCGACGTGCCGGCCAAGGGCATCTCCGCGGAGCGAGAGGCCGGGCTACTCGGGCTCTGAGCGGTGCGCGTCCGCGAGGCGGGTCGGCGGGAGGTACTCGCGCACGAGCGTGCGGTGCCACCAGGCCCCCGTCTCGCGCAGCTCCCGCCAGGTGGTGAACCGGTAGCGGTACAGCAGGGCGCGGACATGGACGGGCGGGGCGTGCGGGAACGGGTTGTCGCGCAGCAGCCGCAGCGTGTCCCGGTCGCCCGCCAGCAGCCGCTCCACGAACGGCCCGAACCAGTCCCGCGCGTAGTCGGGGGAGATCGCGGCGAACCACATCAGCCAGTCCAGCCGCAGGTGGTACGGGGCGAACTGGCGCGGAATCCGGCGCGGTTCACCCGGCTTGCCCTTGAAGCCGTACTCGCGCCAGTCCCCGTCCGCACGCGGCACCCGGTCCGCGGTGCCCTCCACCGCCACCTCCATGCGGACCCGGCCGACCGAGCCGAAGGCCCCGTAGGTGTTGACCAGGTGCAGGGCGTCGAAGGAGCGGTTCATCACCTGGCGGCGCGAGACCATGTTGAGCACCGGGTGCCGGCTGAGGAACAGGACGAGTACGGTCACCGCGCACACAAGGACCACGAACCACACGGGACCCGTGCGCGAGGCGGCCGCCGGGGGAGCGCCCGCGAGCCCGGTGAAGTCCACGGCCGAGACGGCCAGGGTGATCGTCAGCCAGTTCAGCCAGGCGAAATTGCCCGAGAGCACCAGCCACAGCTGCGTCGCGATGATGATCCCGGCGGCGTACGAGGCCACCGGCTGCGGGGTGAACAGCAACACCGGGACGATCAGTTGGGTCACGTGGTTGGCCGCGCACTCCACCCGGTGCAGCGGCTTCGGCAGATGGTGGAAGAACCAGCTCAGCGGCCCGGCCATCGGCTGCGTCTCGTGGTGGAAGTACAGGCAGGTCAGCTTGCGCCAGCAGGGGTCCCCGCGCAACTTGATCAGTCCGGCCCCGAATTCCACGCGGAAGAGCACCCAGCGCAGCAGCCACAGCACCAGCACGGGCGGCCCGGCCCGCGCATTGCCGAGGAACACGGCGAGGAAGCCCACCTCCAGCAGCAGCGACTCCCAGCCGAAGGAGTACCAGGTCTGCCCCACGTTCACGATCGAGAGGTAGAGCAGCCAAAGCACGGCCCACATCGCCATGGCCGCGCCCAGCGGCACCTCGTCCCCGGCCCCGGCGGCCAGCGCCGCCGCCAGCGCCGCGCCGCCCCAGGCGCAGCCCGCGAAGAGCCGGTCGGAGTAGCGCAGTTGGAAGAGGCTCGGGGCGCGCCGGAAGGGCACGTACCGTACGTAGCGCGGTACGGGCGTCATGCCGTGCGCCCCGATCAGGGCCCGGAACTGCAGGGCGGCCCCGAGGAAGGCGACGAGGTAGACCCCGGCCAGGGCCCGCTGGAAGACCAGCCGGGCGAGCCAGTATCCGGGCGCCGTGAACCAGTCCATCGCCTCCAGTATCGGACCGGTCAGCCGGTGGCGGCCAGCTTGCGCAGGTGGTGGCCGAGCAGGCGGGCGTAGGACAGCTGGAGGAAGGGGACCACCGGGCCGGCCAGGCGGGTGTACCAGGTGTTCGGGCGGCTGAAGGCGGTGACCGTGAACCACACCGTGCCGTCCGGGTCCATGTCCACGATGAAGGACTCCTCCCCGCACTCGGGGTGCCCGGCGAGGGTTCCGTAGGCGAAGCCGATGCGGGCGGGCTCGTACGCGGTCCAGATCACCTCGCACGGAGCGTCGATCCGCAGCGGCCCGAGGCCGATCCCGACGGTCACCCGGCTGCCGGGCCGGACCGCGCCGTCATCGGCCCGCACGCGCATGCCCGAGGTCCGGTGGGCGTGGAAGGTGGTGACCGCGGTTCCGGCGGCCTCGAAGACGGCCCGGCCGTGTCCGAGGCGGGTGCGGTGGCGCAGGTGGTTGTATCCGGCGGGCAGCGGCCGGTGAGCCGTCGCGCCCCGGTCGGGGTAGTTGACGGTGTCCCGGCCGGCGCTGATGAGGCGGGTCATGGCGAGGTCTCCACTCGGTCGGTGGTGAGGCGTGGTCGGTGGTCCGGGCGGTCGGTGGTGCGGGCGTCGGAGGGCAGGGCGTCGGTGGTGCGCGCGTCGGTGGTGCGGCCATCGGAGGGCAGGGCGTCGGTGGTCCGGGCGTCGGCGGTCTGGGCGTCGGCGGCCAGTCGGCGCCAGGCGAGCACCGAGCACAGGGCGAACCCGAGGGCGTTGCCGAGGCCGTGGGTGGCGGCCATCCAGGTCAGGGTGGGGTGGATGATCCCGGTGGCCTCGCCGGCCGCCCACCACAGGGCGAGCAGCATGGTGGCCACGAGCACGGCCGCCGAGGTGGCGAGCAGGGTCCGTGTGGTCCGGTCCGCGCCGCCGGGCCGGATCTCCCGCCAGGTGAGCAGGGCCACGGCCCACATCCCGCCGGTCAGGACCACCGCGCCCAGCAGCTCGGCCCAGTCGTCGACGAAGTAGCCGAGGAGTACGAGGAGGGTGCCCGCCGGGACGCTGTACGCCGCCCAGCGCGCGAGGCCGCCGGTTCCTGCGCGGCCCCCCACGGCGCGGCACACCAGCCCGGCGACCAGGGCGGCGGTGAACCCGGCGAAGTGGAAGTGGGGCACGGTCAGCGCCAGGATGTCGAGATCGAAACCGAAGAGCCGGTACCCGGCGCGCTCGGCGACCAGAGCGGTGGCGGCGATCGACGGCGAGACCAGCGCGGTGGCGACGGCGACCGCGGGCGGGGTCAGCGAGCGGGCGCGCAGCAGCGGGACCGGGGCCCGGGCGGCGAGCGCCAGGCAGGCCGCCGCGTACAGTACGGCGAGCGCGGTGGCGGGCATTCCGCGCGGCAGCCACAGGCACACGGCCCCGGGTGCGGCCGCGACCGGCCAGAGGCGGGCCGTGCGCAGGAGCCGGGCCGGGTCGATGAGCCGCAGGCCGGCCGGGACCACGTAGAGCATGCCCAGGGTGACGATCACGTTCACCAGTACCGTCACCCTGGACTCCCCCAATGCCGCGGTTCAACGCCTTGAACGCGTTCAACTCATGGTGGTGAGCCTACGGCGTTCCTTGAACATGTTCAAGGAGCGCTCCGGTTGCGACTCCCGCGCGGATGCGGCAGACAAGAGGGAGCAACCGGGGCGAAAAGGGAGATTCAAGTGAACGGATCGTCACTTCCGACACCGCGTCAGGCGTCGCGTCGTCATGCACCTGCCGGAGCCGCCCTCTTCGCCCTCCTCGGCCTTCTCGCCGCGGCGTGCGGCAGCAGCCCGGAGCAGCCGGCGGGCGCCCCCGGAGCCGAGAGCCAGGAGGTCTACCTCCAGCCCGTGGCCTCCGCCGGCCCCGATCCCTTCACCGCCTCCTCGGCCACCGCCGAGTCCGCCCCCGTACAGCCCCCGCTGCCCAACCCGACCGGCCAGGGCATCCGCACCGTCAACGCGGCCACCCCCGGTCTGTACGGAGGCACCCAGCGGCTCGGCAGCTGCGACGTGGAACAGCAGGTCCGTTTCCTGACCGCCGACAAGGCCAAGGCCCAGGCCTTCGCCGAGGCGTCGAACATCGAAGAGGGGAAGATCCCCGACTTCCTGCGCGGCCTGACGCCCGTCGTCCTGCGCGCCGACACCCGGGTCACCAACCACGCCTTCCGCGACGGCGCCGCCGACGGCTTCCAGTCCGTCCTCCAGGCCGGCACCGCCGTGCTCGTGGACGAGCACGGCATGCCCCGGGTCCGCTGCGGCTGCGGAAACCCGCTGGCCTCCCCGCGCACCGCCAAGGGATCGCCGGTGCACAAGGGCGACCCGTGGAGCGGCTACCAGGCCAACCAGGCCGTCGTCATCGAACCCACCACCCACGTGATCAACAACCTGGTGATCGTCAACATCGCCGACAACACCTGGATCGAACGCAAGCGGGGAGACGACGGCGCGCAGGACCGGCCCCCGAAGGCGATGCCCCCGTACGACCCGTCCGCCGGCATCCCGGACGGGCCCCTCACCCCGCCGGGGTCCACGTCCGGCGACCCCTGCCCGCCGAACCAGGCCTCTCCGGCCTCTCCGGCCTCTCCGGCCTCTCCGGCCTCTCCGGCCTCTCCGGCCTCTCCGGCCTCTCCGGCCTCTCCGGCCTCTCCGGCCTCACCGAGCGCCCCGACCTCGCCCACCGCTCCGACGCCGGGGGCGACGGACTGCCCGCAGGACCCGCAGAACTCACCCGGCGGGACCCTGCCGCGGAAGCCGGGCACGCCGTCGAACCCGTCCACCCGGCCGCAGCAACCGGAGCAGCCGCAGCAGCGGCCGCCGTCCGGCACTCCCTCGGACCCCCTGGCCGGCCTGCCGCCACTGGACCCCGGTGAGCTGGGGCTGCTTCCCCTGGACCCCGACGGATCGGGCCTGCCGCCCGCAGACCCCGCCGACCCCGCGGCCCCCGTCGATCCGTACAACCCGGACATCCCCTCCGACCTGTACGCCCCTTACAACCCGTCCGATCCCAACGCGGTCCCGGACCCGGACCTGCAGCCGCAGCCGTCGGACGGGGGCTATCCGCTGGAGAGCGCCTGACCGGCCCGTGTGTCATGGTGGATCGGTGCCGACCACCGTATCGCTGCCGGACGACTGGCCCGCACACCCGGACCGGTCGCTCTCGCTGAACCGCATGGGCAGTTTCGACTGGGACCTGATCACCGGTCTCATGCACATGGACGAAGCCGCCCTCGACGTCTTCGACACGACTCCCGACGAGTACGACGGCCGGCCGGAGTCGCTCGACCCGCGCGTCCCCGCCACCGAGGGCGCCCGGCTCGACGCCCTCGTCTCCTCCGCCCTCAAGAGCGGCGAGGACAGCTACGGCGCGTACTTCCGCATCCGCTGCCACGACGGACGGCTGCGCTGGACGCACACCCAGGGCCGCGTCATGCGCGGCCCGGACGGCCGCCCGTACCGGATCATCGGCATCGTCCGGGACGCCACCGACGAGCTCAGCCACTCGGCGGAGCGGCTCGGCCTGGACGAGGAACGGCGCCGCCAGACGTCCGTGGTCGAGTCCACCACCGCCGCCCTCGCGCACGCCCGGACCGTGCAGGACGTCATCGACGTCATCGGCGACGCCCACGGCCTGGAACGGCTCGGCTCGATGGGCATGGTGATGGGCCTCGTCGAAGCCGGCCGGATCCACCTGGTCGCCGAGGGCCCGGAGGACAGCTTCGTCCCCGGCACCCGCTACACCCGCATCGACGAGCAGTACCCGATGAGCGAGGTCGTCCGCTCGCTGGAGCCCCGCTTCCTCGACTCGGCGCAGGAGTTCGCCCGGGACTACCCCGGGCTCTGGGCGAAGATCTCGTACATGCGGATCTCGGCCGCCGCCTACCTGCCGCTCATCGCCCAGGCCCGCCCGATCGGCGCGATCGGACTGCTCTACCAGGACAAGGACGGCTTCACCCAGGAGGAGCGCAACCTGCTCGTCGCCCTGGGCAGCAGCATCGCGCAGAGCCTCCAGCGCGCCATGCTGCTGGAGCAGGAGCACGACCTGGCCGAGGGCCTCCAGCAGGCCATGCTGCCGCGGCGGATCCCGTCGGTCGCCGGCGGGGAGATCGCCGTACGCTACCGGTCCGCCCGGATGGGCCAGGACATCGGCGGCGACTGGTACGACGTCATCCCGCTGCCCGGCGGCCGGGTCGGCGCCGTCATCGGCGACGTCCAGGGCCATGACACGCACGCGGCGGCCGTCATGGGCCAGCTCCGGATCGTGCTGCGCGCGTACGCCGCCGAAGGGCACTCGCCCGGCACGGTCATGGCCCGGGCCTCCGTCTTCCTGCACGAGCTGGACACCGACCGGTTCGCGACCTGCACGTACGTGGAGGCCGACCTCGCGACCGGCGTCCTCCAGGTGGTCCGGGCGGGCCACATCGACCCGCTGCTGCGCACCCGCGACGGGGACTGCCACCGGCTCCCGGTGGCGGGCGGCATGCCGCTCGGCCTCTCGGCGGAGTTCGGCCGCCTGGAGTACCCGGTGACCACGGTGGAACTGGACCCCGGAGAAACGGTCCTGCTGTGCACCGACGGCCTGGTGGAACAGCCCGGCGCCGACCTCGACGACGGAATCCAGCTCCTGACCTCCCACATCCGCCGCGGACCGGCGGACCTGCAGCTCCTGGCGGACCTGCTGTGCGAGATCGTCGACGAACGGGGCGGGGACGACGACATGGCGCTGCTCCTGCTGCGCCGCCACGTGGTGGCCGCCCAGGAGGGCGGCGGCCGCCTCCAGCAGCACGTGGCACCGGGCGACCCGGAGGCCCTGGTGGCGGCCCGGCACATGATCGGGGCGGCGGTGCGGTCGTGGGGCGCGCGGGAACGGGCCGACGAGATCGAACTGGTCGCGGACGAGCTGATCGTCAATGCCCTGATGCACACGGACGGCCCGGCGATCGTGACCCTACGGGTCCTGGCGGCCCCCCAGCGCCGGCTCCGGGTGGAGGTGGAGGACCGCTCCAGCGCACTGCCGCGCCGCCGCGAGGCGGGGGAGTCGGGCGTCTCGGGCCGGGGCCTGATGCTGGTGGACCGCCTGGCGGACGTCTGGGGCGTGGAGCCGCGGGGCGGCGGCAAATGCGTCTGGTGCGAATTCGTGATGGGCTGACCCCCACCCGGTCCCGCCCCGGGCCGCCGCTTCGTCACCCCGGCTGTCGGTGCCGTCCGGCAGGATCATCGGCATGTCCGAACCCACCCGCGCCATCACCGAGTACTGGGACGCCGCCGCGGCCGCGTTCGACGACGAACCGGATCACGGCCTGCGGCAGGAGCACACCCGTGCCGCGTGGGCCCGGCTGCTGAGGTCCTGGCTGCCCGCCGGGCCGGCCGACGTCCTCGACGTCGGCTGCGGTACGGGGTCGCTGTCCCTGCTGCTGGCCGAGGCCGGGCACCGGGTGACCGGTGTGGACCTCGCGCCCCGGATGGTGGAGCGGGCCGAGGCCAAACTGGCGGCCGCGGGCCTCGCGGTACGGTTCCTCGTCGGCGACGCCGCGGATCCGCCGACCGGGCACGAGCGGTACGACGTCCTGCTCTGCCGGCACCTGCTGTGGACCCTGCCCGATCCCGGGGCCGCGCTCCGTGCCTGGGTCGCGCGGCTCGGCCCGGGAGGGCGGCTGGTACTGGTCGAGGGGCGGTGGCGGGAAGCCGGCGAGAGCGGCGTGCCCTATGTCGCCGGAGCCGGATCGCTCCCCTGGAACGGCGGGGTCACCGCCGGGGATCTGGCCGCCGCGGTCCGGCCCCTGGTGTCGGGCTTGTGGATCGAACCGCTCGGCGACGACACCGAGTTGTGGGGCGGACCCGTCACCGACGAGCGGTACGCACTGATCGCCCGGATCTGACCCGGGCGGCGCACGACAAGGCCACCGCCGGCGCGCGGGCCCACCGGGAAAGTCCGTTGCGGGCCCGCCGCGGCTCCGTGAGGATCGGGGGCGATGACCAACGCCATAGATGAAGTACGCCGATTCCTGAAGAAGGACGATCTGCCCGGAGCGGTACGGTCCCTGCGGCCGCACGCCGAGACGGCATCGATCACCGAACTCGCCAAGGCCGCACGGGCCCTGGCCGACGCCGCCGGGTTCAAGGACCTGGCCGGCGCCGCCAAGGCCGCCGCCAAACGGCCCGGCGAACCCCAGGCCCTCTACGACTTCGGCTACGCCTGCGTCGAGCACGGCATCGCCTTCCTCGCCGTCGCACCGCTGCGCGAGGCACTGCGGATGCTCCCCGACTCGCGGCCGCTCCTCGCCGAGCTGGTGTCCGCCCTGGAGGACGAGCACCGGCACACCGAGGCCGCCGCCCTGCTCTCCGGCCGCGGCCAGGGGCTGCCCGCCTGGCCCGAGACGTACCTCCTCGTGCACCACACCCTGCTGGCCGGGGACCTGGACACCGCCGAGCGCATCGGCCGGGCCCTCCCCGCCCCCGAGGACCCGCAGTGGTCCGGCGCCCACGACCGCCAGAGGCACCGGCTGCACCGCACCGGCCAGGCCCGCCGGGCCCAGAGCGCGGCCGGCCACACCGGTCCGCTCGGCCCCGCCGACCTGCGCGGCTGGCACTACGGCCTCACCGGCGGCCTCCTGGGCGTCCTCTCCCCGTACGGCTGGGACGCCGGGATGACCGGCCGGTACGCCTACCTCGGGGACACCCACGAGCAGTGCCGCCACGGCCTGGCCCGCCTCGCGCTGGCCCTGGAGGCCGCCGGGCGCCGCCCCACCACCGTCTCGCTGCTGCCCGGCCGGTCGGAGCGGATCCTCGGGCTCGCCGCCGCACGGGTGCTGGGGCTGCCCGCCGTACCGTACGAGCCCGCCCGTACGGACACCCTCGTCGTCGCCTACGACCTGAACGCGACCGACCCTGACCTCCTGCGCACCCTGCACGCCCGCGCCGACGGCCAGATCCTGTCCGAGCACGCCACCTGCTGGACCGATCCGCCCGCGGTGAGCGCGGACTTCAGCGCACTGCTGTGCCAGTTCGTCTCCCCGCCCTGGAAGGACGACCAGCGGCCCGAGGAGGAGATCGCCCGGGACATCGCGCAGGCCGCCGCCGGCCCGGACGAGGGCGACGGCGCGACCCCGCCCGACCCGGACGAGGCCTTCCGGGCCTTCGTGACCGCCGTCCGCGACGGCTGGCTCACGGCACCCCGCGACCGCGTCGCCTCGCCGGGCCCGGTGCCCAGCTCGCGCTTCGCCTGAGGCGGCGGCAGGCTGGGACCATGCCGGAGCTGCCCGAGGTCGAGGCCCTGCGGGAGTACCTCGACGAGCACCTCACCGGGCGGGTGGTCGAGCGCGTCCTCCCGCTCGCCGTGAGCGTGCTCAAGACCTACGACCCGCCGCTGACCGCCCTCGAAGGGCAGCCGGCCGGCACACCCGCCCGGTACGGCAAGTTCCTGGCCCTGCCGGTCGGCGGGCTCCACCTCGTCACGCACCTGGCCCGGGCCGGCTGGCTCCGCTGGCAGGACACCCTGCCCGCGCAGCCGCCGCGCCCCGGCAAGGGGCCGCTCGCACTGCGCGTCTCCCTCGTCGGCGGGGGCGGTTTCGACCTCACCGAGGCCGGAACACAGAAGCGCCTCGCCGTGTACGTGGTCCACGACCCGCAGGAGGTGCCCGGCATCGCCCGACTCGGCCCCGATCCGCTCGCCGAGGGCTTCGACCGGGACGCCTTCGCCACGCTGCTCGCGGGGGAGCGGCGCCAGATCAAGGGCGTGCTGCGGGACCAGAGCGTGATCGCGGGAATCGGCAACGCCTACAGCGACGAGATCCTGCACGTGGCCAGGGTCTCGCCGTTCAAGCTCGCCGCCTCCTTCACCGAGGAGCAGCTCACCCAGCTCTACGAGGCCGTGCGGAGCACCCTGGGCGAGGCCGTCGGCAGGGCCCACGGGGTGGCCGCGGGAAAGCTCAAGGCCGAGAAGAAGAGCGGCCTGCGGGTGCACGGCCGGGCCGGTGAGCCGTGCCCGGTCTGCGGGGACACCGTACGCTCCGTCTCCTTCGCCGACTCGTCCCTGGAGTACTGCCCCACCTGCCAGACCGGTGGCAAGCCGCTCGCGGACCGGCGGCTCTCCCGCCTCCTCAAATAGGCGGTCGCTGCGTAGACTCCGGCACCATGGCCGAGGAGCAGCAGCAGTCGCCGCCCCGGCGCGAGATCGTCACCGGGGTCCCCCGGGGCGCCCGCCGCCGACCGCCCGCGCACACCCCCGCCCGCTCGGAGATCTCCGAGCAGACCACCCTCGGGGCCACCTACGTCCGGGCCCTCATGCGCAGCCAACTGCGCGCGGCTCTGGGGGCGTTGGCGGCGCTCGTGTCGCTGATCGGGACCCTGCCGCTGGTGTTCGCCCTGTCGCGCGACGCGTCGGGGCCGCTGGTCTGGGTGGCGCTCGGCCTGCTGGTGTATCCGGTGATGTGGCTCATCGCCCGGTGGTACGTCACCCGGGCGGAGCGCAACGAGGCGGATTTCACCGGCCTGGTGATGGATCCGGCCGACCGCGGCCAGTGATCTGAGGCGGGGCTCGGATGCCCTCGTGTGGTTGAAGCGGTAACCGTGGTGAAGCGCTGGCACCCAAGCCTTCGGCGGCGCATGATGGACATAGTGCTCTCACCCGCATGGACGCAAGAGAGTGACGGCCTTCTCGGCTTCCGCTCCCGTCCCTGCACATGGGGTGGTTGAAGACGAATCGAGTCGTTCATCACTCGGACTCAGGTGGACGCATCACGGAAGGACGGACATCGTGGCCGTTCTCAAACTCTCGTTGTTCTCGAACAACTTCCCCGATTTCTTCATCATCGATCGCAACGGCTTCGGTGACATTGCCAAGATCGAAACCGAAGATGACCGGCGTGACGCCACGTTCCAGTGGACCGGCCCCAGCCTGGCGACTTTCGGCGGAACGGGCATGCTGGTAAGGGCAGTTGCCCCGCCGGGATTCTGTCTGCGCATCGCGACGTTCGACGACTTCCGCATTCACAGCAAGTTCTTCACCGGGATCATAGACCCCCAGGTCAAGGCGGAGGTCATCGAGGAATCGACCTACTTCATCGAAGCGGCGGAGATCGACCCGAACCAGGCTTCGTTCCGGTCCGTGAAGTTCCCGGACCGATTCATCCGGCACAGGAACTTCGAACTGTTCGCCGAGCCGCTGGTGACCATTTCCGACCTTCAGTCCGCATGCTTCAGGATCGCCCCGCCACTCCATCCGGAGGAGTTCTAGACGGACCCGGCGCGGAATCGGGAGCGCACGGCGGCAGGACCCGCCGGGAGAAGCCGGGAACCCCGGGATCGTGGCGCAGGTGCTCCCAGGCCGGCCAGAGCGGCGAAAACATCGCCGAAGTGGAACTCGGTCCCCTCGCCACGGCCTTCCGGCGTCGGGGTGGGGGAGACGGAAGGCGCTCCCGGCTTCGGCCGGGGCGGGGGGTACAGCGCCGGCAGCGAGCCGATGGCGCCGTCGCCGCGCCGAAGCTCCGTCAGGAGCCGGCCCAGGAGGAGGTCCTGGGATTCGGCGACCTCGGCGTGGGCGTCCGCCGCGAGGGAGGCGAGGTCAGCGTCCCGTGCCCGCGGCTTCGTCAGAACAGGTGCATCGCCAAATGTCCCAGCGGTAGACCGAGTTGCCAGGCCGGGGTCCATACCCGCGCGTTCTCGTCCAGTTCCGGCGGGAAGTCCGTGTGGTCGGGCCGTCCGGGGTCGAGGTTGGTGGCGAACAGCTCGGTGCCGTCCAGCCAGCGCCACGCCGCCCGGGCCAGTTCCAGGTCGGGGTCCCCGCCGTCGCCGCGCTCCCGGGCCTCCTCGCCGAGCGCGAGGAACCGGGTGTGCACCCAGTCGCGCCACGGGTGTCCGTACGCCGTGAGCGACAGCCACTCGTCGAGCTGCGAGACCACCCGGATGCCGGAGAGCTCACCGGCCGCGTCCGAGAGGTAGATCGTCAGGGCGAGCGTGTCCCGTCCGGCCCTGAACTCCAGGGTGCTGACCGGGATGAGCCGGCCCGTACGCAGCAGTTCGTCCGCGATGTACTCGGCATACAGCCAGGCCATGGGCACCGCGAGCCCGCCGTCACTGGTGCCGTTACTACCCTCGGGCTGCACCGTTCCACCTTCTCCCGCGCTTCGAGCGTCCCGTCGTCAGTCCTGAGCCTTCACCGAGCGGCTCGCGGAGCGGGGGATGTTTACTCAACTTGCACGCTCTGATGCCGAAATCGACGCGTTTTATGTCCGATCCGCATCTATTCACGGCGTTACACGATCTTTCGCCGTGCCGCAGGCTCAGGCGCCGAGGCCGTACCCGTACCCCTGGAGGCCCTTCTTCAGGGCGCGAAGGGCGTAGTACGTCCGGGACTTGACGGTTCCGGCCGGGATGCCGAGCTCGGCGGCGGCCTCGGCCACCGAGCGGTCACGGAAGTAGACCTGCATCAGCACCTCGCGGTGCTCCGGCATCAGGGACCCCACGGCCCGCCGGACGTCGATCGCCGTGACCGAGCCGGCCACCGCGTCCTGGGGCTCGGGTGCGTGTTCCAGCCCCTCCGGATCCACCTCCAGCGGCCGTGAGAGCCGGGCCCGCCGGGCGTCGATCGCGAGGCGCCGGGCCACCGTGAACAGCCAGGGCCGCATGGAGTCGTGCCCGCTGGACAGGGCCTCCGGGTGCTGCCAGACCCGTACGAGGGTCTCCTGTACGAGGTCCTCCGCGCGCTGGGCGTCCCCCGCCGTGAGGCCGACCAGGAATCCGAACAGGGCCCGCCCGTGGTCGCGCTGGAGTTCGGCGAGTGCCTCGGGGTCCGTACGCGGGAGGGTGGGGGAGAGCGGCACGAGGGGCTCCTTCCGGGGTGCGTGGGGGGCCGTGGAGGCGGCGACCCGTCCACCCTGACCTGCACGGAGCCCACCTGGAACCGTCCGGCCCCGGCGTTGCGCCCAAGCACCCGGGTCGTCCGCCGGGCGGCCGTGCGGGTCGGTGAACGGTCGAACGGCGCGGCGAACGGCATGCGGCCGCCGCCCGGGTCTGGCGCCGCCCGGGTCTGCCGTCGCCCGTGTCCGCCGCCGCCCGTGTCCGCCGTTCGGGTGGGCGTGTGTCCGCGAGACGGATCCGTTCCTTGACTTACGGCGTGTAGTTATATGGATTGCATGTGATCACATGTCAGATAATCGTATTAACGAGAGCGGGGCCCATGACCACGCGAATCCGTCCGCCGGTGCTCGCCCTCCTGTCGGCCGTGCTGCTGTCGGCCGCCGCCGGATGCTCGGCCGCCGGGAGCTCCGCACCGGCCCGCCTCGGGGACTCCGGCGGACCGGCCGCCCCCTCCACCGCCGCCGGATCGCCCGCCGCCCAGGGCTTCACCCTGGTCGCGAGCGGCGACGTACTGCCGCACACCTCCGTCATCCAGCGCGCGGCGAACGACGCGGACGGCGACGGATACGACTTCAGGCCGATGTTCTCCGGGGTCAAGCCCGTGGTGTCCGCGGCCGACCTCGCCCTCTGCCACATGGAGACCATCTACGGGGAGGAGGGCGGCCCCTTCTCCGGCTATCCGGCCTTCAAATCGCCGCCGGAGGTCGCCGACGGGCTGAAGGACGCCGGGTACGACGGCTGCTCCACGGCCTCGAACCACACCCTCGACGACGGGGGCGCCGGTCTGCGCCGCACGCTCGACCGCTTCGACAAGGTCGGCCTGAGGCACGCCGGCTCGGCCCGTACGGCCGCCGAGGCGGCCACGGTGACCACGTACACGGCGGGCTCCGCCAAGGTGGCGCACCTCGCGTACACCTACGACACCAACGGCTACCCGCTGCCCGACGGCCAGCCGTGGGCGGTCAACCTGATGAAACAGGACAAGATCATCGCGGATGCGCGGGCGGCCCGGAAGGCGGGCGCCGACGTGGTGCTGGTGAGCGTGCACTGGGGCACGGAATGGGAGACCGAGCCGGACGGGACCCAGCTCTCGCTCGGCAAGGCGCTGACCGCCTCGCAGACCGGCGGCCGCCCCGACATCGACATGATCCTCGGCACGCACGCGCACATCCCGCAGCCCTACGAGAAGGTCAACGGGACCTGGATCGTCTACGGCATGGGCGACCAGGTCGCGGGCGAGATGTTCAACTACACGGGTGCGCGCGACATGCGGGGCAACTACGGCTCGATCGGCCGGTTCACCTTCGCCCCGCCGGCCGCCGCCGGGCAGCGCTGGCAGGTCACCAAGGCCGAGTTCGTGCCGCAGATGATGGACCTGTCCGCGGGCCGGGTCGTCCACCTGCCCGACGCGCTCGCCAAGGACCCCGGCCGCGAGGACTACGAGAGCGCCCGCGACGCCATCAGCGAGGCCGTCCTCAGCCGTGGCGCAGCCAAGGACGGCCTGACCATGGGCAGGTAGGACCGGGGACGGGGCCCGGGACCCGGGCCCCTACGGAACCACGGTGACGGGCCAGCGGCCCGCCTTGACCAGGCGGATCGCCACCGACCCCACGATGCGGTGGCCCGCCTGCTCGGAGGCGCCGACCACCACCGCGTCCGCCATCAGCTCGTCCGCCGCGCTCACCAGGCCGGCGTACGGGTCGCCGCGGAAGGTGTGGAACTGCCAGCGCACCTCGTAGATGCCCTTGAGCCGCTCCGCCGACGCGCGGATCTCGGCCACCAGGCCCTCCGCGATCTCCCCGGTGGTGTCCGCCACCGGCGCGCCCAGCGCGGCGCCGGCCGCAATCACCGGCTGGACGTAGACCAGAGCCAGCAGGGCGTTCTGCCGCCGGGCCAGCCCCGCCGCGTAGGCCGCGGCCCGCAGCGAGGACTCCGATCCGTCCACCCCGGCCAGGATCACCTTCGGGCCGTCGGTACCGCGTTCGAATTCCGTGTTCACGTGCTCCGTCACCCTGCCGAGGATAGGCCGTGCGCCGCAACGCCCGGGGCGCGGCCCGGGCACGGTCTGCGCAGGGCCTGCGCAGACCCGTGGACACGGCCCGGAAGCGCCCCTCCCGCTCGGCGCGCGCACCGGCGCCGCCCTCCCTACAGTGCGAACCATGAGTGCCACCAGCGCCACCGCGGAGGAGAAGCACGGAACCCGGAACCGCTTCCTGAACCGGGTGCCCGACGGGTTCGGCGCGTTCTTCGGAACGCTCGGCCTGCTCTGCGCCCTGCTCGCGCTCTCGCCCACGCTGCGGCGGCTCCTGCGGCACATCGTGCGGTTCCTCGACCTGATCGTCGTGCCGGTCAGCGCGAACCTCGCCTACGCCGTCTTCCTCTTCCTCCTTGCCGCGGCCCTCGGCACCCGCAAGAAGGTCGCCTGGTGGATCGTCATCACCTATTTGGCCCTGCTGATCGTCGACGACGTGCTGGAGATGGCCGTCGGCGAGTACTGGATCGGCATCCCGTCCATGATCATCGCCGTTGCCGCACTGGCCGTGCTGATCGCCGCCCGCGACGAGTTCTACGCCGCGTCCCGCCCCGGAGCCCTGTGGCACGCCCTGTTCGTGCTCGGTCTCGGCCTGCTCGCCGCCGTACTCGCGGGCTGGGCGCTGGTCGCCCTCTTCCCCGGCACCCTGCCCAAGGGCCAGTGGCTGGACTGGGCCGCCAAGGAGGTCTTCGGCGGCCTCTTCTCGGCCCGGGAGTTCGACGGCCACCCACCCCGCCCGCTCTCCTTCCTGCTCGGCCTCTTCGGCGCCGTCGCCCTGCTGAACGCGGCCATGACCCTCTTCCGCTCCCAGCGTCTGACCGCCGCCCTGCACGGCGACGAGGAGCCCCGCATCCGCGCCCTCCTCGGCGCCTACGGACGGGGCGACTCCCTCGGCTACTTCGCCACCCGGCGCGACAAGGCCGTCGTCTTCGCCCCCAACGGCAAGGCCGGAGTCACCTACCGCGTCGAGGCCGGCGTCTGCCTCGCCAGCGGGGACCCGGTCGGCGACCCCGCCTCCTGGAGCGCCGCCATCGACGCCTGGCTGGCCGTGGCCCGGCGCTACGGCTGGCAGCCCGCCGTCATGGGTGCCTCCGAGGACGGAGCCACCGCCTACGGTCGCTCAGGACTCGGCGCACTGCAGCTCGGCGACGAGGCCATCCTGCACGTGGCCCACTTCGACCTCGACGGCCGCGACATGCGCGTCACCCGGCAGGCCGTCAACCGGGTCCGGCGGACCGGGGCCACCACCGTCATCCGCCGCCACTCCGCCCTCTCCCAGGACGAGATGCAGAGGATCGTGGAGAGCGCCGACCGATGGCGCGACACCGAGACCGAGCGCGGCTTCTCCATGGCCCTGGACCGGCTCGGCGACCGCGCCGACGGGGACTGCCTGCTGGTGGAGGCCTTCGACGACCAGGGCGAGCTGATCGCCCTGCTCTCCTTCGTCCCCTGGGGCAGGGACGGCATCTCCCTCGACCTCATGCGCCGCGACCGCACGGCCCCCAACGGGGTCATGGAGTTCATGGTCGCCCAGCTCTGCGCCGCGGCCCCCGGCCTCGGCGTGCACCGGATCTCCCTCAACTTCGCCGTTTTCCGCTCCGCCTTCGAGGAGGGCGGCCGGATCGGCGCCGGCCCCGTCCTCAAGCTGTGGCGCAGGCTGCTCCTCTTCTTCTCCCGCTGGTGGCAGCTGGAGGCGCTCTACCGCTCGAACGTCAAGTACAACCCCGAGTGGTACCCGCGCTTCCTCTGCTACCAGGACGCCGGCTCGCTCGCCCGGGTCAGCCTCGCCTCCGGCATCGCCGAGGGCTTCGTCTCCGTACCCAGCCTGCGCACCCTGTGGGGCAACGGCCACCCCAAGGGCCTCACCGCCCCCGTCACCACCGAGGGACTGCCCTCCATCGACTCCCTCGGCCTGGACGCGGTCGAGCAGGAGGACGCGCGGGCCCCGGCCGAGCGGCTGCCCGAACAGGTGCGCGTCCGCCACGCGAAGCTGGACCGCATCCGGGCGGCCGGCACCGACCCCTACCCGGTGGGGATCCGCCCGCGCACCCACACGGTCGCGGAACTGAAGGCCACCCACGAGGGTTCTCCCGGCCACCCCGCCCTCCCGCCCGGCGCCCGGACCGGCGAACAGGCCACCCTCGCCGGACGCGTGATGCTCGTACGCGACCTCGGCGGCGTGGTCTTCGCGGTCCTGCGGGACTGGTCCGGGGACATACAGCTGATGCTCACCCGCGACGAGACCGGGGCCGAGGTACTGGACTCCTTCACCTCGCAGGTCGACTTCGGCGACCACGTGCTCGTCAGCGGCGAGACCGGCGCCAGCAAGGCCGGCGAGCCGTCCCTCGTGGTCCGGTCCTGGCAGCTCACCGGCAAGTGCCTGCGCCCCCTCCCCGACAAGCGCAAGGGTCTCGCCGACCCCGAAGCCCGCGTCCGGCGCCGCTACCTCGACCTCGTCGCGAGCCCCGAGGCCCGGGACGTCGTACGGGCCCGCTCCAGCGCGGTCCAGGCCCTGCGCCAGGGACTGCTCGACCGCGGCTACCTGGAGGTCGAGACACCGATGCTCCAGCAGATCCACGGCGGCGCCAACGCCCGGCCCTTCCGCACCCACATCAACGCCTACGACCTCGACCTGTACCTGCGCATCGCGCCCGAGCTCTACCTCAAGCGGCTCTGCGTCGGCGGAATGGAGAAGGTCTTCGAGATGGGCCGCACCTTCCGCAACGAGGGCGTCTCCTACAAGCACAACCCCGAGTTCACGATGCTGGAGGCCTACCAGGCCTTCGCCGACTACGACGTGATGCTCGACCTCACACGCGAACTGATCCAGGGTGCCGCCACCGCCGCCTTCGGCTCGCCCATCGCCCACAAGGCGGGACCGGACGGGAAGCTCGTGGTCCACGACATCTCCGGAACCTGGCCGGTCAAGACCATGTACGGGGCCATCAGCGAGGCCCTCGGCGACGAGGTCGACGCCGACACCGAGGAAGGGGTGCTGCGCCGGCTGTGCGACCGGGCGTCGGTCCCGCACGCCCCCGAGGACACCCGCGGCGACGTGGTGCTGGAGATGTACGAGCGCCTCGTGGAGGAGCGCACCAAGCTGCCCACCTTCTACAAGGACTTCCCCACCGACGTCTCCCCGCTCACCCGCCAGCACCGCCGGGACCCCAGGCTCGCCGAACGCTGGGACCTGGTCGCCTTCGGCACCGAACTGGGCACCGCCTACTCGGAGCTGACCGACCCGGTGGAACAGCGCCGCCGCCTCACCGCCCAGTCCCTGCTCGCGGCGGGCGGCGACCCGGAGGCGATGGAACTCGACAACGACTTCCTCGACGCCCTGGAATACGCGATGCCGCCCACGGGGGGCCTCGGCATCGGCGTGGACCGCCTCGTCATGTTCCTCACGGGCCTGACGATCCGCGAGACCCTCCCCTTCCCCCTGGTCCGCCGCGGCTGACCGGGCCGGGCGCCGGCGGCGTCGGCCGACCGGGTGAGGGGAAGTGGGTGCGTCCGCGCCTCTCGACAACTTCGGCGATGTCGTTGATACGTAGTAATAATGAAAAATGACGAGCCGACAGTAGGGCGGCGCACGGTCCTGCGTACCGCCGTCTTCCTCGGGGTCGCCGCGGCCTCCGGGCTGCTCAGCGTGGGTGGTGAGCGCGGTACCGGTACCCCGGGGCCCGGACCGGGCGGGTCCGGAGCACAGGCCGGGCCGGGGGCGCGGCCCGCGGCGGGTGCGCCGGGGCTGCGGGCGCAGGCGCTGCCTGAGAAGTCGTACCGGCTGCGGCCGATGACCGCCGACGCCCCGGTGCGCGCGGCGGCCGTGAAGCCGGCCGTGAGGACCCGGCCCATCCTGGAACTTCCCGCCGCCGAAGCCGCGTCGGCCGGCATGGTGCTCACCTTCGACGACGGTCCGGACCCCCGCTACACCCCCGCCATCCTCGACACCCTCGCCCGGTACGGCGTGCGCGCCGTGTTCTTCGTCTGCGGGGAGATGGCCGCCGAGAACCGGAACCTGCTGCGCCGGATGGTCGACGAGGGTCACGTCATCGGCAACCACACCTGGACCCACCCGCTCATCCCCAGCCTCAGCCGCCCCGCCCTCGCCTCCGAGATCGGCCGCACGAGCGAGGTCGTACAGCAGACCGTGGGCGAGGCGCCGCTGTGGTTCCGGGCCCCCTACGGAGCCTGGAACCGGGCCGCCTTCGAGATCGGGGCCGAGCTCGGCATGGAGCCGCTCGCCTGGACCGTGGACACCCTGGACTGGAAGGAACCGGGGACCCCGACGATCATCTCCCGGGTCCTGGGCGGCGCGGCCCCCGGCGTGATCGTCCTCTCGCACGACGCCGGCGGCGACCGGTCGCAGAGCGTCCAGGCGATCTCCTCCTACCTTCCCCAACTGCTCGCACGGGGCTACCGGATGACCCTCCCGGTGCTGCCGCCCCGCTGAACCGGGAGCCGGCCGCGGCGGATACC
Source organism: Streptomyces sp. NPDC001502 (assembly GCF_042894785.1). Taxonomy (NCBI): domain Bacteria; kingdom Bacillati; phylum Actinomycetota; class Actinomycetes; order Kitasatosporales; family Streptomycetaceae; genus Streptomyces; species Streptomyces sp. NPDC001502. The sequence goes on from NZ_JBIAVW010000006.1 coordinate 391,277, forward strand.
CGCGGGCTCAGCGGGCCTCCAGCATGCGGGCGAAGACGACCACGTTGCCGTCGTAGCCGCGGGCCTTCGAGTATCCGCCGCCGCAGGTGATCACCCGGAGTTCCGGGTGCCCGGTGTCCCCGTACACACGGGCTCCGGGGAAGGCCTCCTTGGAGAACACCTCCACCCCGTAGACCTCGAACACCGCCGTGCGGCCGTCGTACCGCTCCACCTCGATGTGGTTGCCCGGCTTGACCGAGCCGAGGCCGTAGAAGACCGCGGGTCCCTGTGCGTTGTCCACGTGCCCGACGATCACCGCGGAGCCCCGCTGGCCCGGCGAGATGCCGTTGAGGTACCAGCCGGCGAGATTGCGGTCCTGCGGCGGCGGCGCGTCGATCCAGCCCTCCGCGTCCAGCCCGACCGTCATCACCGGCGCGTCCACGTTGATCGTGGGAATCCGGATGCGCTGGACCGACGAGTGCTCCAGCACCTCCATGTCCGCCGGGGGCGTGGGTGGATCCGCCGGCAACTGGCCGGACGTCACCGCGACGGCCGAGGCCGCGGTGGGCTGCGGCGGCCCGTCGCCGACATTCACACCGTTGCGCACCATGGCGAGGCCGGTGAGCATGACCAGGGCGAGTACGCCCCACGGTGAGCGTTTGCGTGACTGCCCGGGCTCGTCCTCGCCCATCGTTCTCCCTTCCCGACGCGGGGGTCCCGACCCGCGTTCCTGTCCCGCCCCTGTACGCCCTACTTCACGCACGCTAAGGCCGAGTCGGCAGGACGGCGAGGGGGGAAGGGCGAACGGGTGGCCGCCACCCGGAGGGGGCCGGAAGGGGTGCGCCCATCCAGGTAATCGTCACATAAATGCCTGACGGGTCGTGACCTGCGGATCCGTCAGTTGCATTTCCCGCCCTTCGGCGTGTCGCTCAACCGGGCGGCCCAAAGCCGGAAATGCGGAGGTTGCGGGACGACCTGAGGGTTCGACGTGGGAGGCGTTCTCGTCGATCATCCGGGGCCGACGCTCCGGGGCGCTTCCCGCTGGAGGTTCCACCATGCGTGTATTGCGCGCTCTTACCGTGACGGCGGCAGCCTGCGCCGTGATCGGCCTCAGTGCCCCGTTCGCCTCCGCGAACCAGGACCCCGGGGGCCGGGGTGGGAATGGGGGTGGGAACGGCCCCAGCAACATCTCCGTCAACCCGTACTCCGTGCACCAGGGTTCCACGATGCAGGTGAGCGCGGCGGGCTGCGGTCACGGCGGTACCGTCACGTCGCACGGCAACTTTCCGCCGGCCAACCTGTCCGCGGGGTCCATCGGCTTCGCGACCGTCCGGATCTTCAACCACGCCTCGCCGGGGCACCACACGCTGTCGGTCAAGTGCAACGACAGCAACCTGGTCGCCACGCACCGCTTCACGATCCTGGAGGGCAACCCCTCGCAGGGTGGCATCGGCGGATCCTTCGGCCCGTCCACCGCCGAGACCGCCATCGGTGCGGGCCTCGTGGGCGCCGCGGCGCTCGGCGCAGGCGCCCACGTGCTGCGCCGTCGCCGACCGCTGCGCAGCGGACGGGCCTGACCGGGCCCCCCGGACGCGGATCCCCCGCCACCGCCGATCGCCCCGAGTCCTCGTCAGGACTCGGGGCGATCGGCGGTGGCGGGGGATGTCCGGCGGGTTCAGTGGCTACGGCCGGACCCCCTGCGGCGCAGGGCGAACACGGTGCCACCCGCGGCGGCGAGGAACAGGCCGGCGCCGGCGCCGAGCTCCACGGGATCCATGCCGGCCACGCTGCCGCCCAGACCGCCGCGGACACCGAGGGCGGAGGACGGGGTCGGGAGGAGGGTCGCGCCGGTGCCGGTCCGTGTGGAGCTCGTGGTGGGTCCGGTGGTGCCGCCGGCGATGGTCAGGTCGGCCGAGCCCGTCTCGCCGTTGCAGGTGAAGGAGACGGAGTAGACGGCTCCGCGCCGGGCGTCCCGGTCCACGGTGACCCGTACGGTCTGGCCGCGCGCGATGCTCACGGTGTCGAAGACCCCGGAGGAGGCGGTGGCGTAGGCGGCGTTGCAGCGGCTGACCGCGAGGACCGTCTGCCCCCCGGGGGCGACGGTCGAAGGCGTGAGGGTGAAGCCGAACGAGGTGATGGGCTGGGCCTCGGCAGCGGTCGCGGCGGGCGCGCCGAGGACGCCGAGCGCGAGTACGGCGCCCGTGGCGCCGGCGCTCAGCAGGGCGGTGGCGGAGGTACGTATCGCACCCATGGTTGATTCTCCGGATCCCCGAGGAGCAGCCGCGGAACGGTTTTCCGCACGTGGGGGGTCGTGCGCCTCGATGTCCGACACGCTAGGTCGGGGTGCGGTGACCCGCGATCAGGAACGGGCGAATGGGGCATGGCCGTGGGCCGAACCGGGGACGGGAGGCCCGTCCCCGGTTTGCGGACGGCCCGATCCGAGCGCAATCTCCTAGCCGCCGAGGTCCAGGTGGGGGAACTGGGCGAGGAACGGCTCGGCCGTGGCGGAGATGCCCCGCCCGAACGGCGCGTCGAAGTCCCAGATCAGGAACAGCAGAAACGCGATGAGGGCACTGAACAGGCCCGCCAGCAGCATCTCCCGGAACGACCGCCTGATCTGCAAGGTGAAGATCAGGCCCACGGTCACCAGGGCGCCGACGATCAGCCCGAACCACACCACCCCCGGCATGGTGGCCCCGGCACTCGAACCGCGTGCGCTGCGGGCGTCGTCGACCACCGCGACCTGGTCCACCAGCGGCTGATAGGCCTGCCCCTCGTGGTCGGTCTGCGGCTCGTAGTCGGTGACGTCCCGGCGGATACGTTCCAGCAGCTCCCCGCCGTGCTCGGTGAGCTCGCCGTGGTCGGCCATCCGCTTCCACTCCGTGTCCACGACGTAGGTCACGTACGCGTCGACATCGGACCGGATCCTCTTGCGCACCTCGGCCGGGTAGACCTCGGAGCGGACACTGATCTCGTGCAGGGCCTGGGCCTCCTGGCGCACGTATTCCTGGGCGGCCCCGCGGCCTTCCCAGACGCCGGCGATCGCCAGGCCCAGCACGATCGCGTAGATCACCCCGATCATCATCGTCATGTACTCGATGACGTCCGGGGTCTCGTTCGGATCGTCGTCGTCGCCGATCCTCCTGTGGTTGAAGAAGGCGATGGACAGCACCACGGCACAGGCCGCGGCCATCGCGAGGGACAGGACGAGCCATTCCGACAAGATGACTCCCAATCGGTTACTGGTGGGGCGGAAGAAGCCCTAGCGCGGGCGCAGCGCGACGATCGCGAGCACTGCGGGAGCGGCGGTCATCAAGGTGAAAGTCACCGGCGAGATGTGGTGCTCGACGGGTTTGCGGGCCGCCGCGTGATACGCGGGTCGGGCCACCGGTTTCCGCGGTACGGGTTTCACCTCGGGGGCGGGTGGTGGGGGTGGGGCAGGTGGTGCGGGTGGTGGCGGTGCGGGGGCCCGGACCACACGGGGCGGCGGGGGTGCCGGCTTCGGCGGGGGCGGTGCGGGCAGGACCGACTTCGGTACGGGCTCCGGCGCGGGAGGCGGCGGTGGTTTCGGCGGCGCGGGTTTCGGGGGCGGTGGGGGCTCGGGCGGTGGCGGCGGGGGAGTCGGCTCGGGTGGCGGCGTGGGTTCCGGCGGCTTCGGCGGCGGCTTCGGCGGGCAGGGGGGAGGGGGCGGCGGCGGTGGGCAGTGGGGGTGGCCGTGATGGCCCCCGCCGTGCCCGCCTCCACGGCGTTTCCCGTGGTCGGAGCCCTGGTCGTCACCGTGATGTCCGCCACGCGGGCCGCGTCCGCGGTCGCTGCCGCCGGCCACCGCGGCCACCACGGCGGCGGCCGGGCCGTCGCCGGAGTCGGTCGTCGCGTAGGCGCGGCTATCAGCCACGGCCGGCGTGACGGACAAGGCCGCCCACAGCAGGACCGGGACTGCCAGCAGGCGCCTGGCACAGGCTCTGTTCACCCCGGGAGCATGGGCCCGCGCGCGCCCGGGCACGCGAGGCTCGGCTCCCGGTTCGCCTGAACGGGTGGACTGCCGACCAGAGAGGTTTGAGCCACTCGTGGGTCGGTAGTGTGGTGACTCCGATCGACCCTCGGCCAATTCCCATAAGGGACTTGTCGGTATCGGTCATTCCCTCGTCCGGTGTGGCGGCGCCTTTGGTGTGTGACGAAGAACGGATCGCCAATTTCCGCTTTTGCTCGCCCTGTTGGGAAATGATCAGTACATTCGGCTCGGACAGGAGTCCGACCTCACACGGACGACCGCAGGACCAACGCTTGGAGACCCCGATGGAGCGCCCCGCCTGGGCCCCGCCAGGCATCGACATATCGGTGCCGAGCGTGTCCCGCATCTATGATTACTACCTGGGCGGGTCCCACAATTTCGAGGTCGACCGCCAGACGGCTCGCCGCGCCATGGAATTCATGCCGGGACTGCCCAAGATCATGCAGGCCAACCGGGCATTCATGCGCCGCGCCGTCCGGCACGCCGTCGCCGAGGGCGTCACGCAGTTCCTCGACATCGGCTCCGGCATCCCCACCTTCGGCAACGTCCACGAGATCGCCCAGGCCGCCACCCCGCAGGCGCGCGTCGTCTACGTCGACCACGACCCGGTGGCCGTCGCGCACAGCCGGGCCGTCCTCGCGGGGGACGACCACAGCGACATCGTCGCCGCCGACCTGCGCAAGCCCAAGGAGATCCTGGCCGCCCCCGAGGTCGGCCGGCTGCTCGACCTCGGCCGCCCGGTCGCCCTCCTGCTCGTGGCTGTCCTGCACTTCCTGGAAGACACGGACGACCCGTACGCCGCCGTCGCCGAGCTGCGCGACGCGCTGGCCCCCGGCAGCCTCCTGATCCTCACGCACGCCTCGTACGAGGGGATCCCGCTCACCCAGGAAGCCGCCGCCGGCACCGTGGGCGTCTACCGGGACATGCGCAACCCCCTCGTCATGCGTACCCGGGAACAGATCGGCGGCTTCTTCGAATGGTTCGAGATGCTGGAGCCGGGCCTCGTGTCCATGCCCGACTGGCGGCCGGACCGGCCCGACGACGGCGACGACGGCGAGACACCGGAAGACCCCTACGCCTTCTCGGGCTTCGGCGGCGTGGGACGCAAGGCGTGAGACTTCCGGCACAGACGGCGGGGGCGCCGAAAGTAGCCGCGGCACCGACCGCGGCACCGGCCACCGGGTCCGCGGCGGCCCCGCACGGCGGCATCGAGGACCGGATCGCCCGCTTCGCCACGATCTGGGGCCGGGCGATCTTCCCGGTCACGGCGACCTCGCTGACCCGCACCGAGTTCGAACGGCACCTCGTACCCCTCACCCGGACGCTCACCGAGGCCCTGCACGCCCGGCCCTTCGACGCCTCGGTCGCCCAGCAGGTGGGGGCGGAACTCGTCGCCGTGCACTGCACCGACCCCGAGGCCCTGGCCGGCACCCTCGGCGTGATCGAGTCGTACCTGGTGCTCTACTGCGGCCCGGACGGACCCGAGGGCTCCGGCGTCGAGGGCACCGAGGAGTACCGCTCCCGCTGCGCCCGGCTCCAGCACGCCATCGCGGCGGGATACGCCCGCGCGCTGCGCGAGCGCACCCTCAGGGAGCAGGAGGCCATCGCGCGCTCCGCGCTGACCGCGCGCACGGACGCGCAGCAGGCCCTGCACGCGAGCGAGGAACGCTTCCGGGCGGTCTTCGAGGGCGCGGCCGTGGGCATCGGCATCGCCGACCTCGACGGGAACGTCCTGGAGGTCAACGACGCCCTGCTGCAGATGTTCGGCGGCCTGGAGGGGCACGTCCGCAGCCGCAACGTCAGCGAGTGGGGACACCCCGACGACACCCCGCACGTCTGGCGGATGTACGGCGAGCTGGTGCGCGGCGAGCGTGAGAGCTACCGCGTGGAGAAGCCGTACTACCGGCACGACGGCACCGTGCTCTGGACCAATCTGACGGTGTCGCTGCTGCGCGACGCCGACGGGAAACCGCAGTACCAGCTGGCGCTGATGGAGGACACCACCGAACGCCGGCTGCTGAACCTGCGCCTGCGCTACGAGGCCACCCACGACGCCCTGACCGGCCTGCCCAACCGGACGCTGTTCTTCGAGCGGCTGGAGAAGGCCCTCGGCGGGGCCGGAGGCGACCGCTACGGCCTGTGCTACCTCGACCTCGACGGTTTCAAGGCGGTCAACGACAGCCTCGGGCACTCGGCGGGGGACCGGCTGCTGGTCGAGGTCGCCGACCGGCTGCAGAGCTGCGCGACCGGCCCCGGCGAGGTGGTCGCCCGGCTCGGCGGTGACGAATTCGTCGCCCTGACCACCGGCTCCGACACCGAGGAGAAGGTGACCGACCTCGCGGTCCGCATACTGACCGCCCTGTCCACACCGATCCGGCTGGAGGGCCGGGAGCTGACGGTCCGCGGCAGCATCGGCATCGTCGAGGGCCGGGCCAAGGAACGCACCCCGGCGGAGGTGCTGCGCAGCGCCGACATCACGATGTACCGGGCCAAGGCGGCCGGCGGCAACCGCTTCGAATTCGCCGACGCCGAGGCCGACGCCCGCGCGATCACCCGCCACGGCCTGACCAACGCCCTGCCCGCGGCGCTGGAACGCGGCGAGTTCTTCATCGAGTACCAGCCGCTGGTCCACATGCGCGACGGCAGCGTGCACGGGGCCGAGGCGCTGGTGCGCTGGTCGCACCCGCAGTACGGGGTCCTCGGCCCGGACCGGTTCATCCCGCTCGCCGAACGGACCGGGCTGATCGTGCCGCTCGGGCGCTGGGTGCTGGAGGAAGCCGTCCGTCAGGCTCGCATCTGGCAGCGCCAGCACGGAGGCGCGGCTCTGCGGATCAACGTCAACCTCTCACCGACCCAGCTCCACCACCCGGGCCTGGTCGCCGACACCGTGGCGGTGCTGGAGAAGTCCGGCCTCGCCCCGGGCGCGCTGTGCCTGGAGGTCACCGAATCGGCCCTGATAGGGGCCGACGACGAACTCCTGGAACCGCTGCGCCGGCTCGCCGCCCTCGGCGTGGACATCGCCCTCGACGACTTCGGCACCGGCTACTCGAACCTGGCCAACCTGCGGCGGCTGCCGGTCAGCGTCCTGAAGCTCGACCGCTCCTTCACCCAGGGAATGCAGCAGCAGCCCGCCAACCCGGTCGACGTCAAGATCGTGGAGGGGATCGTCGCCCTGGCGCACAGCCTCGAACTCGCCGTCACCGTCGAGGGAGTGGAGACCGGAGCCCAGGCCGCCCAGCTGCGCGCCCTCGGCTGCGACACCGCTCAGGGCTGGTACTACGCCCGGCCCGGGGCCCCGGACCGCATCCACACCCTCTCCCTCTCGGACGCGGTGCCCACGCCCTCCTGACGTCCGCCGCCGGGAGCGCCGGGCGGCGCGGCTGCCCGGCGCCGGAGCCGGAATTCCCGGGCCGCGAGCCCCGGCCGCAGGCCGGCCGGCGGCGGCCCGGGGTCGGCCGGGGGCCGCCTCAGGCTCCGGCGCGCGGCTCGCTCCGGCTCATGCCGACCTCCGTCCCGCGACCGGGGGTCCGCACGGCCTCCACGACCCGCTCGTACCGCTCCGCCGTGTCGGCCAGGACGTCGGCGACCACGGGCAGCCGCTCCGCCTCGTACGCGTCGAGCACCTCCTCACCGCCGGGCCCGGTGAGTGCCACGGCCAGCGTCCGTGCGAGGGCGGTGGCGTCCTGGATGCCGGTGTTCATGCCGAGCCCGCCGGCTATGGGCTGCACGTGCGCGGCATCCCCGGCGAGGAAGACCCGCCCCTCCCGCAGCCGCGTGGCCATCCGGATGTTGACCCGCCAGGCCGAGATCCACGTGGCGTCGGCAAGCCGGATGCCCGGAACCCGGGCATGCCGGTCGAAGAGCCGCTGGAAGCTCTCCAGGGAGGGCGGCAGCGGCTCACCCTGCTCGTCCCGCTCGGGCGAGGCCTGCAACTGGAAGCTGTCCGTCCCCGGCATCGGGCAGAGGAGCATTCCATTGCCGTCCGAGGTGAACCACTGGTGCCAGACGTCCCGGCTGAGCCCGGGCGCCCGGACATCCCCGATGACCATCGCGGGTTCCTCCTGGCCGTTCCCCTCGAAGGGGATGCCGAGCAGCTTGCGCGTGGTGCCGCGCCCGCCGTCGCACCCGGCGAGATAGCGGGCTGCGATCACGGTGCCGTCCGCCAGCTCCGCGCGCACCCCGGATGCGTCCTGGGTGATCGCGGTGAGCTCCGATCCGTACTCGACCTGCACTCCGAGCCCGGCGAGCCGGTCGCGCAGGGCCGCTTCGATCTGCCACTGCCCGATCAGCAGGCCGGCGTCGGTGGGGGTGTCGTTGACGTGCTGTCCGTCGAAGTACTTGCGCAGGACCACGCTCCTGCTGCCGGTGGCGGCCAGGGTGTCGAGCACGCCGAGCTCCTGGAAGACGTCGAGGCTGCCCGGCAGCAGCCCCTTGCCCCGGGACTCGTGGTGCGGTTCGGTGCGCCGGTCGATGACCCGCACGGCGAATCCGCGCAGTGCCAGGTCGCAGGCGAGCGTCAGTCCGGTGGGACCCGAGCCGGTGATCAGTACGTCGGTCATGGGATGTCCTCTCCTCGTCGATGTCTCAAGGAAAGCGGCTCCCGCCAGAAAAAGCAACCCGGTTACAAAAATAACCCGGTCACGCATCCGTGGTACGCTGTGCGCATGGAGAACACGACGGGTCTGCGCGAGAACAAGAAGCTCCGTACGCGGCACCGACTGGCGGCGACGGCGCTGGAGCTCTTCCTGGAACGGGGCTTCGATGCCGTGTCGGTGGCGGACGTCGCGGCCGCGGCCGAGGTCTCCAAGCCCACCCTCTTCCGGTACTTCCCGAGCAAGGAGGACCTCCTGCTCGACCGGTTCGCCGACCACCAGGACGAGGTGGCGCGCATCGTGCGCGAGCGGCCCGCCGGCCGCACGCCGGTGGGCGCCGTGCACGCGCACTTCCTGGCGGCGCTGGCCGAGCGGGACCCGATCACCGGGCTGTGCGACCACCCGAACGTGATGGCCTTCCAGGGGCTCGTCTACAGCACCGCCAGCCTCAAGAGCCGGCTGAGCCGCTACACCGACCGCGAGGTGGAGTTGCTCGCCGCCGGGCTGGAGGCGGAGTCGGTGGCGCCGCTCGCCGCCCGCCTGGCCGCGATGCATCTGGTGGCGGTCCGGCACGAGTTGGGCCGGGTGAACTGGCGGCGGATCGAATCCGGGCAGAGCGCCGACGAGGCCCACGCGGCCGCGGTGGCCGATGCCGATCAGGCCTTCGGGATGCTCGCCGAAGGCCTCGACAAGGCCCTGCCGGCAGGCCCCGCCCAGGCGTCCGCCCAAGCCCAGGCCCAAGCCCAAGCCCAGGCCCTGAAATGACCGTCCGCCCCGCCCGGCCCGCCCCGCCCGGGGCCCCGCCGCGGCGGAGTCAGCCGGTCAGTACGCGCTTCAGCTCGCGGGCCGCGCGCGGCGGAGCCACGTCGGTGCGGTGGGCCAGGGCGATCGTGCGACGCAGCGGGGAGCCGGCCAGCGGGGTCACCCGCAGGCCCGGACCGGCGCGGTCCGCCACCATCGCCGGGACCACCGCGATACCGAGCCCCGCCCGGACGAAGCCCAGGACCGCGTCCATCTCGCCGCCCTCCACGGTGAAGACCGGCTCGAAGCCCTCCGCCCGGCAGGCCGTCACCGTGAGCTCCCGCAGGTCGTAGCCGTGCCGGAACATCACCATCGGCTCGTCCCGCAACCCCGGGATGGTCAGCTCGCCGCCCCCGCCGGGCGCCGGCCGTTCCGCCGAGGAGACCACCACGAGGTCTTCCGTCAGCAGCTCCACCGTGGTCAGGGCCGGTGCCGAAGGGGGCAGCGGCAGCGCGATCAGGGCCAGGTCCAGGGCTCCGCGCGCGAGTTCCCGTACGAGGTCGAGCGAGCCGCTCTCCTCGATCAGCAGCTCGATCCCGGGATGCGCGTCGTGGAAGGCCCGCAGTACGTCCGGCAGCAGGCCCGTGCAGATGCTGGGAGTGGCGCCGAGCCGGACACGGCCGCGCCGGAGCTGCGCCAGTTCCTGCACCTCCAGCCGCGCGGTGTCCGCGTCCGCCAGGATCCGGCGGGCCAGCGGCAGCAGCGTCTCACCCGCGTCGGTCAGCGTGATGTTGCCCCGGGCCCGGCTGAACAGCTCGGCCCCGAGTTCCCGTTCGAGCGCCCTGATCTGCTGCGAGAGCGAGGGCTGGGCCACGTGCACGCGCTCCGCGGCCCGGGTGAAATGCCGGGTCTCGGCGACGGCCACGAAGTACAGAAGCTGCTGGAACTGCATACGCCCAGGCTAGGGGGTGCCTTGGCCAGGCTAGGGGGTGTCTTGGCGATCAGGGCGGGCTCGCGGCGCCCGGCACCGCGCCTCGCCGCGTTGTCCTCGGCCGGCGACGCTCCGCGTCGCCTCCCTCGTCCGCCGTGCGAGCCTTCCCCTCGGCCCTGTCGGGCCTGGGGAGACCCCATGGCACCGGCCACCGCTCCCTGATCCGGCCTGATCGACACGACACCCGCGCCCTCGATAGTTACCGTCTATCGATATCAGCTCCATCATGTCTTGGACCTTTCGGGACCCTCGTCCGTACCGTCGAGGACATGGTTCTGGCAACGCGGACGGATCGACGGCCGTCCATCGCACGCACGATCTGGGACTCCTCCGTCGGCAAGAAGTCCGTGATGGCCGTGTCCGGCCTGATCATGCTCGGCTACCTCGTCGTGCACATGCTCGGAAACCTCAAGATCTTCTTCGGGGCCGACGAGTTCAACGGCTACGCCCACTGGCTGCGCACCCTCGGCTCGCCCTTCCTGCACCACGAGTGGGCCCTGTGGCTCGTCCGCGTGGGACTGCTCGCCGCGGTCGTCGCCCACGCCGTGTCCGCGTACCAGCTCAGCCGCCGCGACATCAAGGCCCGCCCGGTGAAGTACGCCCACAAGCGCCGCCGCGCGAGCTACGCCACCCGCACCATGCGCTGGGGCGGCATCATCCTCGGCCTGTTCATCGTCTGGCACCTGCTCGACCTCACCACGCTCACCGTCAATGAGCGCGCCTGGTCCGGCCACCCGTACGAGAACGTCCTGTCCACCTTCTCCACCTGGTACGGGAACACGATCTACATCGTGGCCATGGCCGCCCTCGGACTGCACGTCCGCCACGGCTTCTGGAGCGCCGCGCAGACCCTCGGCGCGGGCAGCGCCCGACGCGAGCGGACGCTGAAGTTCCTGGCCAACGGCCTGGCCCTCGTCCTCTTCGCCGGCTTCGTGTCCGTCCCCGTAGCCGTCATGACCGGAGTGGTGAACTGACCATGAGCGCACACCAGCACGACCGCGATCAGCACGCCCACCAGCAGGACCTCCACCAGCAGGACCTCCACCAGCAGGACCCCCACCGGCAGGGCCCTCACTACGCCGCATACACCACCGGCGACCCCGTCTCCGACGCCAAGGCCCCCGAAGGCCCGATCGCGGACCGCTGGGACCGCCGCCGCTTCGAGGCCAAGCTCGTCAACCCGGCCAACCGCCGCAAGCACACCGTCATCGTCGTCGGTACCGGCCTGGCGGGCGGAGCGGCCGGCGCGACACTCGCCGAACAGGGCTACCACGTGGTCCAGTTCTGCTTCTCCGACTCCCCGCGCCGCGCCCACTCCATCGCCGCCCAGGGCGGCATCAACGCCGCCAAGAACTACCGCAACGACGGCGACTCGGTGCACCGTCTCTTCTACGACACCGTCAAGGGCGGCGACTTCCGCGCCCGCGAGTCCAACGTCCACCGCCTCGCCCAGATCTCCGTGGAGATCATCGACCAGTGCGTGGCCCAGGGCGTCCCCTTCGCCCGCGAGTACGGCGGCCTCCTCGACACGCGCTCCTTCGGCGGCGTCCAGGTCTCCCGCACCTTCTACGCCCGCGGCCAGACCGGCCAGCAGCTCCTGCTCGGCGCCTACCAGGCACTCTCCCGGCAGATCGCCGCCGGCAACGTCGAGATGCACGCCCGCACGGAGATGCTCGACCTGATCGTCGTGGACGGAGTGGCCCGCGGCATCGTCGCCCGCGACCTGATCACCGGCGAGATCTCCACGTACTACGCCGACGCCGTGGTCCTGGCGAGCGGCGGCTACGGCAACGTCTTCTACCTCTCCACCAACGCCATGAACTCCAACGCGACCGCCGTCTGGCGGGCGCACCGGCGCGGCGCGTACTTCGCCAACCCCTGCTTCACCCAGATCCACCCCACCTGCATCCCGCGCACCGGCGACCACCAGTCCAAGCTCACCCTCATGAGCGAGTCCCTGCGCAATGACGGACGCATCTGGGTCCCCAAGGCCGAGGGCGACACCCGCGCCGCAGCCGACATTCCCGAGGCGGAGCGCGACTACTACCTGGAGCGGATCTATCCCTCCTTCGGCAACCTCGTGCCCCGCGACATCGCCTCCCGCGCCGCGAAGAACGTCTGCGACGAAGGCCGCGGCGTAGGCCCCGGGGGCCAGGGCGTCTACCTCGACTTCGCGGACGCCATCCGCCGCATGGGCCGCGACAAGGTCGCCGAGAAGTACGGCAACCTCTTCGAGATGTACGAGCGGATCACCGCGGAGAACCCGTACGAGGTCCCCATGCGGATCTACCCCGCCGTCCACTACACGATGGGCGGCCTGTGGGTCGACTACGACCTCCAGACCACCGTCCCCGGCCTCTTCGCCATCGGCGAGGCCAACTTCTCCGACCACGGAGCCAACCGCCTCGGCGCCTCCGCGCTGATGCAGGGCCTCGCCGACGGCTACTTCGTGCTCCCCTCCACGATCAACGACTACCTCGCCCGCCACCCCCACCAGGACACCGTGGACGACAGCCACCCCGAGGCCGCGGCGGCGATCCGCGAGACCCGCGACTGCCTGGCGAAACTCCTCGCCGTCGACGGCGACCGCACCCCCGATTCCTTCCACCGCGAGATCGGCGAACTGATGTGGGAATACTGCGGCATGGCCCGCAGCGAGGAGGGCCTGCGCAAGGCGCTCGACCGCATCCCCGAGATCCGCGAGGAGTTCTGGCGCCGGATCAAGGTCCCGGGCAGCGGCGAGGAGTTCAACCAGTCGCTGGAGAAGGCCAACCGCATCGTCGACTACTTCGAACTCGCCGAGCTGATGTGCCTCGACGCACTCCACCGCGCCGAATCCTGCGGCGGCCACTTCCGCGAGGAGTCCCAGACCCCCGACGGCGAAGCGGCCCGCCGCGACGAGGAGTTCGGATACGCGGCCGCCTGGGAGTACCAGGGCACCGGCGCCGCCCCCGTCCTGCACAAGGAAGACCTCGTCTTCGAGTACGTCCACCCCACCCAGCGGAGCTACGCATGAAGCTCACCCTGCGCGTCTGGCGCCAGCGCGACGCCGACGCCCCCGGTCACATGGCCTCCTACGAGGTCGACGGCATCTCGAAGGACATGTCCTTCCTGGAGATGCTCGACACCCTCAACGAGGGCCTCATCCTGCGCGGCGAGGACCCGGTCGCCTTCGACCACGACTGCCGCGAGGGCATCTGCGGCGCCTGCAGCCTCGTCATCAACGGCGACGCCCACGGCCCGGAACGCACCACCACCTGCCAGCTCCACATGCGGTCCTTCGCCGACGGCGACACCATCGACGTCGAGCCGTGGCGGGCCGCCGCCTTCCCGGTGGTCAAGGACCTCGTCGTCGACCGTGGCGCCTTCGACCGGATCATCCAGGCCGGCGGCTACATCACCGCCCCCACCGGCGCCGCCCCCGAGGCGCACGCCACCGCCGTGCCCAAGGCCGACGCCGACTTCGCCTTCGAGCACGCCGAGTGCATCGGCTGCGGCGCGTGCGTAGCGGCCTGCCCCAACGGCTCCGCGATGCTCTTCACCTCCGCCAAGGTCAACCACCTGAACGTCCTCCCGCAGGGCTCGCCGGAGCGCGAGACCCGGGTGCTGGACATGGTGGCCCGCATGGACGAGGAGGGCTTCGGCGGCTGCACCCTCACCGGCGAATGCGCCACGGCCTGCCCGAAGGGCATCCCGCTGCCGTCGATCGCCGCGATGAACAAGGAGTGGCTGCGGGCCGTGCGCAAGGGCCCCCGCTGAGCCCGGGGTCCAAGGCTCCCGCCCCTGCGCCGATCGGCTGACCGGCACGGCCCGTACCGCGCCGTGTCCCGGCGCCGCCCGGGCCGTGGGGGACAGTGGCGCCATGCCAGAAGCCCCCTCCGGGTCCGGACCGCGTCGCCGAGCCGTACTGGCCGCCGCCCTCGTCCCGCTGGCCGGGGCCGGAGCCGGGTGCTCGGGCGGGGAAGCCCCGCGCCCCCCGGCACCCGGTGCGCCGGCCGGACCCAAGGACGCCCTGGTCATGGTGATCCGGCACGCGGAGAAGCCGTACGCCGGCGGCGCCGGCCGGGACGAGGAGGGCGAGGACGACCCCGGTTCGCTGGCCGGCCGCGGCTGGCGCCGGGCCGAGCGCCTCCCGCGCCTCTTCCCGCCGGCCCCCGGCTCCTCGCTGCCCCGCCCCGCGGCGGTCTTCGCGGCAGGCGGGAAGGGAACCGCCGCTCCCGCGCGGTGCAAGCAGACGGTGGCGGCGCTCGCCACCGCCCTGCGCACCCCCGTCCGCGCCGAGTTCGCGGTCGGCGCCGAAGCCGCCCTCGCGCAGGCCGCGTTGGCCGCTCCCATGCCCGTGCTCGTCTGCTGGGAGCACAGCGGGATCCCGCGCCTGATCCGGGCCCTCGGCGCCCACCGGATCCCCGGAACCCCGGCCACCTGGCCCGACCGGCACGACCTCGTCTGGATGTTCACCCGCCGCCAGGGCCGGTGGAGCTTCCGCGAACTGCCACAGCACCTGCTCCCGGGCGACGTCTGAGCCTCACCAGCGGAACAGTTCGTTCCCGGAGGCGTCCTCGACGGTCGTCAGGCTGCCGTTCGCCCAGACCACCAGCATGTCCGCGCAGTACTGGAGCTCGAAGGGCTCGTCGGGCGCCCGGGTGCCGGACCAGGGCCGGGCGCGGTCCGCCGAGCCGACGGTGATCACGGTGACCTTCTCGCCCGGCTCCAGCCATATTTCCGAGGCCCAGGGTTCGAGGATCAGCGACAGCGGGTTCCGCCCGTCGTTCGTCACGGGGAGCCGCGCGACCGGCCCCGCCGGAGGTACGGCGGCGGGCGCCTCCGCCGCCGGAGCCGGTTCACTCCGGCGTTTCCACAACATGCCCGGCAGCCTATGCCTGCCCCGCCTCCCCGTCGCGGCCGGACCCGAGGGCGCGCGCCAGGTACGGGGCCGTACGGCTGCCCGTCGCGGAAGCCACCTCCCGCGGCGTACCCGCGGCGACCACCCGGCCGCCCGCCGTGCCACCGCCCGGACCGAGGTCGATCACCCAGTCCGCGCCCGCCACCACCTCCATGTCGTGCTCCACGACCACCACCGAGTGCCCCGCGTCCACCAGCCCGTGCAACTGCCGCAGCAGCACCCGCACATCAGCCGGATGCAGCCCGGTCGTCGGCTCGTCCAGCAGGTACAGCGTGTGGTCCCGGCGCAGCCGCTGCAGCTCCGTCGCCAGCTTGATCCGCTGCGCCTCGCCGCCCGACAGCTCGGTGGCCGGCTGCCCCAGCCGCAGGTAGCCCAGCCCGATCTCCTCCAGCGCCCGCAGGCTGCGCGCCGCCGCCGGAACCTCCGCGAAGAAGGCGGCCGCCGACTCCACCGTCAGGCCCAGTACCTCCGCGATGTTCAGGCCCTCGTACCGGACCTCCAGGGTCTCGGCGTTGTACCGGGCCCCCGCGCACTCGGGGCACGGGGCGTACGTACTCGGCAGGAACAGCAGCTCCACCGAGACGAAACCCTCGCCCTGGCAGGTCTCGCAGCGGCCGCCCGGCACGTTGAAGGAGAACCGGCCCGCCTTCCAGCCGCGCGCCCGCGCCTGCGGAGCCGCCGTGAAGAGCTTGCGCACCACGTCGAACAGCCCGGTGTACGTGGCCAGGTTGGACCGGGGCGTCCGGCCGATCGGCTTCTGGTCCACCTCCACCAGCCGCCGTACGGGGAAGTCCGCCTCCGCGAGCCGCTCGCCGACCTCCCGGGCCAGCACCTGGCCCACCAGCGTGGACTTGCCCGACCCCGACACCCCGGTGACGGCCGTGAACACCCCGAGCGGGAACTCCGCCTCCAGCTCCCGCAGGTTGTGCCGGTCCACCCCGGTCAGCCGCACCGCCCCGGTCGCCCCGCGCACCTGCCTTGGGGCCGTGGCGGGCTCCCGCGCCGCGAACAGGTGCCGGGCCGTCGCCGACCCCGCCACCCCGGCCAGGTCCTGCGGCGGCCCGCTGTGGAGCACCTGCCCGCCGTGCTCCCCGGCCAGCGGGCCCACGTCCACCAGCCAGTCCGCGTGCCGCACCACGTCGAGGTGGTGTTCCACGACGAAGACCGTGTTCCCGGCCTCCTTCAGCCGGTCCAGTACGCCGAGCAGCGCCTCGGTGTCGGCCGGGTGCAGCCCCGCCGACGGCTCGTCCAGTACGTACACGACCCCGAACAGCCCCGAGCGCAGCTGCGTCGCCAGCCGCAGCCGCTGCAGCTCGCCCGCGGACAGGGCCGGCGCGGTCCGGTCCAGGCTCAGGTAGCCCAGCCCGAGCTCGGTGACGGGCCCGATCCGGAAGCGCAGGTCCTCGGCGAGCACCCGCGCCGCCTCCCCGTCCAGGGACGCGGAGGCCAGTACGGCGTCCAGGTCGGTCAGCGCCAGTGCCGCGAGCTCCGCGATGGTCCGCCCGGCGAAGGTCACGGCGAGGGCCTCCGGCCGCAGCCGCCGCCCCTCGCACACCGGGCACGGCGAGTCGGCGAGGAACTTCTCGGCGCGGGCCCGCAGGGTGGCGCTCTTGCTGTCGGCGAAGGTCCGCATGACGTACCGATGGGCGCTCATGTACGTACCCTGGTAGGGCCGTTGGATCCGCTCGGCCTCCCGCACCGGGTGCACGGTCACCACCGGCTGCTCCTCGGTGAACAGGATCCACTCGCGGTCCTTCGCGGGCAGCTCCCGCCAGGGCCGGTCCACGTCGTGGCCGAGGGTGTCCAGGATGTCCCGCAGGTTCTTGCCCTGCCAGGCGCCCGGCCAGGCGGCGATCGCACCCTGACGGATCGACAGCCCGGGGTCGGGGACGAGGAGCTCCTCGCTGGTGCGGTGGATCCGGCCGAGCCCGTGACAGGACGGGCAGGCCCCGGCGGCGGTGTTGGGCGAGAACGCGTCGGAGTCGAGCCGCTCCGCACCCGGCGGATAGGTCCCGGCCCGGGAGTACAGCATCCGCAGGGAGTTGGACAGCAGGGTCACCGTGCCGACCGAGGAGCGTGAGCCGGGGGAGGAGCGCCGCTGCTCCAGCGAGACGGCCGGCGGCAGCCCGGTGACGGAGTCCACCTTCGGCGCGCCGATCTGGTGGATCAGGCGGCGGGCGTACGGGGCCACGGACTCGAAGTACCGGCGCTGGGCCTCGGCGTAGAGCGTGCCGAAGGCGAGCGAGCTCTTCCCGGAGCCGGACACCCCGGTGAACACGGTCAGCGCATCGCGCGGGATGTCCACGTCGACGCCGCGCAGATTGTGCTCCCGGGCGCCCCGGACCCGCACGTAGGGGTCGAGGGACGTGGGGGGAGGGGCGGGGGTACCGGCGGCCTGATGCATTCGTCCTATTTTAGAGGCTTGCCTTCAGAGGCCCGCGATCCGGGCCAGGCGTGCGTAGGAGTCCAGCAGCGCCGTGCGGTCGTACGTGGAGGTGGTGACCAGCAGTTCGTCCGCGCCGGTCCGGTCCGCGACCTCCGACAGTTCCGCCGCCACCCGGTCCTCCGTGCCGTGGACGTGGCCGGCGAGGGCGCCCTCGTAGAGCTCGCGCTCCTTCGGGGTCATCTCCAGCGCCTCGATCTCCTGCGCCGGGCGCAGCGGCGGGAAGCTGCCCCGGGTGCGGGAGTGCGCGAGGGCCCAGGCCTCCGGGACCAGGATGCGGCGGGCCTCTTCCTCGGTGGCCGCGACCGCCACCGTGCCCGAGACCACGACGTACGGCTCCACCGCCCGGGCGGAGGGCCGGAACTCCTCGCGGTACGCCCGGACGATCTCGCTCACCCGGCCGCGGGCCCGCAGGTCGCCCACCACCAGCGGCAGCCCGGCCCGGGCGGCGATCCCGGCGCCCTCACCGGTGGCCAGGACGTAGGCCGGGATCCGCAGCCCTTCGGCGGGGCGGGCGTGTACCTCGGGGTGGGCCCGCTGGGTGCCGTCGAGCCAGCCCAGCAGTTCGGCCAGCTGTTCCTCGAAGCGGTCGGCGTCGCCGGTGTCGCGGCCCAGCGCCCGCCGGATGCCGCCCGTGAAGCCGACCGAACGCCCGAGGCCCATGTCGATCCGGCCGGGGAACAGCGACTCCAGGACACCGAACTGTTCCGCCACCACCAGCGGCTGGTGGTTGGGCAGCATGACCCCGCCCGTGCCGACCCGGATCCGGTGCGTCGCTCCGGCGACGGCGGCGGCCAGCACCGTCGGCGCCGAGCCCGCGACACCGGGCACGCTGTGGTGCTCCGAGACCCAGAAGCGGTGGTAGCCGAGTTCCTCGGCCGTCCGGGCCAGCTCCACGGTGTCGCGCAGGGCCTGTGGGGCCGGGTGGCCCTCGCGGGTGCGCGACCGGTCGAGTATCGAGAGTTTTCGGATCACACAGGACTCAACGTCCGGCGGCCCGGGGGATTCCCCGGCTCTCTTAGGCTGGCGGGATGAGTGAGCACACGTCCCGGCCGCTGGCCGTCTTCGACATCGACAACACCCTGGCGGACACCGGTCATCGCCAGCACTTCCTGGAGCGCCGGCCCCGGGACTGGACGGGCTTCTTCGCCGCGGCCCCGGCCGATCCGCCGCTCGGGCGCGGGGTCGCGCTGGCCGTGGAGAGCGCGGCCGACTGCGAGGTGGTGTACCTGACCGGGCGCCCCGAGCGGTGCCGCGCGGACACGCTCGACTGGCTCGCCCGGCACGGTCTGCCCGAGGGGCGGCTGTTCATGCGCGGCAACCAGGACCGGCGCCCGGCCCGCACGACGAAGATCGAGGTGCTGCGGCGGATCTCCCGGGGCCGGGAGGTGCGGATGCTCGTCGACGACGACGAGCTCGTCTGCCAGGCCGCGCGCGCCGCCGGATTCCGGGTGGTCCTGGCCGACTGGGCCGCGGACGCGCCCGAGCTGCTGTCCGCCCAGGAGGTCGACGGACGGACGTGAGGTGACCGGGGGCTCGGCTATCGGAGGCCAGAGGCCAGGGGCCAGGGGCCAGGGGCCAGGGGCCAGGGGCCCGGGTGCTCAGTCCTCGCCCTCAAGGCGGAAGCCGACCTTGAGCCCCACCTGGTAGTGGGCGATCTCCCCGTTCTCGATGTGGCCGCGTACCTGAACCACCTCGAACCAGTCCAGGTTCCGCACGGTCTGGCCCGCCCGGGCGATCCCGTTGCGGATGGCCTGATCGATGCCCTCGTCGGAGGTGCCGACGATCTCGGTCACCCGGTACGTGTGATTGGACATGGAGGTCTCCCGACAGTGGGTGGCTTTTGCCTGGTTCTACGGTGCCCCAGTAAGTCCGGGTCCGCGAACTTTGGGTGAACAGTCCCGAGCGAAAGGCCCTTGACCGGCCTATTGGTCTATGCCAATTTCGAGCCATCTGAGACCGAGCCCAGAAGGTGACCCTCTTGAAGATGCGCTTGCTCGCCGTCTGCACCGCCCTCGCGGCCGCTACCGCCCTCACGGGCTGCAGCCGGTCGGCCGACCCGGCCGGAGGGTCGCACAAGGTCACGCTCTGGCTGATGAAGGGCAGCGCCTCGGAGGACTTCATCGGCAAGTTCACCGCGGACTTCGAGACGGAACACCCCGGCATTGACCTGGACGTCAGGATCCAGGAGTGGACGGGCATCGGCGACAAGGTCAACGCCGTCCTCGCGGGCACGAGCAAGGAGAGCGCCGACGTCATCGAGGTCGGCAACACCCAGGTCGCCAAGTACATCGAGACCGGCGGCCTCGAAGAGCTCACCCTCGAAGGCCTGCGCGCATGGGGCAGCAAGGACTGGCTGAAGGGCCTCGCCGACCCGGGAACCATCAACGGCGCCCAGTACGGAATCCCCTGGTACGCCGCCAACCGGGTGGTCATCTACCACAAGGACCTCTTCGCGAGCGCCGGCATCAAGACCCCGCCCAAGAACCGCCAGGAGTGGATCCAGGCCACCCAGAAGCTCGACAAGGGCGACCAGCAGGGCATCTACCTCGCGGGCCAGAACTGGTACGCCCTCGCCGGCTTCATCTGGGACGAGGGCGGCGAACTCGCCGTCGAGACCAACGGCAAGTGGGTCGGCGCGCTCGACGACGACAAGGCCCTGGCCGGCATGGACTTCTACAAGCAGCTCCAGGCCCTCGGCGACGGCCCCGAGGGCGCCGACGAGGAGACGCCCCCGCAGTCGCAGGTCTTCGCCCGCGGCCAGGTCGCCCAGATCATCGCCCCGCCCGGCCAGGCCGCCGAGATCGAGGCGGCCAACCCCGCCCTGAAGGGCAAGCTCGGCTTCTTCCCGATCCCCGGCAAGACCTCCGACAAGCCGGGGGCCGTCTTCACCGGCGGCTCCGACCTGATCATCCCGGCGCGGACCGGACAGCGGAAGGGCGCCGTGGACGTGATCACGGCCCTCGTCAGCGAGAAGTGGCAGACCGAACTCGCCCGCACGATGAGCTACGTACCCAACAAGACCACCCTCGCGCACGTCGTCGACGGCAACGAGGGCGCGGCGGCCATGGCCCCCGGCGCCGCCCAGGGCCGCGCCACCCCCACCTCCGCCCGCTGGGCCGAGGTCGAGGCGAAGAACCCGATCAAGCCCTTCATGACGGCCGTGCTCACCGGCCGGGACCCCAAGCAGGCCGCCCGGGCCGCCTCCGAAGAGATCGGCAAGGTCCTCAGCTCCGACCGCTGAGCCGGTGCCCCGGCCACCGCCGGGACGGGGGTACCGCCGAGTTCAGCGTCCGCACATCCAAGGGCCGCTGAGCGGTCATGTCGAATCCAGCCGGTCACGGAAGAAGTAAAGGAGCCAGGCCACGCACCTGCGGGCCTGGCCCTCCGTGCCCGGATCAGGAGCCGCCATGACGATCGCACCCCTGTCCCCGTCCCCCCTCCCCGCCTCGGCGCCGGCCCCCTCACCCGCGCCCGCCACCCGCCTCGCCCCCGTCAGGGCCCAGGCCGCGGCACCCGGCGCGCCCTCCGAAGGACCGCGCTACGCCGTCCGCCTCGCCCGCGACGAGGACGAGGTGCGCGCCGCCCAGCGGCTGCGCCACCAGGTCTTCGCCGGGGAGCTCGGCGCCCGCCTGGACGGGCCCGAGCCCGGCCTCGACGCCGACGCCTTCGACGCGTACTGCGACCACCTCCTCGTCATCGACGAGGAGACGGAGCAGGTCGTCGGCACCTACCGGCTGCTGCCCCCGGAACGCGCCGCTGTCGCCGGCCGCCTCTACTCCGAAGGGGAATTCGACCTCTCGGCCCTCGCCCCCATCCGCCCCGACCTGGTCGAGGTCGGCCGCTCCTGCGTCCACCCCGACCACCGCAACGGCGCCGTCATCGCCCTCATCTGGGCCGGCCTCGCCCACTACATGGACCGCACCGGGCACAACTGGCTCGCCGGCTGCTGCTCGATACCGCTGGCCGACGGCGGGGTCCTGGCCGCCGCCACCCGCGAGACCGCCCTCACCCGCAGCCTCGCCCCCGAGGAGTACCGGGTCACCCCCCACCTCCCCTGGAGCCCCGAGGGCATCACCTTCCCCGACCGCATGGAGCTGCCCCCGCTGCTGCGCGGCTACCTCCGCCTCGGTGCCTGGGTGTGCGGAGAGCCCGCCCTCGACGCCGGGTTCGGCTGCGCCGACCTGTACGTACTGCTCTCCCTGCGCCGCACCAACCCGCGCTACCTCAAGCACTTCCGCTCGCTCGTCCCGGGCGCATGAGCGTCTGGCTGCCCACCTCGCCCTGCACCCCCGAGGCCTGCGCCGGGCACGAGGGGGACACCGCGAGCGTTCCCCGGGCGGTGCTCAGACTCACCGCCGCCGTCGCCCTGATCCTGCTCGGGATCCTGGGCGCCCCGCCGGTCCGGCTGCTGCCGGCCGGCCCCCGGCACCGAGTGGTACGGGCCTGGTCCACCGCGCTCGTACGGGCCTTCGGCATACGGATCACCGTGCACGGCAGCCCGGGGCCGGGCGGCGGCCGGCTCCTTGTCGCCAACCACATCTCCTGGCTGGACATCCCGCTGGTGGCCGCCGCCCTGCCCTGCCGGATGCTGGCCAAGAGCGACATCCGGGCCTGGCCGGTGCTCGGACGCCTCGCCGGACAGGCCGGCACCCTGTTCATCGAACGCGACCGGATCCGCGCCCTGCCCGCCACCGTCGAGGCCCTCACCGGCGCCCTGCTGGCCGGGGACCGGGTCACCGTCTTCCCCGAGGGCTCCACGTGGTGCGGGCGGGCCCAGGGCACCTTCCGCAGGGCCGCCTTCCAGGCGGCCCTGGACGCCCGGGTCCCCGTACAGCCCCTGCGGCTCACCTACCTGCGGTGCGACGGGAACCCGGCCGGGGCGCCCGCCTTCGTCGGGGACGACCCGCTGACCGCCTCGCTGTGGCGGATCGCCCGGGCCCGCGGGGTGCGGGCCGAGGTCAGGCTGCTGCCGCGGATCCCGCCGGGCCGGTACGCGCACCGGCGGGACCTCGCGGCAGCGGCTCAGCGGGCCGTCGCCGGCGCCTGGACCGGCCCCACCGACCCGAACCCGCTACCGGGCATTCCCGCTCAGCCGACCGCGCCGTCGGCGACCGACAGGGACAGCGCGAACCGGCCCGCCGCGTCCGTCCACCACTGGGTCAGCTCCAGCCCGGCCGCCGCCAGCTCCTTGCGCACGCCCTCCTGACGGAACTTCGCGGAGACCTCCGTCAGGATCTCCTCACCCGCCGCGAACGGCACCACCAGATCCAGGGCCCGGATCTTCACCACCAGTTCCGACCGGGCCCGCAGCCGCATCTCGATCCACTCCTGCTCCTTGTTCCACACCGCCACGTGCGCGAAGTCGGCCGTGTGGAAGTCCGCCCCCAGTTCCCGGTTGATGACCGCCAGCACGTTCTTGTTGAACTCGGCGGTCACCCCCCGCGCGTCGTCGTACGCCGCCACCAGCACGGCCTCGTCCTTCACCAGGTCCGTCCCCATCAGCAGCGCGTCCCCGGGCGACAGCATCGCCCGTACGGACGCCAGGAACACCGCCCGCTCCGGCGGCAGCAGATTCCCGATCGTGCCGCCCAGGAACACCACCAGCCGGGGCCCGGGGGAGTCCGGCAACTGCAGCGCACGCGTGAAGTCGGCCAGCAGGGCGTGCACCCGCAGCCCCGGATGCTCCGCCAGCAGCGTCTCGGCCGCCCCGCGCAGCGCGCTCTCGCTCACGTCCACCGGCACGTACGTGTCCAGCGCGGGCATCGCCTCGATGAGGTGCCGGGTCTTCTCCGAGGACCCGGAACCCAGCTCCACCAGGGTGCGGGCGCCGCTCTCGGTGGCGATCTCCCGCGCCCGCTCCAGCAGGATCTCCCGCTCCGCGCGCGTCGGGTAGTACTCGGACAACCGGGTGATCTCCTCGAAGAGCTCACTGCCCCGCGCGTCGTAGAACCACTTGGGCGGCAGGAGCTTCGGCGTGTGCGTCAGCCCGTGCAGCACATCCGTGCGCAGCGCCGTCTCCGCGGCGTGCTCGTCGAGTGTCCGGGTCAACCGAAAGTCGTTCACAGGGAGTTCTCCTTGAGCGGGGTCAGTTCGACCCTGGTGCGGGTGGCGGTCAGCAGGGTCCGGTCGGGCACTTCGCGCCACCGGGTGTCGTCGTCGTACGGCTCGGAGGCCACCACGGTGCGCCGCCGCTCCGCGTCGGCCAGGTACCAGAGCGAATCGCCCCAGGCCGTCGCGGCGATCGTGACGCCGTCCGTGAGCAGCAGGTTCAGCCGGGAGCCGGGAGCCGCCGAAGCCAGGTCACGGACCGGCTCGGCGAGCGCCGTACCCAGGTCGTCCCCGGCCCGCAGCCGGTGCAGGACCAGCGCCCAGACCAGCGCCGAGTCCGTGCGCGCGGCCAGCCGGAGCAGTTCCGCAGGTGGCAGCCCGGCCGCGAGCGCGGCGGCGGACCCGGGCCAGTCGCGCACCGAGCCGTTGTGGCTGAACAGCCACGGCCCGTCCGCGAACGGCGCGGCGGCCGCCTCCCCGTCGGCCCCGGGGGCCGTGGCGTCCCGCACAGCGGCCAGCGCGGCCCCGCTGCGGACCACCCGGGCGAGATCGGCGAAGGTCAGGTCGCCCCAGATGGGCCCGGACCGCCGGTAGCGGGCGGGCACCGGGTCCCCCTCCGCGTACCAGCCGATGCCGAAGCCGTCGGCGTTGACCGTCCCGGACACTTGGCGGCGCGGTTCCCAGGACTGGCGCACCAGCGAGTGCTCCGGCTCGCTCAGCAGCTCTCCGAGCGCCACCACCGGTCCCAGATAGGCGAGGTGACGGCACATCAGACGTCCCTCGCGGTCCGGAAGCCGGAGAAGATCTGCCGCCGCACCGGAAGGTCCCAGTTGCGGAAGGTGCCCCGGCAGGCCACCGGGTCCACGGCGAAGGAGCCGCCGCGCAGCACCTTGTGCTCCGGGCCGAAGAACACCTGCGAGTACTCCCGGTACGGGAAGGCCCGGAAGCCCGGGTACGGCAGGAAATCGGAGGAGGTCCACTCCCACACGTCGCCGATCAGCTGGCGCACCCCCAGCGGGGAGGCCCCGGCCGGGTAACTGCCCGCGCGCGCCGGGCGCAGGTGCCGCTGCCCGAGGTTGGCGTGCGCGGGGGTCGGGTCGGCGTCGCCCCACGGGTAGCGGGTGGACCGGCCGGTCGCCGGGTCGTGCCGGGCGGCCTTCTCCCACTCCGTCTCCGTGGGCAGCCGCCGCCCCGCCCAGCGGGCGTACGCGTCCGCCTCGTACCAGCTGACATGCAGAACCGGTTCTTCGTCCGGCACCGGTTCGATCACCCCGAAGCGGCGGCGCAGCCACTGGCCGGCCTCCCGGTGCCAGAACAGCGGGGCCTCGATGGAGTGCTCGCGGATCTGCTCCCAGCCCGGCGCCG
This sequence comes from Streptomyces sp. NPDC001502, assembly GCF_042894785.1. Lineage (NCBI taxonomy): Bacteria > Bacillati > Actinomycetota > Actinomycetes > Kitasatosporales > Streptomycetaceae > Streptomyces > Streptomyces sp. NPDC001502. The sequence goes on from NZ_JBIAVW010000006.1 coordinate 416,354, forward strand.
CCCACCAGCGCGGATCGCGGTAACCGCCGTCGGCGATGAACGCCAGGTACGCGGCATTGGTCACGGGAACCGTGTCGATCCAGAAGGGCGCGGTGTCCCGGACGTGCGCCGGGCGTTCGTTGTCCAGCGACCACGGCTCCGCGGAGGTGCCCATCGTGAACGGGCCCCCGGGGACGAGGACTTCGGCGGCGGGTGGCGGATCGTAGGCGCCGTCCGGTTCCGGGGCGGTCAGCACGGGCGCGCCCCGCCGGAGCTGATGGGTGATCAGCATGGTCTCGTCGTGCTGCTGCTCGTGCTGGGCGATCATCCCGAAGGCGAAACCGTCGTCGAGGAGCGTGCTGCCCTCCAGTGGCGTCCGCTCCAGCAGGTCGAAGACCCGGCCGCGCACCTCGGCCGCGTACCGGCGGGCCTCCGCGGGTCCGAGGAGCGGCAGCTTGGGCCGCTCGGCGCGGGGGTGCTGGAAGGCGTCGTAGAGGGGCTCGATCTCGGGGCGCATCGACGCGCGTCCGGCGACGCGCTGCAGCAGCCAGAGCTCTTCCTGGTTCCCGATGTGCGCCAGGTCCCAGACCAGCGGCGACATGAGCGGGGAATGCTGGGCGGCGAGGTCCTCGTCGGTCACGGCGTCGGTCAGGCCGGCCGTGCGTATGCGTGCCGCGGTCAGGGCGGCGGCCGCCCGCTCCCGCAGGCGGGAGTCGGAGTCGGAGTCGGAGGACGAGGCGGGGGAGGGGGAGGAGGGGGCGGCGGGGGGAGATCCGGTGGTCATCGGCGGGCCTCTTTTCCGGTGAGCACCTGTGTGGACCAGTCGTCGGCCGGACATCGGCCGCGCAGTACGTAGCGTTCGGTGAAGGCACCGACCGTGTCCCGGACGTGCGTGCTCGCGCCGAGCCGGGGCAGGGCCTCGGCGGCGGCCCGGAAACAGGCCTTCGCGGACGCCCGCAGCTCCGGATCGGTCAGAGCGTGCCGGGCCGCCGACCGCCAGAGCGGGTTGCGGGGCGCGGGGTGCGTGCCGTAGGAGTCGGCCAGCCCCTTGGCCACCCGGTACGCGGTCTCGGCGGCCTCCGGATCGTCGAACAGCGCGTGCACGACGGCCACCGGGACCAGCCAGCCGTCGTCGCCGGACTGCGCGTCGATCATCCGCAGCTCCAGGTGGCCGCGCGGCCGGACCGGCGGGAAGAGCGTGGTCAGGTGGTAGTCCAGGTCCTCGGCGGTGGGCGGCCGCAGCGCGGGGTGCCCGCCCGTGCGCAGCCAGTCGCGGAAGGTCGTGCCGGGCGGGGTCTCCCACGGGCCGTCGTCCTCGTACGACCGGACACACATCACCTCGGTGTCCAGGGCCTGCCGGGTCCACGCGGTGCGAGGTTCCGCGTCCAGGGGCGGGGCGAGGGCGCGCCGGGTGTCCAGGTCGCTCCAGATCCCCTGGCGGGCGCAGCGCCAGCCGGCGTACGGGCCCTCGTCGGCGGGGGAGTTGGCGAAGGCGGCCACCAGAATCGCACCCAGCAGGTGCGCCAGCCGCCAGCGCCGGCCGTGGCCGAGCACGCCCGGCTCGTCGTAGCCGGCGTCCACGCAGACCTGCACGGAGGCGGAGGCGCACATCATGGCGCGACCGGCCGGGCCGGTGCGGTCGAAGTAGGCCTCCATGGCGTCGTAGCGCGGGCTGTTCAGCAGCCGGCGGTACGGGCGGCGGGGATCGCGGCCTACGCCGCGCAGGACCAGGCCCTGGGCCAGCAGAGCGGCGCGTACGGCGGTGAGGTCGGCCTGCAGGTCGTCCACGCAGCCGCTGAGGGAGGTGGCGGGGGCCGAGCTGAGTTCGAGCTGGCCGCCCGGTTCGACGGTCACCCGGGAGTGCAGGGGCAGGGCGCGGGCCGCGGTGTGGGCGGCCCGTAGCCGCTCGGGAGGCAGGGGCTGCTCCGGGCGCTCGGCGTCCAGGACGAGCCATTCGAGCTCGGCGCCGAGGAGGCGGGGCGGGCCGGTTTTGAAACAGATGCCGTGGATCAGGTCCTCGGCCTGCTTCTCGCTGATCGAGGGCACGGGGGTCGGGCCGGGCGCGGGTGGGGGAGCGGATGGGTCCTGGGACATGACCGGGTCCTCGTCTCCTGTCGTCGGTCGTGACATCACCCGTGCCTACCCCTCCTCGGGACGCAAAACCCTTTGCCGCCGGGAATCGCAGTGCGGAGGATGGCGGCGTGAGCAGCAGATTGCGCGAGATCGCGCGGGAGAACGCGGAGATCCTGGCGGCCGGGGGGTACCGGACGCGGTCGGGACGGCAGGTTCCGCTGGCCGCCGCCCTGGCGGAAGCCAAGGCCGGAACCAGGATATATGGACCAAACCGGGTCATTCCAGATGAAGTGATCGCTTCCGGCGGCAGCGCGACCGTCGTCGAGGTCACCGGAGAGAGCAGCACGGTCGCCGCCCGTAGGCTCGCGACCGCCACCCCGGCCGACCCGGATCCGTCTCCTGTCGCGGTCCTGAACTTCGCCTCGGCCCGTAACCCCGGGGGCGGTTACGTCCGCGGGGCCAAGGCCCAGGAGGAGGCGCTGTGCCGCGCCTCCGCCCTCTACGCGACCCTGCTGGAAGCCCCGGAGTACTACGAGGTCCACCGCGCGGAGCGGAGCACCTTCTACACCGACCGGGTGATTCACTCGCCCGGGGTCCCGGTCTTCCGTGACGACCGGGGCGATCTGCTGGAGACCCCCTTCCACGTCGGCTTCCTCACCTCGCCGGCGCCCAACGCGGGCACGATCCGCCGGCAGGAGCCGGAGCGGACCGCCGAGATCCCGGCGGCGCTGGTACGGCGGGCCGGGCTCGTCCTGGAGGTGGCGGCGCTGCACGGATACCGGCGGCTGGTGCTCGGGGCCTGGGGCTGCGGGGTGTTCCAGAACGACCCGGCGCAGGTGGCCGGGGCCTTCCGGGGGCTGCTCGCGGACCGGTTCGCCGGAGTCTTCGAGCACGTCGTGTTCGGCATCCTCGACCGCGACCCCACCACCCGCGAGACCTTCGACCGGGTCTTCCCGAGCTGAGATACGGGGGCGGTGGGGCCGCGGGGCGGTGGGGCCGCGGGGCGGCGGGGCCGCGGGCGGCCCGTGGCGCTCAGAACGGGTTCGCCGCCCCCAGCAGGATCTCCGGCAGATAGGGCGACGAGACGCGGATCCGCCAGCCCCGGCGGCGGGCGTGGCAGGCCAGGGCCAGGACGTCGAAGTCGACCGCGGCGTCGGCCCCGGCGCCGAAGAGCCGGTCACCCACCGAGTGGTAGTCCCGGTGAGCCTCCAGTGCATCGGCCAGAGCCAGGTTGAAGCTCTCCTCGTCGCCCTCCACCAGCTGGGAGAAGAGCACGGCCGGCGCCGGGAGGAAGCCCCACTCCCGGGTCTGCCCGACGTCGGCGACGGCCCGGTCGGTGGCGGGCTCCGGGTCCTCGCCCCGCAGGTAGTCGTGCAGGGCCTGCCGGTACGAGGCGTACGCGGACCGGTCCTCCTCCAGCGCGGCGGGGCCGCTGAGGACCAGCGGCGCGAGTTCCGCACGGCTGCCGGTGATCAAGGCGTGCTTCAGGGACTCGTACCAGTACCCGGGGCCGAGCGGGCGGTCCGGGCGGGCGGAGTCCCCGGACGCGCCACCCGCGCGGGTGGCCTCGTACAGCGTGCGTACGAGGTGGTCGGCGTGCCCCGCAGGCTCCGGCATCTCCGGGCGCTCGACGACCAGGGGGCCCGTGGCCAGCGCCGCGACGGCGTCCGCACGCCGCTCGCGCCCGTACGGCCCCACCCGCGGCGGCGGGGCCTCGAAGCCGGTGACCAGCGCCCGCGGCAGGTAGCCGGACTCGACGGGCGGCTGCCAGCCCTCGCGGCGGTAGCCGAGCGCGGCCAGCGCCAGCGGCAGCAGGGGCAGCAGGCTGCGCGGCTCGGCCCGGAGGTCCTCCAGACGGGAGTACGGGAGCAGCAGTGCGGCGAGCTCGGCGGCAAAGGCCTCCCGGTCCCGGGCGGCCAGCGCGCGCAGGGCGCGCAGCGCGCCGGTCGCGGGGTCGGCCGCCCCGGTCCTGTCGGCTCCGGCTCCGGCCCTGGCCTGCCGGTCGGCGATCCGGGCGAGCGCGGCATCGAGGGCGGCGAGCTTCTCCTGCGGGGAGGGCGGGAACTTCTGGTACTCGACCCCGATGTCCCCGCTGACGTACGCCAGCAGGCCGTTGATCAGCTCCACCGGCGGGAGCCCGGGCCCGCCGGCCCGCTGCGGTGCCGTACGGGCGAAGTGGAAGGCCTCGCCGTGCCGTTCGGCCTTGTCGGCGAGGACCGCCACACAGAACGCGTCGATCCAGCGCGCGGCGCTGACCGGCTGGGCGCTGCCGCCCGCCCCGGATTCGTAGTCGCGGCCGAAGTCGACGTAGTTGAGGAAGACGCGGAAGGACGCGTTCGGGTAGGCGGCGAACGACACGGTGGCGGCGGCCGTTTCGGCCGCGTCGCCCAGGATCGCCCTCGCCTCCGGGGTGTCGAGGTCGGGGGTCACCGCCGAGTACGCGCCGAGGCCGTCGAGGAACCGCAGCGTGATGTCCCACCAGTCGTAGGCGTCGATCAGACCGGCCCGGGACCTGGAGTACACGTCCGAGATCATCTTGTTCGCGAAGTCCTCGCGTACCGCTGCCAGGGCGGCCTCGCTCACCCTGTGTCGTTCTATTCGCATGCCCGCTACTCCCTGTGTCCGCCTACGGGCCTCACCCTAGGAGATCACCAGGACCGTCCGGGCCAGGGACACGGGAGGCCGGGGCCGGTCCCGGGCGGTGGCCGCGGGCACGGCCGCGACCACGGCCGCGACCACCGCCCGGCCCGATTGCGTCACCGCCAGCCGTAGCGCTCGCGCAGCCGGTCCACGACCAGGTCGAAGCGGCCGCGGTCGAGCGCGCAGGCCTCGCGGCGCATCCCCGGCTCGTGCACCCGCAGCACCCGGTCCACGTCCACCCAGGACTCGCGCCCGGCGCTGTCCCACGGACCCGTCCCGATCGGCACCCACTCCCGGTCGTGGTCGTGCCGCTTGCTCGACAGCTGTACGGCGAGCAGGGTCCGTCCACCCGCCTCCCGGGCCACGACCAGCACGGGACGGTCCTTGCCGCGCCCGTCGTTCTCCTCGAAGGGGACCCAGGTCCACACGATCTCGCCGGGGTCGGGATCGCCGTCGGGGTCCGGGGCGTACTCGGTCCGCACGGGGCCGATGGCGTGCGGATCGGCCTCGGTGGTCGCGGTGTCGCCGTCGCGGCCGGGCTGCTCGACGTGGCCGTTGCTGTGGTGGGAAAGTGCCGTCATTTCGCGGAGATTACTAGGTCGTCCCTTTCGGATCTTGCCAGGCGGCGCGGGTCAGGCGAGATCCGAGAGAGAGGATTCCGTCCCCCGGTGTCCAGCGGGTGAGGCTGTCTGACCCGTCGCCCGTTCACTGCCCGGCGAAGTGTCTCCGGAGCCACGTGAGCAAGGCCGCGAAGGCGGGGGTCATGGCGGCGTCCGACTGTTCGAGGAGCGTCGAGCGTCCGCCGTCCTCCACCGTGATCGCGTAGCTCCGCGCATCCCTGGCGCGTCCGGTGTCGGCTTCCACGGGCATCGCTACGGCGGCCGCCACCAGCCGGGCCAGCTCGCTGGCGGGGCTCTCGGGCAGGCCGGCCGTGTCCACTACCTGGGGCCGGCGGCGGAAGTCGGCGGCCGCCGCCAGCCCGCCGTATGTCTCCAGGGTCACCTTCACCGCGCGCGACCCGCGGATCGGTGGCGATTTCCGGTGGTCACCCGGTGGCCTTCAGTGCGGCCACTTCCCTGGCAAGCACCGTCAGCTTGTCACTCAAGGCCGTGACCTGCCTGGTCAGCTCTGTCAGGCCGTCCTCCCGGCCCAGGCCACCGCGCCCGTCGACCGGATAGCTCCGTGCCCGGGCGAGCCCGATGGGGACGCCTCTGACCTGGATTTCGACCTCCTGCCACGCCGCCAGCACGGCCGACTGCTCGGGGCTGCCGGTGCCGAACAGTTCCCCGGCCTTCAGGTAGGTGGTGTCCGCGAAGTCCTGGAACTGGTCCTGGGCGGTGGACGCCTTGAGCGACTCGTACCAGACGGGCCCGGCAGCCTCCCAGGAGAATCCGCCGATGCCCGCGGCCGTCAGGAAGAAGGCCTTGTTCGGAATGCCGGAGTTGTAGTGCACCGCACCGTTGTCCCCTGCCCGGGTGTCGGGCATGTGGACGAATCTGCTCATACGGTCGGGCTGGGGGTCCTTTCCGACCAGCGGGTGGTTGAATGCCGTCCCCGGGGCTTTCATCGATCGCAGGGCATCGCCTTCGATTCCCGGGGTCCAGACGTCAGCGCCGATCAGCCAGTCGGCCTCTTCGGCCGTCTCCTTGCGCTTCCACTGTTTGACCAGCGACCCGAAGACGTCCGACATCGACTCGTTCAGGGCCCCTGACTGCTTGTGGTACTCGAATGCCGAGGTGTGATCGGTGACTCCGTGCGTCAACTCGTGGGCGATCACTTCGAGGGATCCGGTGAGGTCACCGAATTCCACTCCGTCCCCGTCGCCGAAGAGCATCCGCCGTCCGTCCCAGAAGGCGTTGCCGACCTTCTCGCCGAAGTGGACGAACCCGTCCATGCGCATTCCCCGGCCGTCGATGGAATTGCGCTGGAACACCTCCTTGTAGAAATCGCGCGTCAGTCCGAGTGCATCGAATGCCTGGTTGACGGACTCGTCCGCGGACTCCGGTCCGTCCTCCGTCCGGGCCAGGACCGCGGACTGGACAAATTCCGAGTGCTCGCAGTCGAAGACGGTGCGCCGGGCGTTGCCGGGGGCTGCCGCGCCGGCCAGAGACGCTCGGACGGTTCGCTCACCCCGCAGGCGAGCGGTCGTCAACAGGGTGTTCAGGGCGGCTTGGCGCACTTCCTTGTCTTTGCTCTCCGCGAGCTTGTCGAGGATGTACGGGGGAATGATGCAGTTGATCGGGCGTGTTCTCCTCATGGGGTACCTCCTGAGTGAGAGAGCCGATGGTTCGGCATTCATCAACACGAGGAAGATGCGCGACGTTCAACGTGGCGTGGCCGGACGCGGCGTTGCCCCGGGACCTCCGGGAAGGTCTCGCAGACAGAACGGCAGGTGCCCACTGGGTGTGGCAGCAGCGGGAGAAGCGTTGGCGCCGACCAACCCCGTTTGCAGAGGCGGGGCCACGCTGATATCACCAGTCTCCGGCCGCCCGCAGCGGCTGGCAAACGCAACGCGAGCAGAAGGCGGCGCCAGCAGCCCGGTGTCCCCCGAATGTCCCCCGCTCGCACGGAAACGGCCCGCGCCCGCGCCATGGGTCAGTCGGTGACCAGGGCCAGGATGAGCCCGTCGTAGCCCTTGCTGCCGACGGTCTGCAGGGCGGTGGCGGTCAATTGCGGGTGCTCGGCGATGAGTTCGGTGAACCGGCGGACGCCCTGCACGCGGGGGTCGGAGCTGTCCGGGTCGACGACGGCGCCGTCGCGGACGACGTTGTCGCCGATGATGACGCTGCCGGGCCGGGTGAGCTTGAGGGCCCACTCCAGGTACTCGGGGTTGGACGGCTTGTCGGCGTCGATGAAGACCAGGTCGAACGGCTCTTCGCCGGTGAGTGCGGGCAGCAGGTCGACGGCGCGGCCGCGCCGGATCTCGACGACGTGGTCCAGCCCGGCCCGGGCGATGTTGGCGGCCGCGACGTCGGCGCACCGCTCGTCGACCTCCAGCGTGACCAGCCGACCGCCGGCCGGGAGCGCGCGGGCCAGCCAGATGGTGCTGTAGCCGCCCAGGGTGCCGATCTCCAGAATGCGGCGTGCGCCGCGGACGCGGGCGAGGAGGTTCAGCAGCTTGCCCTGGTTGGGGGCCACCTGGTGGGCGGGCAGGCCGGCGGTCCCGGTGGCGGCGGCCGCGGCGAGCAGGGCCTCGTCCTCCTCGACCAGCAGTCCGTCGAAGTAGTGGTCAACGGCCGTCCATGTGTGCTGAGCCATGGGTCGCGTCGCTCCTTCCGGTGATGGGGCGTTCGAGAGTTCCTCATGGGAACTTACAGGAGCGGAAGGGCTCGCCGCCTACCGGCCCGGCCGCACCGCCGCCCAGTCCTCCGCCGCCTCCACCTGCGCGGCCAGCCCCAGCAGCAGCGGCTCCGAGTCGGCCGGGCCCAGCAGTTGGGCTCCCATCGGCAGGCCGTCGGCCGTGAGGCCCGCCGGGATGTTCACCCCCGGCCAGCCCAGCACGTTCCACGTCCAGGCGTACGGGCAGGCCGCTATCATCGCCCGGTCCGTGGCCATGGCCCCCAGCCCGGCCAGGGCGCCGATCCGCAGGGGCGGGGTGGCCGTCGTCGGGGTCAGCACCACGTCGAAGCGGTCGAAGACCTCGCCGACCCGCCGCCGCAGGGCCGTCTCCGCTCTGCGGGAGGCCCGCAGGGCGAGCCCGCCCAGGACGCGGCCCGTCCGTACGGCCTCGTGCGTGCGCGGGTCCAGCAGCGCGGGATCGGGCACCCGCGCCACCCAGTCCCGTACGCCGCTGGTCGCGCGGGGCACGAAGGTCAGGCCGATCGGGCCGTAGCGCGGGTCCTCCGGGATCACCTCGTGGCCCAGCGACTCCAGCCGCGCGGCCAGCCGCTCCACGGCGGAACGGACCTCCGGGTCCAGGCACTTGGGCGTCGCCGTGAAGGCCATGGCGAAGGAGAGGGCGATCCGCAGCCGACGGGGCGTGCGCCGGGTCGCCTCGACCGCGGAGATTCGTGCCGGGCGGTGCAGGTCCTCGGGGTGCGGGCCGCTCGCGGCATCCAGCAGGAGCGCCGCGTCGGCGACGGTGCGGGCCAGTACGCCGTTGACCGTGAGCCCGTGGAAGGACTCCGGCTCCGGCCAGGTGGAGATGCGCCCGCGCTGGGGTTTCACACCCACCAGATGGGTCCAGGCCGCGGGGATCCGGACCGAGCCGGCCCCGTCCGAGCCCAGGGCGGCCGGAACCAGGCCCGCCGCCACGGCCGCCGCCGAGCCGCCCGAGGAGCCGCCGGGCGTGTAGGCCGGGTTCCACGGGTTGCGGGTCTCACCGAAGGCCTCGCCCTCGGTGAAGGGCCACTGCCCCAACTCCGGCGTCTGGGTCTTGCCGACGATCACGGCGCCGGCCGCGCGCAGCCTGCGTACCGCCTCGCTGTCGGCGGTCTTCGGGGCGAAGGCCCCCGCGCAGCCGAAGGCGGTCGGCTCCCCGGTCACGTCCATGTCGTCCTTGACCGCCAGCGGCACGCCCAGCAGCGGCAGCCGCTCGCCCGCGGCCAGCCGCCGGTCCGCCGCGTCCGCCTCGGCGAGCGCGGCCTCGGCGCGTACGGTCCGGAAGGCGTTGAGCTCCGGCTGGGCCGCGGCGATCCGGCGCAGTGCCTCCTCGGTCAGCCGCCGCGCCGACACGGTTCCTTCGGCGAGGGCGCCGACCATGTCGACCAGGCCGGAGGCCGTCGGAACAGCTGAATCGGACATCGCGTACCACTCCCCATTACCGGTCGGTAGGGAGACCGTAGTGGGGAGTGGCCGGATGGTTCTAGAGCCAGCCCTCCAGGGAGGCCATGAACCCGTCGAAGTCGTCCCGGTGGATGGTGTGTCCCGCCCCGGCGACCGAACGCACCTCGAAGCCACGGCTCTTGAGCAGTCGCGTCCGCTCCTCGTCGATGAGGACGCTCGGATCGGCGAGCTGCACGAGGGAGGGGACCACCGGTGCGGGCGGCATCAGGTCGGCGCCGACCAGCGGCGCGAGGCTCAGTGCGGTCCGCTCGTCCCAGACCGCCAGCGTCTCCAGCTCGATGTCGACGTCCACCTCCTCCCAGCGCGGGCTCATCGCCCGTATCTGCTCCTTGGTCGCCGTCTTGAACTGCGCGAGCACCTCGGGGCCGAAGCCCTCGGCCGGGGCGGCCAGGTGGAACGCGGGGTCGGAGAACACGGCCCGCGCGGGCCGCAGCCGGTCCACCGCGAGCGACAGGGTCAGGCCGCCGAGGGAGTGGCCGATGGCGAGTTCGGCGCCGGCCGGGAGCGTCTCGACCACGTCGTCCGCGAACAGCGCGGGGCTGTACTCGCCGCGGCCGCTGGCGCCGTGGCCCCGCAGGTCCACGGCGATGACGCGGTAGCCGTGGTCGGCGAGTGCGGGGCCGACCCGGCGCCAGGTGCGGTGGTCGGCCATGATGCCGTGGATCAGGAGGGCGACGCGGTCGCCCTCGCCCCAGGTCTGGGTGTGCAGGTACACGGTGTGCCTTTCTCGGTGGTGGACGTCGGTCGAGGTGGGGAAGCGCGGAACGTGCGGAGAGTGCGGGCCGCCGGTGCGGCGTGCCGGTCGGCGCGGCAGGGCGCCGGCGCGTCAGCGCACGCTGCGGATCGGCTTCACGGCCAGGGCCCCCGCCACGGCCAGCACGGCCGCGACGACGAACAGCGCGGTGTAGCCGCCGCTGAGGGAGACGACCACCGAGGCGACGAACGGCGCGATGATCTGCGGGCCGGCGTTGGCGATGTTGAGTACGCCCATGTCGCGGGCGGCGTCCTCGGCCTTGGGCAGCACCATGGTCACCAGAGCGGTGTCCACGGCCATGTAGCACCCGAACGCCAGCCCGTTGACCACGGCGAAGGACAGCATGGCGGTCCAGCTGGTCGACACGGCCGGGATGACGAGTGCGACGGCCGACAGCAGCGCGGAAGCGCCGACGAAGAGCTTGCGGCGGTCGAACCGGTCCGACAGATATCCGCCGAGGACCGTGGAGACGACCATCGCCACACTGGTCAGCGGCATCAGCACCGCCACCGCGGCCTCCGGCCTCATGCCGGCGGGCAGCACGGTGTGGTCCTGCAGGATGTAGAGCTGGTAGCCGCTCACGGCGAAGTAGCCGAGGACGAGCAGCGCCCGCCCGATGAAGGCCCACCGGAAGTCGTGGTCGCGCAGCGCGCTCGTGAAGGCGGCGAGCTGCTCCTTGACGGGCATCGGGGCACGGGCCGGGAGCCGCTGCTCGCGGCCGCAGGCGGTGAAGAGCACCGCGGCGCCCGCGACGAGGGCGCCGAAGACGAGGTATCCGGTGCGGTAGTCCTCGGAGAAGGCCGCGCCGACGAGCGCGCCCAGGGTGGAGCCGAAGGGCAGGCCGAGGCCCACGGCCGCGGAGGCCTTGCCGCGGGCGTCCAGGGGTACCCGGTCGGGGACCACGGAGGTGATGGCCGCCTGGTAGACGTTCATGACGGCCTGCCCGAGGCACCAGGCGATCGTGATCAGCAGGATCGTGTCGGCGAGGCCCAGCAGGAACATCGCGGGTACGGCGGCGAGTCCACCGCCGAGGATCCAGGGATTGCGCCGTCCGCTGCGGTCGGACAGGGCGCCGGCGACGGGGTTGAAGACCGTGGCGAAGATCGCCGAGACCCCCGCGATCAGGCCGAAGTTCGCCACCTTGTCCGCCGGATCGATGTCCTCGACCTGGAGCGCGAGCAGGACGCCGGCCACGCCGATGTAGAGCGCGTACATCGCGCTGTTGCCGACGAGCAGCAGGGACAGCAGACCGCGCCGTGCGGGGTCCGGTCCGGGGCCGGGTCCGGGGGACGCGTCGGTGGTGGTGGCGGCGGAGCCGGTGCCGGGGGAGGAAAGGGCCACGGTGCCCTCCTGGGCTGATGCGGGCGGATAAGGGAAAAGGGACGTGCGGGGTGGGGTGCGCAGGGGTGCGCGCCGCCCTGTCGCGACGGCGGGGGTGCGACGGAGCGCGACAGGACGGCGGCACGGCGGGGCACGGCGTCGACACATCGGCCGTAGAGGGATGTGACGCCGTGGTTACACGTGTCAATGACTCGTGTAACCACTGTGTAGCATTCGTTTCCGGCCATCCGCTAGCCCTCGGGCGTGATCGGTCTGGAAAGATGCCACGGCAATGTCTCAGTCATCGAAATCGCCGAAGCCGACCGACCCGGCCTCCGGATCGGCCACCCCGCCGCCGCCCCCCGTTCCGACGAGCGCCGACGTGGCCCGCCTCGCCGGCGTCTCGCGCGCGACGGTCTCGTACGTGCTGAACAACGCGGAAGCCGTACGCATCAGCGAACCGACCCGCCGCAAGGTCCGCGAGGCCGCCGAGGAGCTCGGGTACGTCCCGCACGCCGCCGCCCGCAGCCTGCGCGCCGGACACACCAGGATCGTGCTGCTGCCCACCTCCCACGTGCCGGTCGGGCCGCTCTACAGCACCTTCCTCAACGAACTCCAGTGGGCGCTGCGCCGCCTCGACTACACGGTGGTGCAGTACGGGAGCCTCGGACTCAGCGGCGACGAGGCCGTGCGGGCCTGGGCGGAACTGCGCCCGGTGGCCGTGATCTCCCTCGGCGAGATCACCCTCTCCGCACGCAACGTGGCCACCCTGAAGCGGGCCGGAGCCCGCGCGGTGATCACGATGGGGCCCGTCGGCGTGCCCGGGGCGCACGCGCTCGTCATGGACCAGCAGGAGGTCGGGGTCCGGGCCGCCGCCCATCTCGTGGAGCGCGGACGCGGGCGGATCGGTGTGGTCGTTCCGGAGGAGGAGGGCCTGGAGCTGTTCTCCGTGCCCCGGCTCACGGGCGCCCGGTCGGTGGCGGGCGCCGAGGTCACGGCCCTCCCCATGGCCTACTCCGAGGAATCGGCCGCGGCCCTCGCCGCCCGCTGGCGCGGGCTCGGGCTGGACGCGGCGTTCGCGTACAACGACGAGTACGCGATGCTGCTGATGCGCGCCCTCCAGGACGAGGGGCTGCGCGTCCCCGAGGACGTCGCCGTCATCGGCGCCGACGACCTGCTGATCGGGCGGTTGCTGCGGCCGCGGCTGAGCACCGTACGCCTGGAGATGCCGACCGGCGCCGATCTGGCCACGCTGGTGGACCACGCGGTGCGCGAGCCGTCGGAGGTCACCGAGCGGCACGACCTGATGGCGGCCGCAGCCGTCCCCCGGGAGTCGACCTGACGGTGCCCGGGCCCGGCAGGATCCGGAAGGGGCGGCGTAGGCCGTGTCCGCGAAGTAGCGCCGGCCGCCCGGAGAGCGGGCCCCGCGGCGTCTGGCGCCGTTGGATCTCCCCCCGCTACCGCTGGGAGGTGCCCCCGGGCGGAGGGCCGCCCGTGTACGGGACGTACTCGGGCGCGCCCGGCAGCCTGGGGGTCCCCCCGGACGGGGTCTGGGGGATGACGGAGTCCGGGGGATGAGGTGCGGTGCCAGGCGTCGCGGGGCAGGCGGGACTTTGCGGACACGGCCCAGGTCCGGGGAGCCGTTGACAGGCGGTGACGTGCGGACGGAGACTGCGGGCGCGCCCCACCGGGCGTGCCCGGCGGCGTGCCCCGGTGTCCACACCGGCACCGGCGCGCCACCGCCCGTACGGATCCGCCCAGGAGAGACCCCATGAGCATCCGCACCGTCCGCGACGTGTACGTCGTCGACGCCGTCCGCACCCCGATCGGCAAGTTCGGCGGCGCCCTCGCCGGGGTCCGGCCGGACGACCTGGCCGCGCACGTCGTGCGCGCGCTGGTGGAGCGTACGCCGGACCTCGATCCGGCCCGTATCGACGACGTCGTCTTCGGTGACGCCAACGGCGCGGGCGAGGACAACCGGGACGTGGCCCGCATGGCGGTGCTGCTGGCCGGGCTGCCGGTGAGCGTCCCCGGGGTCACCGTCAACCGGCTCTGCGGGTCGGGCCTCGAAGCCGTGATCCAGGCCGCCCGCGCCATCGCGCTTGGTGACGCCTCCGTGGCCATCGCGGGCGGGGTCGAGTCGATGAGCCGCGCCCCCTGGGTCGTGCAGAAGCCCGAGCGGGCCTTCCCGGCCGGGCACCAGCAGATGTGGTCCACCACCCTGGGCTGGCGCATGACCAACCCGCGCATGCCCGAGGAGTGGACCGGCTCGCTCGGCGAGGGAGCCGAACTCGTCGCGGACAAGCACGGCATCACCCGTGACGCGCAGGACGCCTTCGCCCTGGAGAGCCACCGCAAGGCGGCGGCCGCCTGGTCCGCCGGGCTGTACGACGACGAGGTCGTCCCGTACTCCGGCGTGGACCTGGTGCGGGACGAGTGCATCCGGGAGGGTTCCACGCCCGAGGCGCTGGCCCGCCTGAAGCCGGCCTTCCGGACGGACGGCACGGGCACGGTCACGGCCGGCAACGCCTCCCCGCTCAACGACGGCGCCGCCGCACTGCTGCTGACCGACGAGGAGGGCCTGGCGGCCACCGGCCGGGAGCCGCTCGCCCGGATCAGCGCGTCCGCCGTCACCGGGATCGAGCCCCAGCTCTTCGGCCTGGGGCCGGTGGATGCCGTCCAGCGGGCGCTCGCCAAGTCCGGCCGCGGGTTTGCCGATCTGACCGCCTTCGAGCTGAACGAGGCTTTCGCCGCGCAGGCGTTGGGCTGCCTCGCGGCCTGGCCGGAGCTCGACCCGGCCGTGGTCAACCCGCGGGGCGGCGCCATCGCGATCGGCCATCCGCTCGGCGCCTCGGGCGCCCGCCTGGCCGGTTCGGTCGCGCACCAGCTGGCGGCGGCGGGTTCCGGTACCGGCATGGCGGCCCTGTGCATCGGGGTCGGGCAGGGCATCGCGCTCGTCCTGGAGCGCTGACCCGGGCCGGTGCCACACGGGCGTCGATCGTTTCCGGTCACCGCTCGGCGTCAACTGCCCAATAACTGAACAGATGTGGAGCCTCCGGTCTGGCACGATGGCGCGTGCTGCCGCCCCCCGCCCCGCCCATCCCCACCCGGAGGCCCCGCGCCATGCCGCTCCTCGATCCGACGCTCTGGCAGGACGGACCCACCCTCACCGGCGGCCCCGCCCCGGTCGTCGAACCCGCCACCGGCCGCACCCTCGCCACCATCGACCTCGCCGCGCCCGCCGATGTGGCGGAGGCCGCCGTACGGGCCCTCGCGGCGCAGCGGGACTGGGGGCGCGCCGCCCACCCGGAGCGGGCGGCCGTGCTGCGCCGCGCCGGGGACCTGTTCACGGCCCACGCCGACGAGCTGCGGGAGTGGCTGGTCCGCGAGTCCGGCTCGATACCGGGCAAGGCCGACTTCGAGCTGCACGTCGCCGCGCAGGAGTGCTACGAGGCCGCGGCGCTCGCCTCGCGCCCCACGGGGCAGGTGCTGCCGAGCGAGGCGCCCCGGCTGTCCTTCACCCGCCGGGTGCCGGCCGGGGTGGTCGGGGTCGTGGCCCCCTTCAACGCCCCGCTGATCCTGGCCATCCGCTCGGTCGCGCCCGCGCTGGCACTCGGCAACGCGGTGCTGCTCAAGCCGGACCGGCGCACCGCCGTCTGCGGCGGCCTCGCCCTCGCCGCGGTCTTCGCCGCCGCCGGGCTGCCGGGCGGGCTTCTGCAGGTCCTGCCCGGCGGCGCCGGGACGGGCGCCGCGGTGGTCGCCGACCCGCACGTGCGGGTGGTGTCCTTCACCGGATCCACCGCCGCGGGCCGCTCCGTCGGGGAACTGGCCGGCCGTCACCTCAAGCGCGTGCACCTGGAGCTGGGCGGGAACTCCGCCCTCGTCGTGCTCCGCGACGCCGACATCGAGGCCGCCGTGGCCCAGGCCTCCTGGGGTTCCTTCTTCCACCAGGGCCAGATCTGCATGACCGCCGGGCGGCACCTCGTGCACGCCTCGCTCTACGACGAGTACGTCGAGCGGCTCGCCGCGCGCGCCGAGGAACTGGCCGTGGGGGACCCGTACCGCGAGCGGGTCCACCTGGGCCCGCTGATCGACCGCGCCCAGCTGGACCGTGTCCGCGCCCTGGTGGAGGCCAGCACCGGGCAGGGGGCCAAGCTCGTGGCCGGCGGCACGCACCGGGACCTCTTCTACCGGCCGACCGTCCTGGCGGGCGTCGCCGAAGACACCCCCGCCTACACCGAGGAGGTCTTCGGCCCGGTGGCGCCCGTACGGTCCTTCGCGACGGAGGAGGAGGCGGTGGCGCTGGCCTCGGCGGGCCCCTACGGCCTCTCCCTCGGGATCGTGACCCGGGACGCGGCGCGCGGGCTCGACCTGGCCGAGCGGATCCCGACCGGGATCGCGCACATCAACGACCAGACGGTCAACGACGAGGCCGTCGCCCCCTTCGGCGGAGTCGGGGCCTCCGGCACCGGTGCACGCTTCGGCGGCGAGGCGAACCTGGACGCCTTCACGGAACTGCGCTGGACCACGGCCCGCAGCACCCCCGCCGGCCACCCGTTCTAGGGGGTGTCGCGACGGCACCCCCGCAGAGGCGGAATGCGGAAGGCAGGCCGTTCGTTCAAGGGAGCAGACGGCTCAATCAGGAGGTCTGGACACCGTGGCTACAGTCGAGCTCACCAAGGAAAACTTCGACCAGACGGTCAGCGAGAACCCGTTCGTGCTGATCGACTTCTGGGCGGGCTGGTGCCGGCCGTGCCTGCAGTTCGCCCCGGTCTACGAGCGGGCCTCCGAGGCCCATCCCGACCTCGTGTTCGCCAAGGTGGACACCGAGGCGCAGCAGGAGCTGGCCGGGGCCTTCCAGATCACCTCGATCCCGACGCTGATGATCGTCCGGGACCAGGTGGCCATCTTCGCGCAGCCCGGCGCACTGCCGGAGGCGACCCTGACGGACCTCATCCGCCAGGCCCGGGACCTCGACATGGACGAGGTCCGCGCGAAGATCGCCGCGGAGCAGCAGGGCTCCCAGGGCGCGGGCAGCGCGGACCCCGGTACGACGGAGGCCTGAGGATCCGCCGGGCTCGCGAGCCCGGCGGATCGGCGCCGGCCCCGGCGCCTCAGACCGGTGCGCACAGCGGCTGCGCCGGGATACGGACCGGCAGGCTCCTGCGCTCCTCGGCGGTGAACGTCCGGTTGCCGATGGCCTTGCACAGGTCGCGCTGCCACGCCCGGGGGTCGAGCGGCAGGACACCGCCGGGACCCGCGGGGTCGGCGTAGATCACCGTCCTGGCGTCCTTGGAGATGTCCATGAAGGCGTACGGACGTGCGGAGGAGTCAAAGACGGAGGTGGAGGCCCCGCTCGGCGGCTGACCGAATTCGTACGACTCCAGGAGGGCGCGTTCCTCGATGCCGTACGTCCGCACGGCGTTGTTCGCGGCGATCAGGAAGTGGCCGTCGCCGTCGAGGAACTGGGTGACGGTCGGGGTGGCGGAGTCCTCGGCGGTGCTGCGCAGGGGACCGATCTCCTTGCGCAGCGGGTCGCGCCGCCACAGCTCGACGATCGATCCCCGGCGCATCAGCCCGAAGTAGCGGCCGCTGGGGTCGAACTGCACGGCGAGGACGTCCTCGGTGGTGCGGACGGTCTCCGTGACGGTGCCCGTGATGAGGTCGACGATGCGGACCGAGGGGTCGCCCCAGACGGTCACGGTCACCTTGTTCGGGGCCGGGTACGGGCCGATACCGGTATGCGGCGCGGATCCCGTGGTGGGCAGCAGGGCCTTGGCGTCGTAGTGGGCGAGTTCGCGTCCCGTACGCGCGTCCCACTGCTGGACCAGGGTCCCGGAGACGGTCAGGACGTTGCCGGCGACGTCGAAGAAGTGCTGGAAGTCCGGTTCCTCGCTGCCACCGAGGATCGGCGGCGACGTGGTGGCGGCCGGGGCGGGCGGTTCGGCCGCGGTGATGGTGGCCAGCCGGCGCAGGGTGGAGGCATCGAGGACGGACACCACGTTGGGCCCCTCCTGGTCCGCGAGCAGGCGTCCGTCCTTGCTCAGCCTCAGGAGGTCGGTGCTCGCCGGCTTCCGGTACGGCGTCCGGCGCGGGGCCTCGGCGATGAGCCGGTCGTCGGTGCCCGGTGCCGTGGGCCGCACCTGCAGCGCGGATCCGTCGGCGAGCACACTGATCGTGCGGCCGCCGTCGTGGGTGAGGATCTGCTGGCCCACCTGGAGTACGGATTCTCCGGTGGGGAGTTCGGTGTAGGTGATCAGGGAGTCCTTGAACCCGACGTAGTAGAGCTTGCCGTCGGCCGACGCCAGCTGCCGCGACCAGCGCGTGGAGGGTGAGGGAACGGTGGAGACCACCGTGTCCTGGAGCAGGTCGACCAGGCGCAGCGTGTCGTCGAACCACAGCGCCACCCGCGTGCCGTCCGTGCCGACCGCCTGCGGAAGGCAGATTCCGGACTTGAACCGCTTGTCCTGCTCGTTGTACTCCTTGCCCTGCGGGGCGCCGTCGGAGATCCGCACCAGGCGCAGGGCCGTGCCGTCGCCCCGCTTGCTGCACACCACGGCCGCCGTCCGGTCCCCGGAGAGCTCGATGCCGGCCACCTCGCCGGCGACGACGCGCGTCGCGTCGGCCGCCGGGTCGTAGGCGAGCAGGGCCGTGTCGTTCTCGCCCGGTCCGCCCCGCCGCAGCAGCAGGGTCCGGTTGTCCGCGCCGATCCACAGGTCGTCGTTGCTGCCGTCGTTCCGGTCCGTGGGCGCGCGCGTCGAGCGGGCGATGGCGCCGCTGTCCAGGTCCCACCAGACCAGGTGGTCCAGCACCCGGTGGACGATCAGTGTCCCGTCCGCCGACATGGAGGGGTCCAGCCCCTTCTCCGTGCCGACGGCCGCTCCCGGGGCCGCGGCCAGCTTGTGCAGCTCGCCCATCGGCTCCTCACGGTCGGCGTGCACCGGGAACCACGCGGCGACCCCGTCCTCCTGGACGTAGCCGGCCCGCTTCCCGTCGGCCGAGACCATCGGGTACTTCACCTGCCCGACCGAGGGAACCTGCGCGCTGCGGACCTTGCCGGTGGTGACGCCCGTGAAGAGCATCGCCCTGCCGTTCTTCGAG
Source organism: Streptomyces sp. NPDC001502 (assembly GCF_042894785.1). Lineage (NCBI taxonomy): Bacteria > Bacillati > Actinomycetota > Actinomycetes > Kitasatosporales > Streptomycetaceae > Streptomyces > Streptomyces sp. NPDC001502. Next base: position 435,006 of record NZ_JBIAVW010000006.1, read on the forward strand.
GTGGCCAGCACCACGTCGCCGTCGAGGCTGGTCTGCAGGCTCCGTACCGTTCCCAGCAGGCCCGAGACGACACGGCTCTTGTCCGAGTACGCCAGGTGCTGGCGCAGGAGCTGGTTGCGGGCCTCCTGGGTCGGCGAGGTCCGGTACGCCGCGAGCGCGAGCATCACCGACTGGGCGGGGTCGGTGGCCGCGGCGTCCTGCGATGCCTGCGTCAGGGCGCGCGAGGTGGCGAGCGCGTCGCGTCTGCGGCTCTCCTGCCGCGTGACGAGGAACAGCGACCCCAGCAGGACGGCCGCGATCACGATGAAGGAGACCGCGGACCAGGCGCCGCGCACCCGGCGGGCCCGGGAGCGCTGGTGGGCGCGCCCGGCATCCAGGTAGGCACGTTCCCCGGGGCTCAGGTCGTCGGCGCGCCCGGGCAGCCACTGGTCGGCGCCCGCGAGGGCCACCTTCGTCGGCAGCAGCTCGGAGGTACGCTCGGCCCGCTCCCAGCGGTCCATGTCGTGGCGCAGGGACTCCCGCCACACCAGGAAGGCCCGGTCCTTCTCGACCCACCGCGCCAGTTTCTCCCAGCCGCTGATCAGGGCCTCGTGCGTGAGCTCGACCGTCTCCCCGCCTTCGGCGCTGCGGCCGGTCACCAGGAGCCGGGTGGCGGCGAGCCGCTGGGCGATCCGCCACTGTTCCTCGCCCAGGTCGGTGCGCAGGGCGATGCGGCGCGTCGCGGCCGGTGATCCCACGGGGACCCGGATGAGCTGGGTGAACAGCCGCCGGGCCGCCGGCTCGTCCCCTTCGGGGACGTACTCGGCCCAGACCTGATCGGCGTGCAGGCTCAGCGCCCCGGTGACACCGCCGAGGTCCTGGTAGGCCTGGTAGGTGAGCAGTCCTCCGCGCTGTTTCTGCCACAGCAGGTCGAGGGTGAAGCCCAGCAGGGGCAGCGCGCCCGGCTCGGTACCGGTGTCCTGCAGGATGCGGTCCACGAGGCCGGTTTCGTAGCGCACCGCCGGGACCGCGTCCACGGGCGCGGTCACGACCTCGCGCAGCCGCTCGGGGCCCAGGGGGCCGAGGGCGTGGACGCGCCGGCCGATGACGGCCCCGAGCCGGGGATGCGCCAGTGCCATCTCCAGGAAGTCGGCGCGTAACGTCGTGAGGACCCGGACCGGTTGCGGCAGGGCGTCGTCGAACAGGACACCGGCCAGTTCGTCGACGGCTTCCGGAGCGAGAGCGAGCAGTTCCTCGAACTGGTCGACCACGACGAGCAGTCGACGGCTGCCGGACAGATCGAGCACCCGGGCCACGATGTCGGCGAGGCCGCCCTGGCGCAGTACCCCGGTCAGTTCGGAGATCCGGGCGAGGCGCCCCGTCTCGGACAGCCCGGGCTCCAGCAGGGGCAGCAGCGCGGCCGCGAGGACGGCCAGGGGACTGCTGCCGTGGGTCGGCCGTACGACGACCGCCGCCGCCCCCGACCGCCGCAGCCGGGGGACGACCCCGGCCAGCGCCAGGGAGGACTTGCCGGATCCGGAGGCGCCGACGATGGCCACCCATTGCTCGCCGGCCAGCGCGAGGTCCAGCTCGTCGCTTTCGGCCCGCCGGCCGTGGAAGTGCGGGGCGTCGGACTCCCGGAACGCCGTGAGGCTGCGGAACGGCGAGGGCGGGAGGGCCAGCGGGCGCAGCTCGGGCCAGGCCTGAAGGATGCCGGCCGTCGGGATCAGGTAGCTGACCGGGGGCCGGCCCGACTCGGCGACGGCGATCATGCCGACCACGCCGACGTGGTTCTCGTCCCAGACCGGCGTGCCGCTGAACCCGCGGGAGACCGGGTAGCCTCCGTCGGCCAGGTCCGCCTGTATCCATCCGTAGGCCTGTGACTCCCGCAGGACTCCGGAGTGCCAGACTCCGCCCGGGCGGCCTGCGGGGAAGCCGAAGGCCCGTACCGGATGCCCCCACACCCGCTCGGCCTCGATCAGCCGCACGGGGTGGGCGCCGGGCAGCGGGGCGTCCAGCCGGAGGACCGCCATGTCCCCGCCGCCCGGCTCACGTGGCGCAAGCCAGCGTTCGACGCTCGCGGTCACCCCGGCGGCGTCCGGGGCGAAGGCGGACATCAGGGGAAGGTCGACGCGGATCCGGGAGCCGGGCCCGGGCTCCTCGTCCTGCGGCGTGCCGAGCGCCGCGGACACCACGTGGGCACACGTCAGCGCGAGCTCGGGGGAGATCAGGAAGCCCAGGCCGACGGCATCCCCGCGCAGGTCGCGGATCCGCAGCACCGCCGCGTTCAGGGCCTTCGGGCCGACACCCTCCGAGGTCTGCGGCCCCGTCACGGCGCCGGCTCCGCCGCGACGGAGCCGGCAGCGGAGTCGGCGGCCGGGCCTGCGGCCGAGCCGTCGGACGGGGAGCGGGTCCAGGTGAGCGAGATCTTGAAGTTGGCCTCGGCCGCCGTACTGGAGATCACGACGTCGGCCTCGGCGGAGATCGACAGCCCGAACTCCAGGTTGAGCTCGTCGGGCGCCTGGGCCATACCGCGGAACCCGTCGACGAAACTCTGCGCGACCGGCCGGATCCCGGTCACCATCTCCCCCAGCGACCGTGAGGCGCGCGCCATCACCTGCCCCGGCCGGGCCACCCGGACCAGGCCGTCCTCGCCGCTCTCCACGACCTCGACCCGCACCACGTCCTGTGACCCGCCCACCCCACCGATCGGTAACTCCACGTGGAACACCATGTCTCCCCCTCCTCGTATCCGAACCGCCCCCGCGGTCGCACCCGTTGCCGCGCGCGGCGGCTCCGCTCCACGGGAACCCTCCGGCCGAGGCGCAGCCCAGTGTGGGCCCCCCGCTCACAGAATGGAAAGTCTTTCTAGAAAAAAATCTAGTAATGGTGCTTTAGGCTCAACCCGACGAGGATCTGAGGTGATCCGCCGCCGTGAAGAGACCGAGGACGCCTGCCCGATGCCGAAGCAACAACGCGGCGAAGCCACTGTCGAACAGGTCCTGGACGCGGCGCTCCGCCTCTACGCCTCGTCCGGGGAAGCCGGTCTCACCCTCGGAGCCATCACCAGCACCAGCTCGGTCAGCTCCGGGAGCATCTACCACCACTTCGGCAGCCTGGACGGGGTGGTCGCCGCCCTCGCGCTGCGCTCCCTGGAACAGCTCCTGAAGGAACTGGGCGCGGCGCTGCTCCAGGCCACCGACGCCCGCTCCGGCGTCCGGGCCGTCGTCCTGGCCTACCTGGACTTCGTACAGGCCCATCCCGACGCGGCCCGCCTCGTGCACTCCGTCACCGCGGACCGCCTGGGCATGGCCCGCGCGCGCGAGATCCGGGACACCCAGGAGGCCCGGCTCACACCGATCACCCTCTGGATCCACGCGCACCAGGAGTCGGGCGAACTCGCCTCGCTCCCCGCCCCCTTGATCGAGTCCCTCGCCCTGGGCCCGGTCGTCGCCGTCGTCCGGCGCTGGCTCACCGTGGGGGACCTCGATCTGGAGGAAGCCGCCCGCGAACTGCCCGACCGCATCTGGCGGTCGGTCGGCAACTGACCCGGCCGGCGTGGGCCGGCCCGGCGTTCGTGATTCTCTGTGGGGGAGAGCAGTCCGTGAGCTTTGACATCTTCGTGTGCCGGTTCGAAAACGGCGAGCCGGCGACGCTGGACATGAGTGCCGCGCGCGAGGTCCTCGAGCCCCATGCGGTGGTGCGGGACCCCGAGACGGACTTCCTGCTGGTGAGTACGGCGGAGGGAGAGGAGGCAGGTGTGTACTTCAACAGCCCCACCGGAATCACCTTCAACCGATTCGGAGGGGACGGAATCATGGACCTCCTCGCCGCCCTGCTCCGACGGCTGGATGCCGTGCTCGTCGTTCCGGGCGGGCCGACCATGATTCGGCAGAACGAGGACCGCGAGCTTCTGCCCGCCTCCCTCAGGGACGAGTGGCCCGTCGTCGTGGCCCGTACCGGCGCGGAGATCGACCGGGCGATCCGGGCTTCCTGAACCGACGGACTCGATGTCCCGCGCGGTTCTCGGGGTACCTCGACGGCCCCCGCCCCCACCGGCCCCGCGGCCGCCCGGAGCCGATCGTGGCTCCGGACGCGCTCGGGCTTCCTCAGCCGAGGGCCGCCAGGACGCGGTCCGGGGTGAGGGGGAGTTCGCGGATCCGGCGGCCGGTCGCGTGGTGGAAGGCGTTGCCGATGGCCGCCGCCGTGCCGACGATGCCGATCTCGCCGATGCCCTTGCCTCCCAGCGGGTTGAGGTGCTTGTCGTGCTCGTCCAGCCAGTGCACCTCGATGTCGGGCACGTCGGCGTGAGCGGGGACGTGGTAGGAGGCGAGGTCGTTCTCGGTGAAGTCCCCGAAAGCCGGGTCCATGGTGCTGTGTTCGGTCAGGGCCATGCCCAGACCCATGACCATGCCGCCGACGAACTGGGAGCGGGCGGTGAGCGGGTTCAGGATGCGGCCCGCGGCGAAGACCCCCAGGAGCCTGCGGACCCGGACCTCGCCCGTGACGGTGTCGGTCTGCACCTGCGCGAAGTGGGCGCCGAACGCGTGCCTGGAGTAGGGGGACTTCTGCTTGGCGGAGGCCGTCGTATCGGCGGGGACGGACACTCCGGCCTCCGGGATCGGGCCGGAGCGGCGGGCGAGCAGGGCGACCAGGCTGGTGCAGGCGTCGTGGACCGCCCAGCCCCAGGAGGCCGTACCGGCCGAGCCGCCGGCCACCGAGCCCTGCGGCAGCGCGGAGTGCCCGATCTCCACCGTCACCCGGTCCAGGGCGACCCGCAGCGCGTCGGCGGCGATCTGCGCCAGGACGGTGCGCGCGCCGGTGCCGAGGTCGGTGGCGTTGGTCTGCACGAGGTACCTGCCGTCGGGGAGGGCGTGCGCCCGCGCCGAGGAGGGGGCGACGTACACCGGGTAGGTGGCGGCCGCGACCCCGGTGCCGATCAGCAGTGGGCCGTCCCGGCGCGGCGTGCGGTGCGCGGCCCAGTCGAACCGGGCGGCTCCCTCGCGCAGGCATTCCACCAGATGGCGGCTGCTGAACGGGTGGCCGCTGTCGGGTTCTGCGCCGGGCTCGTTGCGGATGCGCAGCTCGACCGGGTCGATGCCGAGGGCGCAGGCCAGCTCGTCCATGGCCGACTCCAGGGCGTACATGCCGGGACACTCGCCGGGCGCCCGCATCCAGGAGGGCGTGGGCACGTCGAGGGGCACGACGCGGTGGGTGGTGAGGAGGGCGGGCGCGGCGTACATGACGCGGGCGGGGACGGCGGCCTGTTCGACGAACTCCCGGACGCGGGAGGTGTGGGTGGTGACCTCGTGGGCGAGGGCGGTGAGCGTGCCGTCCTCACGGGCGCCCAGGCGCACGCGGTGCAGGGTGGGCGCGCGGTGGCCGACGACGGCCGCGAGGTGGCGCCGGGGCAGGGCGAGGGTGACGGGACGGCCGGTGTGCCGTGCGGCCATGACGGCGAGGACGACGTGCGGGCGGGGGGTGCCCTTGCAGCCGAAGGCACCGCCGACGTGCTCGGAGACCACCGTGACGCGGTCCGCGGGCAGCTCGAAGAGAGCTGCCAGAGTGGAGCGTACGAGTCCGGACCCCTGGCTGGAGTCGTACACGGTGAGGGTGCCGGCGTCGGCGTCCCAGTGGGCGGTGGCGGCGTGCGGCTCCATGGGGTGGTTGTGCAGCGGCGGTACGGCGTACGCGCAGTCCACCCGGACCGGCGCGGAGGCGAACGCGGCCGCCGCGTCGCCCTTCTCGCGGTGGGCCGGATAGCCGCCGTTGACCTGTTCGGGGGTGTAGGCGGCCGGGTGGCCGCTGTGCAGTACGGCGTCGTGGGGCTCGGCGTCGTAGCGGACGCGGACGGCGGCGGCCGCGGCCCGGGCGGCCTCCGGGGTCTCGGCTACGGCCAGGGCCACGTACCAGCCGCGGTGGGGCACTTCGGGGTCCTGGAGCACGCGGAGGGTGGGGTCGTCGGCGGGGCCCACCCGCGGCGCGTCGTACGGCGTGAGGACGGCGAGGACGCCGGGCAGCGCGAGCGCGCCAGCGGTGTCGACGGCGGTGACGCGTCCACGGGCCACGGTGGCGGGCACCGGCCACGCGTACGCCCGGTCCGGCAGGGCGTACTCGGCCGCGTAGCGGGCCTTCCCCGTGACCTTCTCCCGGCCCTCCAGCCGGGTGGCGGGGCTGCCGAGGGAGGGCGCCGGGGCGGCGGGGCTGGAGTCCATGGCGGGTCCTCGCGATCGGGGCCGGCGGGGCGGAGGGACGTTTCAGGAGCGGGAGCCGCGGGAGAGGGCACTCGCCGAGAGGGAGTTGAGGACGTCGCAGGCGAGGTTGCGGGCGAGGGGGACCTTGAAGGCGTTGTCGCGCAGCGGCTCCGCCCGGTCGAGCTCGGCCTCGACGGCCTCCCGTACGGCGCTCTCGGTGGGGGCAGCGCCCAGCAGCCGTTCCTCGGCGGCGGTGGCGCGCCAGGGGCGGTGGGCGAGCCCGCCGAATGCGAGCGCGACATGGCGGACGCGTCCCCCGGAGATGTCGAGCACGGCGGCGACGGAGGCGAGCGCGAAGGCGTACGAGGCGCGGTCGCGGGCCTTGCGGTAGCCCGACGGGAGGCCGGCGCGGTCCGGCGGGAGCGTGACCGCCGTGACGATTTCGCCGGGCTCGATGACGGTGTCCCGTTCGGGGTGGTCGCCGGGCAGCCGGTGGAAAGCGGTCGCGGGCACCGTACGGGCGCCGCCGGGGCCCTGGAGTTCGACGGCCGCGTCGAGCGCGACGAGTGCCACGGCCATGTCGGACGGGTGGGTGGCGATGCACTGCGGGGAGTGGCCGAGGACTGCGTGGTCGCGGTGGACTCCGTCGCGGGCGGCGCAGCCGCTTCCGGGCTCCCGCTTGTTGCAGGGCTTGGCCACGTCCTGGAAGTAGGGGCAGCGGGTGCGCTGGAGCAGGTTGCCGCCGGTGGTGGCGACATTGCGCAGCTGCGCGGAGGCACCGGCCAGGAGCGCCTGGGACAGGGCGGGGTAGCGGGTGCGGACGAGGGGGTGGAGCGCGAGGTCGCTGCCGCGCACCCCGGAGCCGATCCGCAGGCCGCCGTCCGCGGTCTCCTCGACGGAGCCGAGCGGCAGGCCGGCGAGATCGACGAGGGTGTCGGGGGCTTCGACCCCGAGCTTCATGAGGTCCACGAGGTTGGTGCCGCCGCCGAGGTAGCGGGAGCCGGGCCGCGCGCCGTGGGCGGCGATGGCCTCGGGGAGGCCGGTGGCGCGCACGTACGCGAACGGCTTCACGCGACCCCCCGCCCGTCACCGGGAGCCTGGGCCGGGGCAGCGGCCTGCGAGAGCGCGGCCACGTCCCGTACGGCGTCCACGATGCGGGGGTACGCGCCGCAGCGGCACAGGTTGCCGCTCATGGCCTCGGCGATCCCGGACCGGCTGAGGTCCGCGGCCCCGGGGTCGGCGGCCGTCTCGGCGAGCAGGCCGGCGGCGGAGCAGAGCTGACCGGGCGTGCAGTAGCCGCACTGGAAGGCGTCCCGTTCCACGAAGGCCTCCTGCAACGGGTGCAGGCCGCCTGTTCCGTCGCCGCCCAGTCCCTCCACGGTGGTGACCCGGGTGCCGTCGTGGGCGACGGCGAGCAGCAGGCAGCTGTTGGCGCGCCGGCCGCCGACCAGGACGGTGCAGGCGCCGCACTGGCCGTGGTCACAGCCCTTCTTGGCGCCGGTCAGGCCGAGGTGCTCCCGCAGCAGGTCCAGGAGGGTGACCCGGTGGTCCACGTCGAGCTCGTAGCGCCGGCCGTTCACATGCAGCCCGACGCTGGAGCGGGTCTCCTGCACTGGATGCGCCACTGGTGCCCCTTTGTCCCGGAATCTCGATAGACCTCCACTCGGATAACCGGCCGGGGCGGATCTCACACCTCCCGTGTGGGACAAGCGGGTGCCGTGGCGGCGGGGTGGCGGCGTCACCACGCCGACGCCGACCGTCATCTCAGGCATGTCTCGCAGGCCACACGTAGAGTGACGGGACGTTAGCCCCTGACCGGGATTCCCATGGGTCCTGGTGGACCTCTGGAACCCTTGGAAGGTGTCTGTGTCGGAAGCGGTGGAGTACGACGTCGTGGTCCTCGGCGGGGGACCGGCCGGTGAGAACATCGTCGACCGGACCCGCGCCGCCGGGCTGAGCACGGCGCTCGTCGAGAGCGAACTGGTGGGCGGCGAGTGCTCGTACTGGGCCTGCGTCCCGAGCAAGGCGCTGCTGCGCCCGGCGCTGGCCCGGGCCGACGCCCGCCGGGTGCCCGGCCTGGCCGGTGCCGTCCAGGGGCCCCTGGACACGGCGGCGGTGCTCGCGCACCGCAACTACTGGACCGGCGACTGGAAGGACCAGGGCCAGATCGACTGGCTCGACTCGATCGGCGCCCACCTGTACCGCGGCCACGGCCGGCTCTACGGGGTCCGCAAGGTCGCCGTCACCAGCCCCGAGGGCGAGCACCACATCCTGTCGGCCCGGCACGCGGTGGTCGTCGCCACCGGCAGCCGGGCCGTCATCCCGGACCTCCCGGGGATCGCCGGGGCCCGCCCCTGGACCAGCCGTGAGGCGACCTCCGCGCAGGAGGCCCCCGGCCGGCTGCTGATCGTGGGCGGCTCGGTGGTGGCCGTCGAGATGGCCACCGCCTGGCAGGCCCTCGGCTCGCAGGTCACCGTCCTCGCACGCGACTCCGGGCTGCTGCCGCGGATGGAGCCCTTCGCGGGGGAACTGGTCGCCGACGCGCTGCGCGAGGCCGGGGCGGTGGTCCGTACGGGGGTGTCCGTCGAGGCGGTGGTACGGGACGGCTCGACGGGCCCCGTCAGTGTGGTCCTGGAAGGCGGCGAGACACTGGAGGGCGACGAACTGCTGATGGCGACGGGCCGCGCGCCGCGGACCGAGGACATCGGGCTGGACACCGTCGGCCTGCCCCCCGGCCGGTGGATCGACGTGGACGACACCTGCAGGGCGCCCGGACACGACTGGCTGTACGCCGTCGGGGACGTCAACCACCGCGCGCTCCTCACCCACCAGTGCAAGTACCAGGCGCGGATCGCGGGAGCCGTGATCGCCGCCCGCGCGGCCGGCACCCCGCTGGACACCGCGCCCTGGGGCGCGCACACGCCGACCGCCGACACCCGCGCCCTCCCGCAGGCGGTCTTCACCGATCCGGAGGCCGCCGCCGTGGGCCTGACCCTGGCCGAGGCCGAACGGGCTGGGCACCGGGTGCGCGCGGTCGACTACGACCTGTCCAAGGTCTCCGGCGCCGGTCTGTACGCCGACGGCTACAAGGGCCGGGCCCGAATGATCGTCGACCTCGACCGCGAGGTCCTTCTCGGGGTGACCTTCGTCGGCCCCGGCGCCGCGGAGATGATCCACGCGGCCACCGTCGCGGTCGCGGGGGAGGTCCCGATCCCGCGCCTGTGGCATGCGGTGCCGTCGTTCCCGACCATCAGCGAGGTCTGGCTGCGGCTGCTGGAGACCTACCGGGGGTGAGGCCCCGGCATCCTGGACACGGCCCGGCCGCGCCGCACGGCGCAGCCGGGCCGTTGCGTTGCCCTCGCCTCTTCCCGCTCCCGGATCGGCGCGCGGGAACGGAGTTGACCGGCCGTCACGGCACGGGAGATGGCGTGAAGCAGGCGTGCAACCTTGATCAATATTAGGTTAGCCTTACCTCAGCTTTGCGATTCCCTGTGCCTGAAAGGTGTTCCAGTGATGCGTGCTGCCTCCCTGCCCCGTACCGCCGCCCGCGCGGCCGTCGCCGCCTCCGCCGCCGTCGCGCTCGCCGTCGGCGCGGCGGGCTCCGCCTCGGCCGCCACCTCGACGCGTACGGTCACCGACGGCGCGACCACCTTCAACCTCAGCCTCACCGCGCCCTCCTCCGCCGCCGCGGCCGGTCAGAACGTCACGGTCACCGGCAGCGGATACAACACCGCCAAGGGCGTATACGTGAGCCTCTGCGCCGTCAGCGGCGCACCGGGTGCGAGCAAGCCCACCCCCTGCCTGGGCGGTTCGGACCAGTCGGGCACCACCGGGGCCTCGCACTGGGTCAACAACATCTTCGGCGGGACCCTGGCCAACACCTCCAAGTTCGGTACGGGCGGCACCTTCAGCGTCACCATCCACGTCAAGGCCGACCTCGGCGGCGGCCAGATCTGCGGCGAGACGGTCGAGTGCGCCATCGTCACGCGCGCCGACCACTTCAACTCCTCGAACCGCAAGTACGACGTCCACGTCCCGGTGACCTTCAACTGATCCCGCTCCGGGACCGATTCCCCGACCCGCCGACGAGGAAGCCATGACACCCCGACACCCCCTCACCCCCGGTCGTGCGGGCGCCGCATCCGCCGCGCTCGCGCTCGTACTGGCCTCGGCCGCCACCGGAAGTCCCGTATCGGCAGCCGGGGGTGAGGGGGCCGACGTACCGCAGGGCACCGTCGCGTACCGGTCGGTGGCACAGTTCACCACGGCGGGCAAGCCCCGTGACCTGCTGCTGCACCCGGACTCGAAGAAGCTCTACGTCGGTTCGGACGACCTGCCGGGGACCGCCGACGTCAACGAGAGCGGGCTGCACGTCCTGGACCCCGCCGACGGCAAGGTGCGCAGCACCGTCGGCCAGGCTCCCGGGCCCACCGGCACGCTCGGCCGGCGGGCGGTGCGGCAGCTGCTCGCGCCGCTGCCCGGTGACGGGGCGGTGTTCTTCTATCCGCTGCGCGGGATAGGTACCGCGAAGGACGGCGACGCCGCCGCGGCGGGCGCGTGGGTGCCGGGTGCGGCCGTCACGTACGCCACCGCCGGGCTCACCCCCTCGACGGTGCTGGTCGCGCAGGGCCCCGTCCTGTCGGAGGTCGACATCGCGACCGCCGCCGTGAAGCGTTCCGTCACGCTGGAGGGCGGGGACGCGTTCGCGGTCGACGCGGCGCGCGGCACGGTGTGGTTCACGGACATCGGCAACCGCCGGATGTACCGGATCGACGCGGCTACCTTCCAGGTCGCCGCGAGCGTCGGACTTCCGGACGGCGAGGGATTCGGCGGGTTCACGGAGGTGGATCCGGAGACCGGCGCGGTCTGGGTCGGGCTGGACTCCTCCGTCGTCGTCCACGACGCGACCGGCAAGCGGCTGGGCACCCTCCGGGGCGCGGGCACCGACATGCCCCGCGCGGCGGGTTTCGACGCCACCACGCACGAGGCGTTCGTCGTGTGGCAGGACGCGGGGGACACCTCGCAGCCGGGCAGCGACAACGACGGAACACTCACCGTCCACCGCACCCGCGACCTCCACGAGGCCGTGAAGCCGGTCGTACTGCCCGCAATGCACGTGCAGTTGGGCAGTGCCGCCGTCGCCGTCGAGCCCGGAGGCGCGGCCGTCTTCGTATCGGACCCGGTCGCCGGCCGGATCACCCGGCTGGAGCGGGCGACGTCCCCGAAGGTCACCAGGAACCCCGCGGACCAGACGGTCACCGCCGGCTCGCGCGTCTCGCTCACGGCCGAGGCCGAGGGGACCCCGCGGCCCACCGCCGCCTGGCAGGTCAGTACGGACGCGGGCCGGACCTGGCAGGCCGTGGCGGGCGCCACCTCGCCGACGTACACGTTCACCGCGGCGCTCTCCGACAGCGGCCGCCGCTACCGGGCGGAGTTCGGCAACGACGTCGGCGTGGGCCGTACCGCTGCCGCCACCCTCACCGTCACCATCGCGGACCCCGCGACGGGCGGCAACGGCGACGGCGGATCCGCCACGACCGGGGGCACCGGCGGGACCGGCTCCACGGGCTCCACCGGCTCGGCCGGGAGTGCGACAGGCGGTTCCGACGGCGGCTCCGGTGGTGCGGGCGGCTCCGCCGGCACGTCCGGCACGTCCGGTACCCCCGGCAGCGTCGGCGGCGGTTCGGCCGGTGCCACGGTCGGCGGCGGCGATCACACCGCTCCCGGCCCCGGCGCGCTCGCCTCCACCGGAGTGGCCGTCGCCTCCCTCGCCGGGAGCGCCGTCGTGCTCACGGCGGCCGGGTGGGTGCTGATGCGCCGCACACGGCCGCGCGGCACCGGCTGAGGGCGGGCAATCCGCAGCGGGCGGGCGGTGGTTCGGCGTGTTGAATGGGTGTCCACCCCCTGTCTTGACCAGAGACGAAGGAGACACCGCACGTGATCGTGATCGCCCACCTCAGCGACGTCCATCTCGACGGTGACCGGCGCGCGGCCGACCGCACCCGCGCCGTCATGGAGTACCTCGACGCCCTGCCGTACGACCTGGACGCCGTACTCGTGAGCGGGGACATAGCCGACCACGCCGAGGGCGCCGAGTACGAGGAGGCCGCGAAGCTGCTGCGCTCGCGTCACCCCCTGGTGGTCTGTCCCGGCAACCACGACGAGCGCGTCGCCTTCCGCCGCGGCCTGCTGGGGGAGGGGTCCACGGGGGAGAATCCCGAGGGAGCACCCGGGGAGCCGCTTTCCAGCGGGCCCGTCGACCAGGTGCTGCGCGGCGAGGGCTTCGTCCTCGCCGTGTGCGACTCGTCCGTTCCCGGCGAGCACCACGGCTTCCTGGAGGAGTCCACCCTGGCCTGGCTGGACGGCGTACTGACCGACACCCCGCGGGAGATCCCGGTCCTGGTCGCCTTCCACCACCCGCCGGTGCCGCTGAACACGCCGTACGTGGACGAGATCCGCCAGTTCGGGGAGGAGCGGCTCGCCGGCCTCGCCGAGCGGCACCCGCACCTCACCGCCTTCCTGTGCGGGCACGCGCACACCGCCGCGGCCACCACCTTCGCGGGCCGGCCGGTGCTCGTCGCGCCCGGGGTGGTCTCCACGCTCCGGCTGCCGTGGGAGGCGCCGACCGGGTCCTCCGAGCACGTGTACCTCGACGAGCCGCCGGCCGTCGCCTTCCACGTGATCGGCGACGACGGCCGGCTGACGACCCACTACCGGGTGGTCGTCGCCCGCCGGTAGGTACGTCCGTCACGGGTCCGCGTGAGCCGGCCCGAGGTGATCAGATACCGCCGCAGCGCCGAGCAGTCCTCGTGCACGGTGCGCAGCGCGTCGTTCACCTCGGGCTCCGTGTACTCCCGGTCCGCCGTGAAGAGGGTCTCCGCGAGGTGGTCGAGCAACTGCTCGCGGCGGGCCACCTTGCGCGGGATCACGGTGAGGCGGCCGCCGGAGAAGAGGTCGGAGACGTCCCGTCGTATCGGGCGCGGGGCGGCGGCGGACTGCGACGGCTGGTGTTCGGTGCTCTGGGACATGTCGGCGAGCTTCGTCCGTCCGCGCCGGTGGCGGCAACGCATTTTCCGTACGGGGCCGTTCGGCCGAGCCGCCGACAAGAAGTGACGGTCGCTCATCTTACTGAGTGGTAGTTCCGCCAGTACCCTCCCCGTGACCGGTTCCTGCCCCCCCACGGAGGAGCACGTATGCGACGTCCCACCGCACGCATGAGAACCGTCGTGGCCACCGGGCTGTTCGCCCTCGGTGCCGCGCTGCTGTCCCCCCTCGCCCCCGCTGCCGCCGCCGCGGACCCCGTACCGCTCCCCATCGCCGACTACTGCGGCAACCAGTGCTCCGACATCCTGCCGCCCGGCCAGAACGGCAACGCGACGCTCGCCCAGATCCTCCTGCACAAGGCGTTCGGCACCATGCCCGCCCACGCCTCCGACCAACTGGCGCGCTACGACTCCCTGGTGGCCGGCTATCCCGGGCTCACGGACGCCAAGATCAACGACTTCTTCAACACCGCCTCGTTCGGGGTCCCCGCCGACCAGGTCGAGTCCACCACCAGCCCGCGCCCCGACGTCACCATCACCCGCGACAAGAAGACCGGCGTCCCGCACATCAAGGGCACCACCCGCTACGGCACTTCCTTCGGCGCGGGCTACGCCGCCGCCCAGGACCGCCTCTGGCAGATGGACCTCTTCCGGCACGTCGGCCGCGGGGACCTGACCCCCTTCGCCGGCGGCGCCCTCGCCAACCAGGGCCTGGAGCAGCAGTTCTGGCCGCAGGCCCCGTACACCGAGACCGACCTCCAGGCCCAGGTGGACCGGATCCGCACCACCGAGGGCGAGCGGGGGCGCCTCGCCATGGAGGACGCCCAGGCGTACGTGGACGGCATCAACCTCTACCGCACCCAGTCCAAGAACGGCCGCTACTTCCCCGGCGAGTACGTCCTGACCGGGCACATCGACTCGATCACCAACGCCGGTGAGATCCAGCCCTTCAAGATCACCGACCTGATCGCCCTCGCCTCCGTCGTCGGCGGCCTGTTCGGCGGCGGGGGAGGCGGCGAGGTCCAGGCCGCGCTGTCCCTGCTGGCCGCCCAGCAGAGGTACGGCCTGGAGGAGGGCACCCGCGTCTGGGAGTCCTTCCGCCAGCGCGACGACCCCGAGGCCGTGCTCACCGTCCACGACGGCACGAGCTTCCCCTACGCCCAGAAGCCCGCGAACCCGCAGGGCACGGCGCTCCCGGACGCCGGATCGGTCGTCGCCGAGCGGCTCGTGTACGACCGTACGGGCGCGGCGACCGCACAGGAGGCCGCCGACCCGCCGAAGCCGGTCAAGCAGAGCATGTCCAACGCCCTGCTCGTCTCCGGAGCCCACACCGCGAGCGGCCACCCGGTGGCCGTGTTCGGGCCGCAGACCGGCTACCTCGCGCCCCAGCTCCTCATGCTCCAGGAGCTCCAGGGCCCCGGCATCAGTGCCCGCGGCGCCTCCTTCGCGGGCGTCAGCATGTACGTCCAGCTCGGCCGCGGCCAGGACTACGCGTGGAGCGCCACCTCCGCCGGGCAGGACATCACCGACACCTTCGCCGTGGAGCTCTGCGAACCGGGCGGGCAGGCGCCCACCCAGGCCGGCGCGCACTACCTCTACCGCGGCACGTGCACGCCCATGGAGAAGCTGGAGCGCACCAACGCCTGGAAGAAGTCCGTCGCCGACCCGACCCCCGACGGCTCCTACCGGATGCAGGTGTGGCGCACCCACTACGGCATCGTCACCCACCGGGCCACCGTCGCGGGCACACCCGTCGCGTATGCGGCGCTGCGCTCCACCTACCGCCACGAGGCCGACTCGATCATCGGCTTCCAGATGCTGAACGACCCCTCCTACGTCAAGGACGCCCGCACCTTCCAGCAGGCCGCCGAGCATATCGGCTACGCCTTCAACTGGTTCTACGCCGACTCGCGCGAAGCGGCGTACTACAACAGCGGGTCGAACCCGGTCCGGGCCCCCGGAGTCGACGCCTCCCTGCCCGTGCACGCCCGGCAGCAGTACGAGTGGCAGGCCTTCGACCCGGCCGCCAACACCGCCGCCTACACCCCGCCCGCCGAGCACCCGCGGTCCATCGGGCAGGACTACTACATCAGCTGGAACAACAAGCAGGCCAAGGACTACGGGGCGGCCGGCTTCGGCATGGGCGCCGTGCACCGCGGCGACCTCCTCGACCGCCGCGTCAAAGCGCTGGTGGCGGCGGGCGGGGTGACCCGCGCCAAGCTGACCCAGGCCATGGCCGAGGCCGCGGTCACCGACCTGCGCGCCGAGAACCTGCTGCCCGAGCTGCTCGCCGTCCTGCGCAGCGCACCGGTCACCGATCCGGCGGTGAGCGCGGCGGCCGACAGACTGGCCGCCTGGCAGGCGAGCGGCGCCAAGCGCAAGGAGAGCGCCCAGGGTTCGAGGACGTACGCGCACGCGGACGCCGTCCGGATCATGGACGCCTGGTGGCCGCTGCTGATCGAGGCCGAGTTCAAGCCCGGCCTCGGGGCCCCGCTGTACGACGCCCTGCGCGCCTCGCTGACCGTGGACGAGGCGCCCAACGCGGGCCACGGGCCCACCGGTTCGCACGCCGGATCGGCCTTCCAGTACGGCTGGTGGAGCTACGCGGACGAGGACCTGCGCAGGGTGCTCGGGCGACCGGTCGCCGACCCTCCGTCCCAGGTCTACTGCGGCGGCGGCTCGCTCCCCGCGTGCCGGGACGCCGTGGCCGCGACGCTGAAGCAGGCGGCCGCCGCCACCCCCGCGGCCGTCTACCCGGCCGACGGGACCTGCGCGGCCGGCCACCAGTGGTGCGCCGACTCGATCGTCCAGCGCCCCGTCGGCGGACTCGCCCACCCGCAGATCAACTGGCAGAACCGGCCCACCTACCAGCAGGTGACGGAGTTCGCCGCGCACCGCTGAGCACCCGGGGTGCACAGCGGCCCGCCCGGTCCCGGATTCCTCCGGGACCGGGCGGGTTCGTCCGGCGCGCAGCGGGTCAGGGACCGACGGTGATCTGCTGCGCCGGGTCGGTGGTGTCGGTCACTTTGTAGACCGCGTTGAAGATGGAGGTGGTCGCGCTCGTCGGGCAGCCGAACCCGCCGGTGACCGTGACCGGTACCGAGGCGTTCGTGAAGGTCAGCGTCGACGGAGCACCGTTGACCCAGGTGCCGCCGACGTTCGCCGGGGCCGTGGGGGCGGCGGTGACCGTACAGGAGGCGAGCCCGCTCGTCTGGACCACCAGACCGCCGACCGGCAGCCCCATGGTGGCGGTGATCGGGGCGCCGTCCTGCATCGACACCGACCAGGCGCCGCTGGTGGTGACCGTGGGCGTCACTCCCCACATGCTCGACGTGCACGAGCTGTACGTGGGCGCCGAGATCGGCGAGGACACCGGCCCGGCCGGGTTGCTGTTGCCGGGGGCTCCCGGCACGCTGCCGGTGGCGACGGAGACCGTACAGGTCACGGTGACCGAACCGGCCTTGAGGGTGGCCTTCCCGCTGAGGGTGGCCTTGAACGCGTGCCCGGCCGGGGTGACGGTGGTCGACCCGGCCAGCGGTAAGGGGGCGGCGGAGGCGGTGACCGAGGCGAGCGCGATGGCTCCGGCGACGGCGGTCCCGAGGGCGAGCGCGGTGCGCGTACGGCTCATGGCTGTGCTCCTTGGGGATCGTGGTGCGGGGTGGGGGGAGGGGATGCGGCCACGGCGGACTCCGCTTTCCCGGCATCCGCGGCTTCGCCAGCTTTGTTGTTACGCCGTGCGGCGTGCGGCTGCCAGGCGAACATCAGGCCGCCGCCGAGGGTGCCGAGCAGGGTGCCGATCAGGAACCCGCCGAGGTTCGACAGGACCAGAGCGGCGGTGGCGATCAGGGTGGTGAGGACACCCGCGAGAGAACGCTGAGGGGGAGAGAACCAGGCGGTGAGCCCGAGCACGATCATCACGATGCCCATCAGGACGGACGGGATCCCCGCCACCCCCTGCTGGAGCATGATCTTCAGCGGTGCCAGCGGCAGGACGCAGATCCACGACCCGGCCAGGACCGCGAACAGCCCGCCCCAGAAGGGTCTGCTGCGCCGCCACCGCCGCCAGCGCCGCAACAGGTTCAGAAGCATTCCTTCTTGCCCTTGCTGACGTCCATGCTGAGCCCGGAGAGCTTGAAGGTGCCGGCGTTCGTCGCCCAGGCCGTCTGCTGGAGATCGGTGATGCTGACCGTGTCGGCCTGCTGGGCGAAGAGGTCCTGCATCCCCTGGGCGTCGGCCGGACCCTTGTCGAGGGTGGAGGCGTCGCGCCCGATCTCGATGTTGCTGAAGACGGCGTCGCCCGAGAGCTGGGTCGCGTCGACGAAGAGGTTGCTCGCCTCGACTGGGTTCTTGCGTCCGGCGGTGAGGTTGAGCGAGATGTCCCCGATCACCGGGAGCGAGGTGACCACGGACTGGCAGAGGCTGTGGAGCTTGGCCTCCCGGATGGCGGTGACGGCCACCGGGATGAGCTCCTGGCGTGCATTGACGTCCACGCTGCCGTACTGGGCGAAGCCCTCGCCCTCCAGACTGCTCGCCGACACCTTGAACTGCTGTCCCGACACGGCGAACGAGGCGGCCAGCACGCCCTGCGCGAGAGCGATGCCGAGGCCGGCGGTCACGGCCACGGCGGGGATGGTCAGGACGGCGAACCGGCGCCAGCGGACACGGCCGGAGTCATCGTCGGAAGGGTCGGATAAATGCGGGGAACCGGTCATGAGAACGTCCCTTATTTCGGCTGTGCACCGTTGTTACCGACGAGTTGAATGTAAGAGTGCCAATGGGGGTTGGCAAGGTTGTGCGAGTGCACCCTTTGAGCCGACTCCTACTGCTCCGTACGCAGCAGTTCGGCGACCTCCGTGTCCACCCGCCGGGCCATCGCCCGCGCGAACTCCGTGGCCACCACCTCACCGGCCACCGGCCGCAGAGCCGCCACCGCAGCCGTGATGTGCTGCAGCTGTGTGGCCGAAAGTCGCTCCAGGCCCTCCGGGCCCGCCGCGCCGTCGGTGCCCGCCGAGCCGCCCGTGCCCGCCGCGCCGTCGGTGCCCGCCATGCCGTCCATGCCCGCCGCATCGATCACGTACCGCCGGAAGAGCCCCACGAACCGGTCCGCGACCGCCGCCGCCTGCGCCTGTACGAACTCCCCGGCATCCAGGATCTCGGCGAGCGGCACCCCCTGCCGCACCAGCGCCAGCGTCGACTCCAGCAGCCGGCGGTTCGGGTACGTGACCAGGTCCCCGTCGATCGTCACGTAGCCGAGCTCCGCCGCGCGCCGGGTGTCCGCGGCGGTCGCCGTCGGACCGAACAGCTCCCGCAGTTCGCCGCGGGAGAGCGTCACCGGCTCCTCCTGGACCCAGTCCCGGGTCATCTCCCGTTCCAGGCCCAGCAGTTGGGACAGACCGCCACCCTGCTCCCACGCGTGCAGCAGCTCGGCGATGCCGTTGACCGTGTAGCCGCGCCCCAGCAGATCGCTGATCAGCCGCAGCCGGGTCAGGTGATCGTCGGAGTACCAGGCGATCCGGCCCTCCCGGCGCGGCGGCGGCAGCAGCCCGCGCTCCTGGTAGTAGCGCAGGTTGCGCACCTTGACGCCGGCCGCCCGGGCCACGTCCTCGCGGCGGTAGCGCCCGCCACCGCTTCCGTCCTCCACCTGGCTGCTCACGCGCCAGAGTGTAGGAGCTACCGGCAGGTCACATGGGCCGTGGACGATCCTGCTTGACCGCCCGCAGGACCACGAACTTCGGCTCGCTCGCGACGACTTCGCTGTTGCCGAACAGCCGGCGCAGATGGGTGTGGTAGCCCATGTGCCGGTTGGCGACGATCCACAGCTCACCGCCCGGCCGCAGCACCTTGCGCGACTGCGCGAACATCCGCAGCGCCGTCGCGTCCGTCGTGGCCTGGTGGGAGTGGAAGGGCGGGTTGCTCAGCACCAGGTCCACCGAGGCGGGGGAGAGCATCGCGACCCCGTCGCCGACGTGGAACTCGGCGGTGTGCCGGCCCTCGCGGATGTTCGCCCGGTAGGTCGCCCGCGCCGAGGCGACCGCCTGGTAGGACTCGTCGGTGAACACGACCTCGGCGTCCGGATCGTGGGCCTGGACGGCCGTGCCGACGACGCCGTTGCCGCAGCCCAGGTCCACGACCCGGGCACCGTCGGTGTTGGTCGGCAGGTTCTGCAGGAAGAAGCGGGTGCCGACGTCGAGCCGGTCGGCGCAGAAGATCCCGGCGTGGTTGACGACGGACAGGCCGGAGGCCGACCCGGCGTCCTCGTCCACCGTGTACGTCAGCGGCCAGGGCCCGGCGGACGCGGGGCGGGTCGCCCCGGGGGTGCCCGGCGTGCAGAAGATCAGCCGTGCCTTCTTCTCCGCGAGCGAGGTCTTCGTCGGGCCGAGGATCTTCTCGAAGAGGCGCAGCGTGGAGGTGTGGATCTCCTTGACCATGCCGGTGCCGACGACGACGGTGCCCGCGTGCACGTGCGGGGCCAGCCGGTACAGCTGGTCCTCCAGCAGCGCCAGGCTCTTGGGCACGCGCACCAGCAGGACGTCGATCCGCTCGGGCGGCGGGTCCTGGGTGGTCAGCAGGGTCACCGTCGACTTGGACGTCCCGATTCCGGCCCGGTCCAGGTTCCCGGCGGTGGCGGCGCGGGTGAGGGCGGAGTCGGTGATCTGCGTCGGGTGGTACGCCGCGAGCGCCGTCGTCAGCGTCCCCCAGCGGTCCCCGAGCACGACGATCCGGCCGGCGGCGGCCAGGTCCACCGGGCCGCGTTCCCCCGTACCGGAGTCGAGGTGGCGCAGCAGGTACTCGTCGGCGGCGTCCCAGGCGCGGAGCCGGTCGCGCGGGTCCTCGGGGAAACGGGTGAGCTCGTAGGAGCCGAAGGGTGTGGTGAGGCGGTTCATATGGGCCCCAGGCTATCCGAGCCGGAGGCCCGACCCCGCATGCGCGGGGCCGGGCGGCGCCCTACTCGGGGAACTCTCCCGCCATGGCGGCAGCCATCCGCAGGTGGGGACGGGCCTCGGCGGCCCGGCCGAGACGCTCCAGGGTGCGACCGAGCATCAGCTGTGCGTAGTCCTCCACCGGCCAGCGTTCCAGGATGGCGCGGAGCTCGCGCTCGGCCCGGGAGAGCTGGGCGGAGTGGTAGTAGGCGCGGGCCAGCAGCAGCCGGGGCGCCAGCTGCTCGGGGGCCTCGCCCGCCAGCGCCTCCAGGATGCGGGCGGCCGTCGCGTACTCCTTCGCGTCGAAGAAGAGCTGGGCGCGCGCCCAGCGCTCGGCTGCCGTCCCGTGCTCGAAGTACGTCGTCGGCGCGTTCATCGCTTCCCTTCCGCCGTTCAGGTGATCTGTCCGCTGCCTCCAACACGCCTTGGCCGTCGAACATTCCGCTCTCCGCCGCCACCGCCTCGGGGCTAGGTTGTCCACATGAGCAATCTCGATCGCCAGCCCGCTCTCTCCGCCTGCGGCGGCCGCGGCTTCGTCGTGGCCGAACCGGTGCGCGAGCTCCTCAGCCCGCGCACGGTCAAGCTCGGAGAGTCCACCGAGGTCCGCCGACTCCTGCCCAACCTGGGCCGCCGCATGGTGGGCGCCTGGTGCTTCGTGGACCACTACGGCCCGGACGACATCGCCGACGAGCCCGGCATGCAGGTCGCGCCGCACCCGCACTCCGGGCTGCAGACGGTGAGCTGGCTCCACGAGGGCGAGGTGCTGCACCGTGACAGCGTCGGCAGCCTGGAGACGATCCGGCCCCGGGAGCTGGGCCTGATGACCTCCGGCCGCGGCATCAGCCACTCGGAGGAGAGCCCGCGACCGCATGCGCGCTTCCTGCACGGCGCCCAGCTGTGGGTGGCCCTGCCGGACGCCCACCGCAGCGTGGAACCGCACTTCCAGCACCACGCCGACCTCCCGCGGGTGACGGCCGCGGGCCTGACGGCGACGGTCATCCTGGGCACCCTGGACACGGCCACCTCGCCGGGCACGGCGTACAGCCCGATCGTGGGAGCGGACCTGACCCTCGCGTCGGGCACCGAGACCCGGCTCCCGCTGGACCCGGACTTCGAGTACGCGGTCCTGTCGATGTCGGGCGAGGCCCACGTCGACGACGTCCCGGTCCTCCCGGGCTCGATGCTCTACCTCGGCTGCGGCCGCACCGAACTCCCCCTGCGGGCGACCTCGGACGCGAGCCTGATGCTCCTGGGCGGCGAGCCGTTCGAGGAGGAGATCGTGATGTTCTGGAACTGGATCGGACGGTCCCAAGAGGATATCGCACAGGCCCGCGAAGACTGGATGAACGGGTCGCGATTCGGTGAGGTCAAGGGCTACGACGGTCCTCCGATTCCGGCCCCCGAGCTCCCGCCGACGCACCTGAAAGCCAGGGGAAGAGTGCGTTGACCTGCTGGTCTGTGTGGGGCGAGGGTCGGGTGCGGTGCTCGCTCCCGGCCCTCCGCTTTTGACTTCGCAGGGGAGGTCGCCGGACATGGTGCGAGAGCCTTCGACGCCGACGGTCGAGTCTCATGTGTTGCAGGCTGTTACCAAGTTTGGTCGAACGAATGCTGACCTTTTGCTGACTCTACTGACGAGTAGTTAGATCTAGCCGCTGGCTGGTCGAGTCCTCTTGCCTCCGAAGGACAGTGGTGGCCGCCGCTGCACCGTCGGCTCCTACGATCGTGCCGTCGGACCCGGCCGGGGCGTTCGATCCGTGGATGAAGTGTGCGTGGCGGATTTTGTGCGCAAGTGACAACCGCCCTAGCCTGTCCAGTTCCCTCCGCCAGGCTGTGACGGAACGTCGTGCGCGCGCCGGAGGCCCACGGCTCTGAGGTGACTGGATGCTTCAGCGGCGTGCCCTCTCTGAGGAATCGGGCGGCCGCGTCCAGAGGTCCTACAACCCACCGAGTGTGGGCCGCTACGAGAGGGCACCACGCCCATGGACTGCTGCTGCGGGGTGTCGAGGTATTCTCGCCCTGGTTGCCGTGGTCAAGATCGAAGGACAACGTCCAGGTGTTGCTGGACCGGCTCGAAGAGTCCGTACGGGATGTACTGCGGGATCTCCGACGGGGGCACCCACGCGATCAGCGATTTCGTCAGCGTCTGCCACGTGCGCGGCCCCGCCGACCACCTCGCAGGCCGTGTACGACACTTGCCGACTGGTGATTGGATGGACCCGCTCGCCCAGCCGAACAACGGCGACCACGTCCAGGCCGGCCTCCTCCTTCGTCTCGCGGACGGCGGCCTCCTCGCAGGACTCGCCCGGTTCGACTTTGCCCGCCGGGAACTGCCATGAGAGTTGGCCCTCCTCAACTCGTCGCCGTACGAGCAGTACTCGACCCTCATGAACCACAACGGCCCCGGCAACCCGACGCTGAGGTGGAGCACTGTCATTCAGCGACGTCTCTCGGTCACTCACGGCAGCCGCCGCCGTTTGGGGTAGGGAGGTCTTTGGGCGTCGGCGGGACGCCGGGGCCTGGTGACTGTCGCGAGCCCCTCGTCGTTACTGCGATGAGTTGCATGGGTGCGGCTCTCCGATCCTCATCCCTCGAAGAGCATCTCTTCCACTGCGGTCGGCGCCGTTGCCTCCTGCTGTGCGCGCTCGAACTCGAGCTGCCATGCTCGCGCCTCGGCGTAAGCGACGTGGACCATACTGCCCGGACACAGCACCAGTGCCCGGGGTTCGATCTTGTGGTCCTTGACCGATCCGTACCCGATCCGTTTGTTAGGCAGCAAGGCGTGCGGAACGGAGCACGAGGGGCATGGAGCCTTCGGAAGGGTCGCCATGCCACCAGGATGGCTTAATGAGCCCCGGCGCGGCAGGGAGCGCACGAGTGCGCACTGTGGCACGTCGGCAAGGTGGCATCCATTACGGGGCGAGCTACGGCTTTCATCGTCGGCGTTGCTGCGCCCGTGCCTGGTGCTCGGCCTGGCGGTCCCGCTCGGTACGCGCTTCTGCCAAACGAGGTCGGAGGTCGGGTTCATGCAGGACGAGGAGCTCGAGACCGGCCACGCCGCAGTGTTCCCGGGCTTCCTCTAGGAGCGGCCCGGGGATGACGTCAATCGCCGCCATGACGTGCACGTCGGCCTTTAGACGGCGGCTGAGTTCGATGTCACGCCTGATTTGGCCTTCGTTTGCGAACTCGGTGGCGCTGACTTTCGCCTCGCCTGCAAGGACCTTCCCTTCGTACACGCCGAAGATATCGACCTCCTTCGTATCGCCATCGTCGAAGACAACGTCGATGCCGGGGAGGAAGTGTGAGTCGGGGGCGCGTTTCTTCAGGGCGGCGACGACTAGCAGATGGGTGAGCACGCCGTGGTCAACGGCCCGGTCGATGAACCCGTTGAGGCGATACATGATCTCGACGGACTTGCCGTTGTCCCGCCCGTACCGATCCGGTGCCGAGCAGGCGGGGCAGACGGCCTGACTGGTGCTCGCCTGTAGCGGGATGAAGCTGTGCAGTTTGCACTGCTCGCAGTCCAGCCCGAGCCCGCGCTCGGTCCATCCCTGTTCACAGGCCCGTTCCAGAGCGGGGGTCACCTGTTGGGGTCGCCAATTGTTCAGGGCGTTCGTGGCGGAGCGGAACTTCCGGTCCATGCGTCCGCCGAATTCGCGGGCGAGCTCTTTGGCTTCATCCAGCGGGATGCGCCCGGGGATGCGATGGTCCAGCGCCTTGATGAAGTGCTCGGTGCGCTCGGTCTTGAGGGCGGTAAGAGATTCCACGACGAGCAGGTCGAGAAGGCTGCCGATGTCGGACTGTTGGGCGATGGTGACGCCGATTTTCCCGGGTGTCGACAGCTCGAACCTGTTGGTGGCTTCGTCGAGGAGCCGAGGTACGACCTCTGCCAGCTTCGGGATGGTCAGAGTCAGTCGCGGCCAGTCGAGCCACGGCAGGAGGACGGGCATCTGCAGTTGGTCGCCGTGCCAGGACGCCGGAAGTCGAATCTGGCCCCTGCCCTGTTCCGTGATCATGCGAGCGACCACGGGATGCCTCGGAAGACCATGGAACGGCTCTCCGGCGAGCCGCAGCAGACCAGCCGCGGGGGGTCGCAGGGTGACGGGCAGCTTGACGTCGAACCGGCTCGGCCCGGCGAACTGGTGGAAACCGATGCGCTTCATGGCACCCCACCGGCGAGCGAAGAGCCATCCCGAAGAGACGTCCAGGTTGATCGCGTAGGTCAGAGGCTCAGGCGTCTCAGCAGGACGTCTGTGGCTGAGTTCCCGGTCGAAGGATGCGACAAGACCGGCCTGACGCGCCGCTTCCTGTAGTTCATCCTCCGCAACGCTCTGACTGATGAAGACCACGTCCGGTTGGACGCGGAGCCCCGAGTGGACCTGTGCCAGCCGGATGTCGCGCGCGAAGTTGATCCAGTTCTTCGGTGCATCGTCGGGGAACAGCAAGAGGGGCATCTCGGGGTGTATGTGCAAGCGCAGAGCACGGGCATTCCAGAACCACAGGATGTCGGGAAGAGAGTCCGGCCGGGCAATGACGACGACGATCGGTAGCTCGTCATGCAGGCTCTGACTCGAGCGCTGGTGTTCCTGAAAGCCGGCCATGCCTTGCTGAAGGGCCGTGGCGCCGGTGCTCTGTGCGGCGCCCAGGAGAGTGTCCTGCGCGGGAAGCACGGGACTATGATGCGCAACTTCGTCTGGTGCGTCGTAGATTCCTGCCACTGCCACGGCCCAGAGCGGTCCCTCCGGGTCCGCCCGGAAGCAGGTGTCTGATGCCGGCCCGGTTAGGTTGTGGCAGGCAGCCTCAGGGCTGCTCGTGAACTGCCAGATCCCTGTCGAACCCATGGCATCAAAGGCCACGAGCGGAAGACTCCAGGAGTCGGCAAGTTCCTGAGCGCGTTCAGGGTCGGCGTTCACGTTGACCAGCGCTTGGACATCCGCGACTCGGATCAGCTCCTCCGTCGCAACGGCGTCGAAATCCGTAGAAGCTTCGATGATCGGCTCGGTCATGCCGCCCCACCGTTGGGTGGCCGCCTGCACCGCCGCCCGGAAACCGCTCGTGCTGCCTTCAGCGATGAAGTAGACCACCCTTGCCGGAAGAAGGGCTACTTCGATGAGGTGGTGGCCAAGATACTCCTGGTGCTCCATTGAGCCACCCAACCAGATAGCAGTTCGCGGCGTGGCCGGTTTTGCAAGCTCCGTCCCGGGCGGCTATCAGCCTTGTGCGCAAGGCGTTTCGCCTCCCTGTCCGGGTCTGAGACCGGCGAAACCATCAGCTATCTCAGTTCGTCTGGGTTGACCTTCTGCGGTCACGCCAAACAATGCAGACCGGGTGGCTTGTAGGGGACCCTTGGAGGGGCAGCACATGAGCAGCATGCGGCTGTGGGGCGTTCGCCAGGGCCAGCAGCTGGTGCCTCTTTGCCGCGACGGTTCGCCGGTGGGCGGATTTTCAGAGTAGGTTGATGGCCGAGCCATACCCAGTGTGTCCCCGGTGCCTGCCGAGGAGCTGAGCACGTCCGCATCGTGGGTTGAGCGGAAGGCTCCTGGGCTCGAGCGTGGTGCCTCACCGCCAGGGTGCCTGGGCGCGCTGTGCCTGTTCTCGTGTGGAGGCGGCGTCTGAGCGTGCCATGGACAGGAGGTGGGGGAGCCGCCCGGCTGCTTTGGTGTTCCACCAGCAGTGGGCGTCGGGCGAGAACGCGGCCTTGGGCACGTTGTCGATGGCTTCTTGATACACGGCGGGCGAGTCGTGCCATTCGGTGTCGCCGATCACTCGCAGGGAGCGGCGCGAGAGACCGTCGAGGAGGGTGAAGAGCCGGGGGACTGCCGTCAGGCGGTGTCGGCTGGGGCCGGCTTGGCGGGCACCACCTGGATATTGGGTCCAGAGGAGGTACTGGGCCGGCCACGGCAGATCGATCCCTTCGCGTCCGTCGTAGGCCACGACAACCGGATCGGCCATGGAAGCAGCGATGCCGGTCACCATTCCGCGTCCCACGTGGTGCAGTTGATCAGCCAGTCTGGTCGCCCACGGTTCGTCCTGTAGGTCGCGCTTGATCGACCGCTGCAGGGCGGCGGACGCGCGCGCCCATCGTGCCGCCACTGGGGAGGCGTGGTTGTCCTGCTCGGCAGGGGTGAGACGCATCAGGGCATTGAGCCAGGTCTCGCACCACCGGTCGAAACCGGACTGGTAGCCGTAGCGTGCCGAGCCTGATGCTGGATCCTTCACCTCCTGCGTGTTCAGGGCCTGCTCGCAGAACTCCTCCCAGGTCTCCTGCCAGGGGAGCCGGAACTTCCCGGGCCGGCGGCGTCGGAAGTCGGAGTCGAGGAGCGCGGCTGTCCCGATCAGGAGTAGCTCTTCCTGGGCTTTACCACCGCTGTAGGTGTTGGCATGGTGTCCCGCCAGCCGATCACGGGCGGCGCCCAGTGCGGAGAGAGGCTTCCGGAGGAGGCGGTGGGCGTCCGCAGTATTACTCCCTCCCGGTCCGAACATTCCGAAGGTCAGGACGTCGCAGTAGGCTTCCAAGTCATGCCCGGAGCCGAGCCGGCCAGCCAGCGTCGCCAGTTCCTCCATGTCCGAGATCAGACGATGGGCTTGCGTGTAGTAATCGGGGAACGGGTTGGGGCAACGACGACACCCCCCGGGCTCTGGAACGTCGGCCATGCTTCCACGGTCCGGCACCCGCAGGCTGACACTGGCCTGCTGAGGAGGAACTCGGAACGCTCCGCACTCCGCCGATAGATGCAGCACCGAGCCGCTTGCTGCCTGCCACAGCGGTACATCCATTCCCGCCAGTGGGCCAAGCGGTACGTCGCGGGCCGTGGGAAGTGGTACTTCGTCATGTGCTGCAACGCTCGCGGACACGCTCGTGAGCTCCTGCCTCGGATGCCGAATGGGGACCGCACCAGCCTGTCGTACGCCCGAGCTCCACGGCGTAACTTTCGCCGATCGAGTGATGGTGCCGAGGCCCCGTCACGCTGGCCCCCATCCGGAGGTGGGCCAGCGAGTCAGACGTTGACCTTTGCAGCTGGCTGTGCCCATACCCCGCTGTTCGCTGTCAAGTCCTGGTGTCGGGGTCGGGTAGGTCGGTGCCCAGGTAGCGCTGGGCGGGTTGGGTCCGATCGATCCTGAGTCTGACGGTCGCGTGGCCGTCAGACTCAAGCGCTCGCCGCGCTTCACGCATGTTGAGAACTTTGTCGATGGTCATCAGCTCGATGCCGGGTCCGAGGTCGATTTGATGTTGACCAAAGGTGACGACCATGGCTTGGTATTTTGCGGCGAAGGCAAGCCTTCCCCCTGAAACCTGGTCGAGGGCCTCGCGACGATCGACGCCGAGGGAGACGACCGTGTTCGGCATGGCGACTCTCTCTCCACGTAGCAGGGAGATCGCAGTCTGAGCGTCGCGTGCGTCCTTAAGGTTGTAGCCGGGTGGCGTAGGGAAGAACTGGCCGGTCATCCGCTGCAGTGTGGCCAGGTGGTCGAAGGCGTCAGCCCAGGTCTCTGCCTCGTCTGTATCCCAGCTGTCGGGTACGGCTGCGTGGTTGATGGGAGCTGTCAGTTGGGTGACGGTCGGACCGTGGACTGTCAGCTCCATCGATTGTCCGGGTAGGGCGCGACTGATGAACCGCAGGACGGGCACCATTTCCTGGGGCAGGGCTACCTCGGGTGGTGCGAAGGAGAGCGTCTGGCTCCATGCTCCTCGGCGCCGGTCGTAGCGCATTCGTATCTGGATGAAGCCGGTGATGTCCTGTCCATACAGGCTGCCTCCATCGAAGCCGGTCGTGCGCTGCGTGAATTCGACGGGCAGAGAAGCGCTGGGGATGCCTGCCGGCGTTCGGATCGTCAGCTGACCTCGCATGGTCGGATCGAGGGCCTCCCGGTGTGCGGCGATCTTCAGGGATTCGATGGGGAAAGTTCCGCTGATGCCCAGCTCGGATGGTGCGTCGACGGTTAGTTCCTCGAGGTTGGCTGCGGCAAGCTCGACCTCGCCGCCGAAGCGCATGGCGTCTTCGAACTGTTGGCGTCGACGTTCGTCCTGGGGTTCGTTGTGCCGGAACGAGACCCGGCCTGTGAAGCGGATCGGTCTTCGGCCCTGGACGTTGTCTGCCTTGGGGAGGAGGTGGATGGCTGTCCCACCATCAGGCCCCAGAACCGTGCGGATCGCGTAGTCGGGAGAGATCTCTTGTGCTCTCAGCTGGAGGGCCCGGTAGCGCTCTGCGAGATCGGGAATTCCACGCAGGAGAGTGTCGCGTTCTGCGCGGGCTTCCGCGATCCGGTCGAGGATGTAGTCACCGGACTCTTGGAGGGCGTAGCGGATCAGATCCTGGTGCGCAGCGAACTTCTGGTTCAGCCAGTTCAGCCCCCGCCAGTCGCGGACGAAGGGGAACTCTTCGCGGAGGCTATCGAACCAGGCAAGTTCGCCGGGGTTCGGACTGATAGGAACCAGCAGGTCCCAGTGATCAGGCTGGTGTTGTGCCGTGGAGATCAGGGAGCGGATGACCTGTTGCCTACGGCCCGATGTCATGCGCCCGGTGAACGACTTCGCCTCGTAATTGATGAGTTCGCCGCTCTCGGTGTATTCGAGGAGGTCCCGGCCACCGTCTCCGCCTGCCCCGTCGACCTCCTGGGCCCGTGGCCGCAGCCTCAAGACCAGCATGGTCACCAGAGCCTCCGAGGCATTCGGATTCTCTGCTAGCTTCACCCACGGGACGCTCACCACCCGCGCCACAGTAAGGGCATGCAAGCGGGCGCGGAAGCCAATTGGCTGAACGCGGGCATCGGCCGGATCAGAGGCTGGGGCCGATCTGAGGTCGGAAGCGGTTACCGGGCCGAGGAGGCCGTAGTGGTCGTAGACGTCCACGTAGCCGCGCCGCTCGGGGAACAGCGAACGCACCCAGGAGATCTCGCCGGTGTTCTCCGAGACGTGGGTGTGCATCAACGCCTCCGGATGCTCCCGCCGTAGCGCGCCGGCGGCCTCCAACTGTCCGGGCGTGCAGGTCGGTGCGAACCGCGAGGTGATGGCGTAGAGGTTGCGGCCCCGGCCGCGCCAGCGCTCCAGCAGGACTTTGGAGTCCTCGTAGCCCGACTGGGCGGTGTCCAGGAGGGCGTCGGGGGCGTTGCGGCCCATCAGCACCTTGCCCGCCGCCATCCGGATGTTCCGCGCCGAGGCCGCCTCGAACAGCGCGTCCACCGACTCCGGATACACCGCACAGAACGTCAGGACCGTCGTCGTACCTTTGCGCAGCAGCTCGTCGCAGAATGACGACGCCACCTGCCGCGCATATCCCGGCCCGCGGCACAGTCTCCGTCGACAGTGGTCCACAGCAACGCCCTGGGGCGCTGTGACCGCCAGCTGGGCCGACGACGCGGCGCACGGGTGGCATGCGGGCTCGATTAGAGCGGGCGCGCGGATCTGCCAGGTGAACGAACCGCTCATTCGCTCGCGATCAAGCGCTCCGATGCTGACTTTTGCTGACTTCGGGGGACCTGCATGCCTCTGACCTGCGAAAACATCGAGCGATCCAATGGTTCTGGAACTGGATCGGCCGGTCCCACGAGGATATCGCACAGGCCCGCGTGGACTGGATGAATGGGACCAGATTCGGCGAGGTGAAGGGGTATGACGGCCCTCCGCTTCCGGCTCCTGACCTGCCCCCGGCCCACCTCAAACCACGCGGCCGAGTGCGCTGACCTGCGATAACTGGAGAGAGACGGTCCCGCGGGACGCAGGTCGTACGCCTTCCGGTTGCTGAAGCCACGGAGCTTCCGATCACGCCCCGCGCTTGCCCTTCGATGGTGCGGGGCCTTCCCCTTCTGTGGGCGTCCGTGGGTGGGCGTGTGTCTACGAATGCTGACCTAATGCTGACTTTTCTGACGCTGCATCAGGTGATGCTTCGGGCAGGTGCAGACTTCGAATCGACTTCGTCGGCGATCGGCGCTTGCCTGGAACTTGTTCCCGGCTACGTGCCGGTCGGAGTGCCCACTGCGCTTCGCAAGGGCCGGACCGAGAGTCTGATCGCCTGGGTGCTACGGCTTGTAGGAAGCCGACAACCCCTGCAGCGATCGTCGCAGCGGCGTCCGCCGTGAGGGCGAGCAGCCGACGCCGGAGCGTCGGTGGCCCAAAGGGTCGAGGCGAGTTCAGCGCGGGCCTGAGCGGCGCTCACTTGTTTACGAGCGGTCGCGTCACTTCTACTCCTTCCTGCTCGGCAAGCTTGTTGAGCAGCTGAGCGATAGGTTGGAGATAGGGCTCGGCGCGGGCTGGCTGCGGCCGGGTACGACGCAGCCAGACGTCAGCGTAGGGCACCACTGCCGTGACCGTGCGCCCCGAGCCGGGCGGTGCCCTGAAAGGTCTGTACCGGCCCGCCCGAACCCTGTGATCGGAGCCGGTGGAAGGTAAATGCGTCGACAGCGTCCCTCGGTACCCGGCAAAGTGGCCGCCCGTGACGAGCAGTGAGCTGTGGACCCGTGCGACCGCCGACCGCTACGACGCCGAGGAGGCCGAGACGTCCTCGGCCGCCGTTCTCGCACCGACTCTCGCCTTCCTCGCCGAGCTCGCCGGAGACGGCCGGGCACTGGAGTTCGCCATCGGGACCGGACGAGTGGGCGTCCCGCTCCGGGAACGCGGCGTGCCGGTCGTGGGCATCGAACTGTCCGAGCACATGGCGGCGGTGCTGCGGCGCAAGATCGACGAGGACACGCTCCCGGTGGTCATCGGAGACATGGCCACCACCGTCGTTCCCGGCGAGTTCACCCTGGTCTATCTCGTCTACAACACCATCACGAACCTGCTCACGCAGGACGAGCAGGTCGAGTGCTTCCGCAACGCCGCACGTCATCTGGGACCC
>NZ_JBIAVW010000007.1:0-198019 GCF_042894785.1 Streptomyces sp. NPDC001502
CCAGATGTGGAAGCCCGGTAACGGGTGAAGCTGACTGGTACTAATAGGCCGAGGGCTTGTCCTCAGTTGCTCGCGTCCACTGTGTTAGTTCTGAAATAACGAACAGCTGTGTTCATGCCAGCGTTCAAATTTCATAGTGTTTCGGTGGTCATAGCGTTAGGGAAACGCCCGGTTACATTCCGAACCCGGAAGCTAAGCCTTTCAGCGCCGATGGTACTGCAGGGGGGACCCTGTGGGAGAGTAGGACGCCGCCGAACAACCCGCCCTTTTAGCTCAGTCGGTAGAGCGTCTCCATGGTAAGGAGAAGGTCAACGGTTCGATTCCGTTAAAGGGCTCCACTGAAAAAGGCCCCCGCCAATTGGCGGGGGCCTTTTTTGTTTTCCGGCACGGACACGCTCCTGCCGTACGGCCGGCAGGGCCGCCGAGGGCCGGAGGGGCGGGCCGTAGCCGAGCTGCCTACCATGGATGTGAAGGGTAGATAAGGTACGTCCGGCGGCTTCGAGGTGCCCCCACGGGCCGCTCGGCTGGCCCAGGAGGCGTGATGACCGTACCCCCCGACGCAGCGGCACCACAGCACACGCAGGGCGACCCCGAGGACGTCCTCAAGCACATCGGAAGTACGTGGCACTGGGCGCTCGGCTTCGCCCTCGCGACCCTGATCCCCGGCATCCTGGTGCTCGTCTGGCCGGACGAGACGCTGCACATCCTGGCCGTCATCATCGGTCTGCAGTTCCTGGTGGCGGGCGCCTTCCGGTTCGTCACCGCCTTTTCGCACAGCAGCGACGGGGGCAGCAGGCTGGCGGGTGTCCTGATCGCCATGCTCGCGTTCCTGGCAGGCGTGCTGGTGCTGCGTCATCCGATGCAGACGATCGGCGCGCTGAGCTTGATCATCGGAGTGTTCTGGCTGCTGTCCGGAGTGCTCATGGCGTTCACCGCGATCGCCGACCACACGCTCGTGCACCGGGGCCTGCAGTTCGGCCTGGGTGCTCTCGGCGCCGTCGCCGGAATCGTCGTGCTCTGCTTCCCGGTGGACTCCGCGGTGGCCCTGACCCGGCTGCTCGGACTCTGGCTCGTCCTGCTGGGCGTGTTCGAGCTGGTGATGGCCTTCGCACTGCGTTCCGCCACCCGCCGGGTCACGCCGGCCCGTCCGGGGTGACCCGGCGGGCGCCGACGTACTCGTACTCTCCTGAACCTGGGCTCGGCGCACGCCGAGCCCAGGTTTCTTGCGGAGACACGCGCCGGCTGTTCGCCTATTCGCCCGTGCGCTGTTCCGGGACGCGGAAGGCGAGGATCGCCATGTCGTCCGACGCGGGCTCTGCGGCGAAGCGTTCCACGGCGCGCAGGACACGGGAGGCGACCGCGCCCGCGGTGAGGCCCGTACACGTGGTGAGGACCTCGGCGAGGCCGTCGTCGCCCAGCATGCGGGTGCCCTCGCGGCGTTCGGTCACTCCGTCGGTGACGCAGAGCAGTACATCGCCGGGGTCGAGGGTGAGGGTCTGTTCGTAGAGGTCCAGGTCCTCGATCACGCCCAGCAGCGGCTGCGGGTCCGCGGCCGCGTCGACCTGGCCGTTCGGGCGCAGGCGCAGCGGCAGCGGGTGGCCCGCGCAGACCACCTTCATCAGGGCGCCGCCGTCGGGCTGGGGGTGCAGCTCGCCGTAGAGGAGGGTGAGGAAGCGGCTGCGGGCGCCCTCGTCGAGGATGGCCGCGTTGAGCCGCTCCAGTACGGCCGGGCCGCCGAGGCCCTCACGGGCCAGCAGGCGCAGTGCGTGCCGGGCGAGGCCGGTGACGGCGGCAGCTTCCGGGCCCGTACCGCAGACGTCGCCGATGGCGAAGCCGTACGCGCCGTCGCGGATCGGGAAGACGTCGTAGAAGTCTCCGCCGACCTCGTTGCCCTCGCCGGCCGCGCGGTAGATGACCTCGACCTCCATGCCGGGGATCGCGGGAGAGCCGGGCGGCAGCAGGCTGCGCTGGAGGGAGCGGCTGATCGCGGTGCGCTCGGAGTAGAGGCGGGCGTTGTCCAGGGCCAGGGCGGCCCTGCGGGAGAGGTCCTCGGCGAGTTCGAGGATCTCCTGGCGGAAGTGTTCCTCGCGCGGCTTGCCGAGGGTGAGCATGCCGATCACGCGGTTGCGGGCGAGGAGGGGGAGGACCACGGTCTCGCCGCCGACCGCGAGGGTCGCCTCGGCCCACGGGCGGGCGCCGGCCTCGCGGACCGGCTCGGGCGGGCTGACCCGGGAGAGCAGCTCCTTGAGGCCGTCGATGCGCTCCTCGTCCTCGTGCAGGACGTAGGAGAGGTACGGGTCGGAGGATTGGTCGGCGATCGTGTAGACGGCGCACCAGGTGGCGAGGGTCGGGACGGTCATCTGGGCCATCAGGGCCAGGGTCTGGTCCCGGTCGAGGGTGCCGGCCAGCAGGTCGGAGGCTTCGACGAGGAAGGAGAGGGAGCCGCGGCGCAGGCGTTCCAGTTCGCCGAGTCGGGCGGACTCGACGGCGAGGGCGATGCGGTCGGCGGCGAACTGGAGGTGCAGGGCCTCTTCGTTGGAGTAGCGGCCGGGGGTCTCGGCGGCGACACCGAGGGAGCCGGTGAGGCGGCCTTCCACCTTGAGGGGGACGGTGACGGCGGAGCGCATGCCGGTGGCCTCCAGGAGCGGCACGGCTCCGGGGGAGGCGATGAGGTCGTCGTGGACGGCGGGCATGCGGGCGGAGCCGTAGCGGTTGGTGCCGGCCTCGACGGGGACGCGGGCGAAGCGCTGGCGGGTGGAGGGCAGGCCGGTGGTGGCGCGGACCTCCAGCTCCGTCTCGTCGTCGGTGGCGAGCAGCAGGAAGGCGGCGTCGGCGTCGAGGAGGTCGCGGGCGCGCTCCACGGTGCGCTGGAGGAGCCCGTCGAGGTCGTCGGGGGCGGGGGAGCCGATGAAGACCTCGAAGGGGTCCGTGGGGCGGGGATCGGTGAAGTGGCCGCTGTCGGAGGTGGGCACCCGTACCGGGGTCTGGAGCAGGGCGCGCTCGTCGTCGTGGACGAGGAGGCAGACGATGGACGGTTCGCCGTGGGCGTCGCGGACCCGCAGGTGGGAGGCGAAGACGGGGATGACGCGGCCGTCGGCGCCGCGGACGCCGTAGCTGCCCTCCCAGCGGGACAGGCGCAGGGCCTCGGCGATGCCGGTTCCGGTGCCGGGGGTCTGGGGCCAGGCGGCGAGCTCGGCGAGCGGGCGGCCGAGTGCCTTCTCGGCGGGGTGGCCGAAGATGTGCTCGGCGTCGTCGTTCCAGGCGGAGATGGAGTCGGCCGAGTCGATCTGGAGGACGGCGACGCGGACCCGGCTGTCGGCCAGGGGCAGCAGCTGGTCGGGGACGACGGGGCCCGCGGAGCGGGTACCGACCGGCCGGTCTGGCAGGTCCAGGCGGAACCACACGTGCTTGTGGGTGGCGGTGTACTCGACGCCCCAGCGGGTGGCGAGGGCGGCGCAGAGCATCAGGCCGCGGCCGTTCTCGCGGTCGGGGTCGGCATAGGGGCGCTCGCCGGGGTGCTGGAGCGGGAGCTCACGCTCCGGATACCGGTCGGCGACCTCGACCCGTACGCCGCCCTCGGCGCGCAGGCACAGGACCTCGGCCCGGGTGCCGGCGTGGACCACGGCGTTGGTGACGAGCTCGCTGGTGAGGACCACCGCGTCGTCGACGATGTCCGCGAAGCCCCAGCCGTGCAGGGTGTCGCGGACGAACCCGCGGGCGGCGGCGACCGAGCGCCCGAGGGGATCGAAGCTGGCAGCCGCCCGTGCCGTGATCACGAGTCTCCTTCGACGCGGTTGGACATCGGGTGCCAGGTTACTTACCTTCGCGGTCGGCATGGTGCCGTCGTCGGGGATTCCACCCGCAGGGTACGGCGGGTGTGCGATGGTGCCGAAGTGTTATGGCCGGGTTCGGCCAGGGTGAAACACTGGGCAGGCTTGCAGAGCCGGCTTGTGACGAGTCAGGCGTCCGGTGGAAAAGTGGTCGACCCTTTCGGGAGGGACACGGTGGAGTCTGGCGCAGCGGTACGGCGTACGGGAACGCGGCCGAAGGGCGGACGTTCCCGGCGCAGTGGCACGACGGAGGTCGATACCGCCGCACTGAACCGGCTGCTCACGGCCCTGGTGTCGATGCGGGACGGGAATTTCCGCAAGCGGCTGACGGTGTCCGGCGAGGGCGTGATGGCGGAGATCGCCGCCGTCTACAACGAGGTCGCCGACCGCAATCTCCACCTGACCGGGGAGTTGTCCCGGGTGCGGCGGATGGTGGGCCGCGAGGGCAAGCTGAGCGAACGGCTGGAAACGGGTGCCTGTGAGGGTTCCTGGGCGGCTGCGATCGATGCCTCGAACCAGCTGGTGGACGATCTGGCCCGGCCGGTGTCCGAGGTGGGCCGGGTGCTGTCGGCGGTGGCCGAGGGCGATCTGGACCAGCGGATGGATCTGCGGACGCAGGCGGCCGAGGGGGCCGGGCATCCGCTGCGCGGGGAGTTCCTGAAGGTCGGGCGCACGGTCAACAACCTGGTCGACCAGCTGTCGGCGTTCACCGACGAGGTGACGCGCGTGGCGCTGGAGGTGGGTACCGAGGGCAAGCTCGGCGGTCAGGCCCAGGTGCGTGGGATGTCGGGTTCCTGGAAGGATCTGACCGACTCCGTCAACACGATGGCGTACCGGCTCACCGCTCAGGTGCGTGACATCGCTCTCGTCACGACGGCGGTCGCCAAGGGCGATCTGTCGCGCAAGGTCACGGTGCACGTGGCCGGCGAGATGCTCCAGCTGAAGAACACCGTGAACACGATGGTGGACCAGCTGTCGTCCTTCTCCTCCGAGGTGACCCGCGTCGCCCGCGAGGTGGGTACCGAGGGCGAGCTGGGCGGCCAGGCGAAGGTGCCCGGGGTCGCGGGTGTGTGGAAGGACCTGACCGACTCGGTCAACACCATGGCCGGGAACCTGACGGCCCAGGTGCGCGGCATCGCGCAGGTGACCACGGCGGTCGCGAACGGCGATCTGTCGCAGAAGGTACGGGTCAGCGCGCGCGGCGAGGTGGCGCAGCTGGCCGAAACGATCAATCAGATGACCGAGACGCTACGGACCTTCGCGGACGAGGTCACGCGCGTGGCCAGCGAGGTCGGGGCCAAGGGTCTGCTCGGCGGCCAAGCGCAGGTGCCGGGGGCGGCGGGGACGTGGAAGGACCTGACCGACTCGGTGAACACGGTCTTCCGCAACCTCACCACGCAGGTGCGGGACATCGCGCAGGTGACGACGGCGGTGGCGAACGGCGACCTGTCGCAGAAGGTCACGGTCGACGTGGCCGGCGAGATGCTGGAGTTGAAGAACACCGTCAACACGATGGTGGACCAGCTGTCCTCCTTCGGCGCGGAAGTGACGCGTGTGGCCCGTGAGGTGGGCGTCGAGGGTGAACTGGGCGGCCAGGCACAGGTGCCGGGGGCCGCCGGGACGTGGAAGGACCTCACCGACTCGGTCAACACCGCCTTCCGCAACCTCACCGGGCAGGTGCGCAACATCGCCCAGGTGACGACGGCGGTCGCCAACGGTGACCTTTCGCAGAAGGTGACCGTGGACGTCTCCGGCGAGATGCTCCAGCTGAAGAACACCGTCAACACGATGGTGGACCAGCTGTCCTCCTTCGCCGACCAGGTCACGCGGATGGCGCGGGACGTGGGTACGGAGGGCCGTCTCGGCGGCCAGGCCCGGGTGGAGGGGGTGTCCGGCACCTGGAAGGAGCTCACCGACTCCGTCAACTTCATGGCCGGGAACCTGACCTCGCAGGTGCGCCAGATCGCCCAGGTGACGACGGCGGTGGCGCGGGGCGACCTGTCGCAGAAGATCGACGTGGACGCCCGGGGCGAGATCCTGGAGCTGAAGAACACCATCAACACGATGGTCGACCAGCTCTCGGCCTTCGCCGAGCAGGTGACCCGGGTGGCCCGGGACGTGGGTACCGAAGGCCGGCTGGGCGGTCAGGCGCAGGTGCCCGGGGTGGCCGGCGTATGGCGCGACCTGACGGACTCCGTGAACGGCATGGCCGGGAACCTGACCTCGCAGGTGCGCAACATCGCGCAGGTCGCGACGGCGGTGGCGCGCGGTGACCTGTCGCAGAAGATCGACGTGGACGCCCGGGGCGAGATCCTGGAGCTGAAGAACACCCTCAACACCATGGTCGACCAGCTCTCGAACTTCGCGGAGCAGGTGACGCGGGTGGCGCGTGAGGTGGGTACCGAGGGCATCCTCGGCGGCCAGGCGGAGGTGAAGGGGGTGTCCGGTACCTGGAAGGACCTCACCCAGTCCGTCAACTTCATGGCGAACAACCTGACGTCCCAGGTGCGCAACATCGCCGAGGTGACCACGGCCGTGGCCATGGGCGACCTCTCCAAGAAGATCACCGTCGATGCCAAGGGCGAGATCCTCGAACTGGTCACCACCGTCAACACGATGGTGGACCAGCTGTCGTCCTTCGCGGAGCAGGTGACGCGGGTGGCGCGCGAGGTGGGCTCCGAGGGCATCCTCGGCGGCCAGGCCCGGGTGCGCGGGGTGACGGGCATCTGGAAGGACCTGACCGACAACGTCAACCTGATGGCCAACAACCTGACCTCCCAGGTGCGCAACATCTCGCAGGTCTCGGCGGCGGTCGCCAACGGCGACCTGACGAAGAAGGTCACGGTCGAGGCGCGCGGCGAGGTCGCGCAGCTCGCCGACACCGTCAACACGATGGTGAAGACGCTGTCCTCGTTCGCGGACGAGGTGACCCGGGTGGCCCGCGAGGTGGGTACGGAGGGCCGCCTCGGCGGCCAGGCGCACGTGCCGGGCGTCTCGGGGACGTGGAAGGACCTCACCGACTCGGTGAACTTCATGGCCTCCAACCTCACCGGTCAGGTGCGGCAGATCGCCATGGTCACGACCGCCATCGCCAAGGGCGACATGACCAAGAAGATCGACATCGATGCCCGCGGCGAGATCCTGGAGCTCAAGACCACCATCAACACGATGGTCGACCAGCTGTCCTCCTTTGCCGACCAGGTCACCCGTGTGGCCCGCGAGGTGGGTACCGAGGGCATCCTGGGCGGTCAGGCCCGGGTCCGGGACGTCGACGGCACGTGGCGGGACCTGACCGAGTCCGTGAACGAGATGGCCGGCAACCTCACCCGGCAGGTGCGCGCGATCGCGGCCGTGGCCACCGCGGTGACCCGCGGCGACCTCAACCTGAAGATCGACGTGGACGCGGCGGGCGAGATCCAGGTCCTCCAGGACAACATCAACACGATGATCGCGAACCTGCGCGACACCACCTTGGCCAACAAGGAGCAGGACTGGCTCAAGGGCAACCTCGCGCGGATCTCGGCCCTGATGCAGGGCCGCCGGGAGCTCGACGACGTGGCCTCGCTGATCATGAGCGAGCTGACCCCGGTGGTCTCCGCGCAGCACGGCGCCTTCTTCCTGGCGCTGCCGGCCGGCGGTACCACCGAGATCGGGACGGAGGGGGGCGCGGACGGCTCGTACGAGCTGCGGATGCGCGGGAGTTACGCGTACGCGGGCGGCCAGATGCCCATCTCCTTCCGGCCGGGGGAGGGGCTGATCGGGGCGGTCGCCGAGGAGAAGCGGATGATCCTCGTCGAGAACACCCCGCCGGGCTACCTGAAGATCTCCTCGGGGCTGGGCGAGGCTCCGCCGGCGCATGTGATCGTGCTGCCGGTGCTCTTCGAGGGGAAGGTGCTCGGCGTCATCGAGCTGGCCTCCTTCACGCCCTTCACCCAGATCCAGAAGGACTTCCTCAGCCAGATCGCCGAGATGATCGGTACGAGCGTCAACACCATCAGCGTCAACTCCAAGACGGAGATGCTGCTGAAGCAGTCGCAGGAGATGACCGAGCAGCTGCGCGAGCGCTCCGACGAGCTGGAGAACCGGCAGAAGGCGCTGCAGGCCGCCAACGCGGAGCTGGAGGAGAAGGCCGAGCTGCTGGCCCAGCAGAACCGGGACATCGAGGTGAAGAACACCGAGATCGAGGAGGCCCGGCAGGTCCTGGAGGAGCGCGCGGAGCAGCTCGCGGTTTCGATGCGCTACAAGTCCGAGTTCCTGGCGAACATGTCGCACGAGCTGCGGACCCCGCTCAACTCGCTGCTGATCCTGGCCAAGCTGCTCGCCGACAACGCGGAGGGGAACCTCTCGCCGAAGCAGGTGGAGTTCGCCGAGACCATCCACGGCGCGGGTTCTGACCTGCTGCAGCTGATCAACGACATCCTCGACCTGTCGAAGGTCGAGGCCGGGAAGATGGACGTGTCGCCGACCCGGATCGCGCTGGTCCAGCTCGTGGACTACGTGGAGGCGACCTTCCGGCCGCTGACGGCGGAGAAGGGCCTGGACTTCTCGGTACGGGTCTCCCCGGAGCTGCCCGCCACGCTGCACACCGACGAGCAGCGGCTGCTCCAGGTGCTGCGCAACCTGCTGTCCAACGCGGTGAAGTTCACCGACACCGGGGCGGTGGAGCTGGTGATCCGGCCGGCCGG
Source organism: Streptomyces sp. NPDC001502 (assembly GCF_042894785.1). Lineage (NCBI taxonomy): Bacteria > Bacillati > Actinomycetota > Actinomycetes > Kitasatosporales > Streptomycetaceae > Streptomyces > Streptomyces sp. NPDC001502. Next base: position 8,516 of record NZ_JBIAVW010000007.1, read on the forward strand.
CGCCGATGTGCCCACCGCGATCCGCGAGCAGCTGCTGGAGGCCGGTTCGCTGCGGGAGGCGGACGCGGACCTGATCGCCTTCTCGGTCACCGACACCGGGATCGGGATCGCCGCGAGCAAGATGCTGGTGATCTTCGAGGCGTTCAAGCAGGCGGACGGGACGACGAGCCGCAAGTACGGCGGCACCGGGCTGGGGCTGTCCATCAGCCGGGAGATCGCCCGGCTGCTGGGCGGGGAGATCCACGCGGCCAGCGAGCCCGGCCGCGGGTCCACCTTCACGCTGTACCTGCCGCTGCACCCGAGCGAGCTGCCTCCGCAGGGGTACGCGCCGCCGACCCCCGGTGGCGCCCGCGGGGAGCTGTACCGCAGGTCGCCGGCCGCGGGCCGGCCGGTGCTGCCGGGCACCCAGGCCGGGCCGGCGGCCATGCCGTCGGTGCAGGCGCAGCCCGTGCGGCCGGCGCTGTCGGCGGCCGAGCCGGCCGGGCAGGGGCAGGGCGGCGGGGCCGCGCTGTTCCGGCGGCGGCGCAAGGCGGCGAGCGATCTGGAGCCGCGTACGGCGGTGCCGGGCCAGCCGAACGTGGTGGGGGCCGAGGACGGCTGGGGCAGCGCGGACGAGGAGCTTCCGGTGGTGCCCCGGACGTACGACTTCCACGGCGAGAAGGTGCTCATCGTCGACGACGACGTCCGCAACGTCTTCGCGCTCACCAGCGTGCTGGAGCAGCACGGACTGGCCGTGCTGTACGCGGAGAACGGGCGGGAGGGAATCGAAGTCCTGGAGCAGCACGACGATGTGACGGTCGTACTGATGGACATCATGATGCCCGAGATGGACGGGTACGCGACGACCTCGGCGATCCGGCGGATGCCGCAGTTCGCCGGGCTGCCGATCATCGCGCTGACGGCGAAGGCGATGAAGGGGGACCGGGAGAAGGCGATCGACTCCGGTGCTTCCGACTACGTCACCAAGCCGGTCGATCCGGACTACCTGCTGTCGGTGATGGAGCAGTGGATGCGCGGCAAGTGATCGCCGGGAGAGCGGAAGGGCGCCGATCGCCGACCCACTGCGCCCGGAGCGGTGTGAGAGGGCTGTGAACGGGGAACCTTCTGCTCTCCCACCGCGTTTCCGCTTCGTGCACAGTGACATCTTGGTGACAGGGTGTGGCGATCTCGGGACTGGGGCTACGATGACCGGCACAAGGACGGACGGCGCAAGGATGCCGTCCTCTGGGGCGGGGCCCGGCGCACAGGCCGGAGCCCGGAGCCGGGGAGGCCCCATGCCGGGGCGAGGAGGACAGGGCATGGTGCAGAAGGCCAAGATCCTCCTGGTCGACGACCGGCCGGAGAATCTGCTGGCGCTGGAGGCCATCCTCTCCGCGCTCGATCAGACACTGGTCCGGGCGTCGTCGGGGGAGGAAGCGCTCAAAGCGCTGCTGACGGACGATTTCGCGGTCATCCTGCTGGATGTCCAGATGCCGGGCATGGACGGATTCGAAACCGCCGCGCACATCAAGCGGCGGGAACGGACCCGGGACATCCCGATCATCTTCCTCACCGCGATCAACCACGGTCCGCACCACACCTTCCGCGGTTACGCGGCGGGTGCGGTCGACTACATCTCCAAGCCGTTCGACCCGTGGGTGCTGCGGGCCAAGGTCTCGGTCTTCGTGGAGCTGTACACGAAGAACTGCCAACTGCGCGAGCAGGCGGCTCTGCTGCGGCTCCAGCTGGAGGGTGGCAACAGTTCCAACGGCGTGGACGCGAGCAAGGAGACGGCCGGACTGCTGGCCGAGCTCTCCGCGCGGCTCGCGGCCGTCGAGGAGCAGGCCGAGGCGCTCACCAAGCAGCTCGGCGAGGACTCCGCCGACGCCGGCGTGGTGGCGACCGCGGCGCACCTGGAACGCAAACTCACCGGGCTGCGGCGGGCACTCGACGCGCTGGAGCCCGGGACGGCCGGAGGGGCCTCGGTCCTGCCCGCGCAGAACTGACCGTGCGCGGGTCGGTACTGGCGGTGTGTCAAAGCGCCTACGGAGCCGACGACACGAACGGGTGAAGGGGTGGGCACGCGTGTCCACCGGCGCGCGCACCGGTAACCTCGGGCCCATGGCCTCACGTACGTCCGGTAAGGGTTCCCAGAGCACCGCGGGCACCGCGAAGGGCCGCACCGGCCGTACGACGGCGCCGGCGAAGAAGGCCGCGCCCGCGCGCAAGGCCCCGGCCAAGAAGGCCGCGGCCGCCAAGCGGGCCCCGGTCAAGAAGGTCGCGGCCAAGCCCGCGCCCTCCCCGACCGGGGGCGTGGTGCGGCTGGTGCGCGCCGTCTGGCTGGGCTGCGCGCACGCGGTCGGCGCTGTCTTCCGCGGGATCGGTCAGGGGGCCAGGAACCTCGACCCCGCGCACCGCAAGGACGGCGTGGCGCTGCTGCTCCTCGCCCTCGCGCTGATCGTCGCCGCCGGTACCTGGTCGAATCTGAGCGGTCCCGTCGGGGATCTGGTCACGATGCTGATCACCAGTCTCTTCGGACGGCTGGATCTGCTCGTGCCGATCCTGCTCGGCGTCATGGCGGTGCGTTTCATCCGTCATCCCGAGCAGGCCGATGCCAACGGCCGCATCGGCATCGGGCTGTCCGCCCTCGTCATCGGCGTCCTGGGCCTGGTCCACATCGCCTGCGGGGCGCCCGGCCGGGACGAGGGCACCACCGCGATGCAGAACGCGGGCGGACTCATCGGCTGGGGCGCCTCCAAGCCGCTGATCTTCACCATGGGCGCGCCGCTGGCCGTGCCCATGCTGGTGCTGCTCACGATCTTCGGGCTGCTCGTGGTCACGGCGACCCCGGTCAACGCGATCCCGCAGCGGCTGCGCAGGCTCGGCATCCGGCTCGGGATCATCGCCCCGAACGAGTACGACGAGGGCTACGGCGAGGACGCGGGCGCCGCCGGCGAGCGGCACGACCCGGAGCAGTGGCGGGCCCGTGGCGGAGCCGGTGAGGGCTCCGGCGACCCGGCGGACGAGGCCGAGGAGGAAGCGCTCGCCCGGCGGCGCAGGCCGCGCAGGACCCCGGCCCGGCCCGCCATGGAGCGGGGGATGGACGCCGTCGACGTGGCCGCGGCGGCCGCCGCCGCGCTGGACGGGGTGGTCTACGGCGGAATGCCGCCCTCCCCGCTCGTCGCCGACCTCACGCAGGGGATCGCCGTCGAGCGCGACGGCGCGGAGCTCACCGCTCCGGTGCCGACCGCCCGCGCGGAGCGTCCCGTACCGGACACCACCCCGGCGAGCGCCCCCGAGAGCGCCTCCGAACCGGCCGCCGGGCCGCCGCACGCCACCACCGCCGCGGCCTCCGGGACGCTGTCGGTGCCCGACCTGACCAAGGCCCCGCCGCAGACCCAGGCGCTGCCGCCGCGCGCCGAGCAGCTCCAGCTGCGCGGGGACATCACGTACGCCCTGCCCTCGCTGGACCTGCTGGAGAAGGGCGGGCCGGGCAAGACCCGCAGCGCCGCCAACGACGCGGTGGTCGCCTCGCTGCGGAACGTGTTCACCGAGTTCAAGGTCGACGCGGACGTCACCGGCTTCACCCGGGGGCCGACGGTCACCCGGTACGAGGTCACCCTGGGCGCCGCGGTCAAGGTCGAGCGGATCACCGCGCTGACCAAGAACATCGCCTACGCGGTGGCCTCGCCGGACGTCCGGATCATCAGCCCGATCCCGGGCAAGTCCGCGGTCGGCATCGAGATCCCGAACACCGACCGCGAGATGGTCAACCTCGGTGACGTGCTGCGCCTCGCGGACGCGGCCGAGGACGACCACCCGATGCTGGTCGCGCTGGGCAAGGACGTCGAGGGCGGCTACGTCATGGCCAACCTCGCCAAGATGCCGCACGTGCTGGTCGCCGGTGCCACCGGTTCCGGCAAGTCCTCCTGCATCAACTGCCTGATCACCTCGGTCATGGTCCGGGCCACCCCGGAGGACGTCCGGATGGTCCTCGTGGACCCCAAGCGGGTCGAGCTGACGGCGTACGAGGGCATCCCGCACCTGATCACGCCGATCATCACCAACCCCAAGCGGGCCGCCGAGGCGCTCCAGTGGGTCGTGCGCGAGATGGACCTGCGCTACGACGACCTGGCCGCCTTCGGCTACCGGCACATCGACGACTTCAACCAGGCCATCCGGGACGGCAAGATCAAACTGCCGCCGGGCAGCGAGCGGGAGCTCAGCCCGTACCCGTACCTGCTGGTGATCGTCGACGAGCTCGCCGACCTGATGATGGTGGCTCCGCGCGACGTCGAGGACTCGATCGTCCGCATCACCCAGCTGGCCCGCGCGGCCGGCATCCACCTGGTGCTCGCCACCCAGCGGCCCTCGGTGGACGTGGTCACCGGCCTGATCAAGGCGAACGTGCCCTCGCGCCTGGCCTTCGCCACCTCCTCGCTCGCCGACAGCCGGGTCATCCTCGACCAGCCGGGCGCCGAGAAGCTGATCGGCAAGGGCGACGGGCTCTTCCTGCCGATGGGCGCGAACAAGCCGGTCCGCCTGCAGGGCGCCTTCGTCACCGAGGACGAGATCGCCGGGATCGTCCAGCACTGCAAGGACCAGATGGCGCCCGTCTTCCGGAACGACGTCACCGTCGGGCAGAAGCAGAAGAAGGAGATCGACGAGGACATCGGCGACGACCTCGACCTGCTGTGCCAGGCGGCGGAACTGGTGGTCTCCACGCAGTTCGGGTCCACCTCGATGCTCCAGCGCAAGCTCCGGGTGGGGTTCGCGAAGGCCGGGCGGCTCATGGACCTCATGGAGTCGCGGGGAATCGTCGGCCCGAGCGAGGGTTCGAAGGCGCGCGACGTCCTGCTGAAGGCCGATGACCTGGACGGAGTGCTCGCGGTCATCCGCGGCGAGGCCCATCCGTAATGAAATTCCGGGCAACCGTTTCCCTTGGGCCCGCGTCAAGTTGAAGAGAGGTGGCGGTAGGCGCGCGAGATCGCTCACAGCGCCGGGCCGCCGCACCCGAGCATGACCTCCCTTCGCCATTCGGATGGCGTATGGAGTGCACCCTCCGGTTGCTCCACCCTTTCGTCACCCCCCTAGACTGGACTTCCAGCAGGTGGCTACACGCTCGAAAGGCGCCCACGTGTCCATCGGCAACTCCAACTCCCCCGAAGAAGAGCGGCCTTCGACCGACGACCGGTCCGAGGACCGCATCGTCGAACGTCCTGTCGAAGGACCGTCCATCGGGACGGCCCTCAAGAAGGCCCGGATCGCCGCCGGGCTCACAGTCGACGAGGTCAGTTCCACCACCCGCGTGCGCATCCCGATCGTGCACGCGATCGAAGAGGACGACTTCACGCGGTGCGGCGGCGACGTCTACGCCCGCGGTCACATCCGTACGCTCGCCCGCGCCGTCAACCTCGATCCGGCACCCCTGGTCGAGAGCTACGACGCGGCCCACGGCGGCCGGCCGGCACCCACGCCCGCCGCGCCGATGTTCGAAGCCGAGCGGATCCGCCCCGAGCGGCAGCGGCCCAACTGGACCGCGGCCATGGTCGCCGCCATCGTCGCCGTGATCGGCTTCGTGGGCTTCACCGCCTTCAGCGGTGGCGACGAGAAGGCCAAGCGCCCGGTGGCGGAAGGTTCCGCCTCCCCCAAGCCCGCACCCAAGCAGACCGGCGCCAAGCCGGTCCCCCAGCCCCCGCAGACCCCGCAGGCGCCCAAGCCGGAGCCCTCGGACAGTGCGATCGCCGCCGCGCCCAAGGACCTCGTCACGGTGGTCCTGACGGCCGACACGGGCGAGAGCTGGATCTCCGCGAAGGACTCCACCGGCCGGCTGCTCTTCGACGGCACCCTCACGCAGGGTGAGTCCAAGACCTTCACGGACAAGGAGTCCGTCGACCTCGTGCTCGGCGACGCCGGGGCCGTGAAGCTCTTCGTGAACGGCAAGGAGATCAAGGACGACTTCCAGCCGGGTCAGGTGGAGCGTCTGAAATACACGAAGGCCGACCCTGCCCAGGACCAGCCGCAGGCGGGCTGACGCGGGACCGCCCTAGGGCGGAAGGCTTGAATCCGGATCCCCGGGGTGCTGCGCCGCACCCCGGGGATCTTGCTGTACGGGGACTTGCGGCAGGGGCCGACGCCGGGACGAAGTAGTCTTGAGTCCATGCCCGAACGCCGTACCGTCGCCCTTGTCACTCTTGGCTGCGCCCGTAACGAGGTGGACTCGGAGGAGCTCGCAGGCCGCTTGGCGGCGGATGGCTGGGAGCTCGTCGAGGACGCCGCCGATGCGGACGTAGCCGTCGTCAACACCTGCGGCTTCGTCGAAGCCGCCAAAAAGGACTCCGTAGACGCCCTGCTGGAAGCCAACGATCTCAAGGATCACGGCAAGACCCAGGCCGTCGTCGCCGTCGGCTGTATGGCCGAGCGCTACGGCAAGGAACTCGCCGAAGCGCTCCCCGAGGCCGACGGAGTCCTCGGTTTCGACGACTACGCCGACATCTCCGACCGCCTCCAGACCATCCTCAACGGCGGCATCCACGCCTCCCACACCCCGCGCGACCGGCGCAAGCTGCTGCCGATCAGCCCGGCCGCGCGCCAGGCCGCCGACGTCTCCCTCCCGGGCCACGCCCAGGAGCCGGTCGCCGAGGCCCCCGCCGACCTGCCGGACGGGCTCGCGCCCGCCTCGGGCCCGCGCGCACCCCTGCGCCGCCGCCTGGACAAGAGCCCGGTCGCCTCGGTCAAGCTGGCCTCGGGCTGCGACCGGCGCTGCTCCTTCTGCGCCATCCCGTCCTTCCGCGGCTCCTTCATCTCCCGCCGCCCCAGCGACGTGCTGGGCGAGACCCGCTGGCTCGCCGAGCAGGGCGTCAAGGAGATCATGCTGGTCTCCGAGAACAACACCTCGTACGGCAAGGACCTCGGCGACATCCGGCTGCTGGAGACCCTGCTGCCGGAGCTGGCCGAAGTGGACGGCATCGAGCGCGTCCGCGTCAGCTACCTCCAGCCCGCCGAGATGCGGCCCGGCCTGATCGACGTACTCACCTCGACGCCCAAGGTCGTGCCGTACTTCGACCTGTCCTTCCAGCACTCGGCCCCCGACGTGCTGCGCGCCATGCGCCGCTTCGGTGACACCGACCGCTTCCTGGAGCTGCTGGACACCATCCGCTCCAAGGCCCCGACGGCCGGCGTCCGCTCCAACTTCATCGTCGGCTTCCCCGGCGAGAAGGAATCGGACTTCGCGGAGCTGGAGCGTTTCCTCACCCACGCGCGCCTCGACGCCATCGGCATCTTCGGCTACTCCGACGAGGACGGCACCGAGGCCGTCGGCTACGACCACAAGCTGGACGAGGACACCATCGCCGAGCGGCTCGCGCACATGCAGCGGCTCGCCGAGGAGCTCACCTCGCAGCGCGCCGAGGAGCGCATCGGGGAGACCCTCGAAGTGCTCGTCGAGACCGTGGAAGCGGTCGACGAGGACGGCGAGGGCGCCTACGGGCGCGCCGCGCACCAGGCACCCGAAACGGACGGCCAGGTGGTCTTCACGGACAGCACGGGCCTGGTCCCCGGGCGTATCGTCACGGCAAAGGTGGTCGGCACCCTGGGCGTGGACCTGGTGGCCGAGCCCCTCGGCATGGATCTTGAGGAGGCGGCCGGATGACCGGAGTCCCGGCATCTGCGGCGGGCGGGACCGGCCGCCGGCCCGTACCCGGCGCGAAGCTGGGGGCCGCGGCGGTCAATCAGGCCAGCCTGTGGAACATCGCCAACATCCTGACGATGATCCGGCTCGTGCTCGTGCCGGGCTTCGTCCTGCTGCTGCTCGCCGACGGCGGCTACGACCCGGCCTGGCGGGCCTGGGCCTGGGCGGCGTTCGCCGTGGCCATGATCACGGACATCTTCGACGGGCACCTGGCCCGGACGTACAACCTGGTCACGGACTTCGGCAAGATCGCCGACCCCATCGCCGACAAGGCGATCATGGGGTCGGCGCTGATCTGTCTCTCCTGGCTTGGTGACCTCCCCTGGTGGGTGACGGGGGTGATCCTCGGACGGGAGCTCGGGATCACCCTGCTCCGCTTCTGGGTCATCCGCTACGGAGTGATTCCGGCCAGCCGGGGCGGAAAGCTGAAGACCCTGGCCCAGGGCACGGCTGTGGGCATGTACGTACTCGCACTGACCGGGGCGCTGGCGACCATGCGCTTCTGGGTGATGGCGATCGCCGTCGTGCTGACCGTCGTCACCGGTTTGGACTACATCCGGCAGGCGGTCGTCATGCGCCGCCAGGGTCTCGCCGAGGAGCGGGCTGCGGAGCGGGCCGCGCGGTGACCCACGCGGCGGGGGATTTTCCGGCGGCGGAAGCCGTTTCGGGAGCGGTGGGTGCGGCCGGAGTGGCAGCGGATGCGCTGCGCCTGCTTGCGGAGAGTGACCAGACGATCGCCGTGGCGGAATCGCTGACCGGCGGCATGGTGGCCGCCGAGCTCACGGCCGTCCCCGGAGCCTCCCGGTCCTTCCGGGGCTCGGTCACGGCGTACGCGACGGAGATCAAGCACCTGGTCCTCGGGGTGGACGCGGGACTGCTTGCAGCCGAAGGTGCGGTAAACGCGCAGGTCGCGGCCGAGATGGCGGCCGGCGTGCGGCGCGTGATGGGCGCTTCGTGGGGAATCTCGACCACCGGGGTGGCGGGTCCGGAGCCGCAGGACGGGCAGCCGGTGGGCACCGTTTTCGTCGCGGTGGACGGTCCAGGGGGCAGGAAAACGGTCCGTCTGAGGTTGAAAGGCTCCCGCGCGGAAATCCGTAGGGAGAGTGCACGCACAGTGCTCAGCCTTCTCTCGGACCAACTCCGTGAGAATGCGCGGAGGCAGGATACGGAACAGAACGGGGGGATTTGATGTTTGCAGCCCTGAGTGAACACGACATCGCTCCCCGCACGGCCGCGGCGCGAGGCGGTACGGTGGGGCGTGAAGGATGCGGCTACACGGTCAGAGGAGGGAGCCACCGATGATTCTGCTCCGTCGCCTGCTGGGTGACGTGCTGCGTCGGCAGCGCCAGCGCCAGGGCCGTACTCTGCGCGAAGTCTCCTCGTCGGCCCGAGTTTCTCTCGGCTATCTCTCCGAGGTGGAGCGGGGGCAGAAGGAGGCATCCTCCGAGCTGCTCTCCGCGATCTGCGACGCGTTGGACGTACGGATGTCCGAGCTGATGCGCGAAGTCAGTGACGAACTGTCGCTGGCCGAGCTGGCACAGTCGGCCGCGGCAAGCGAACCGGTGAGTGTGCCGGTCCGCCCGATGCTCAATTCGGTCTCCATGGCTTCGGTCACGGGTGGACCGGAGCGGGTGACCATCAAGGCGCCTGCGGAAGCGGTGAATGTCGTAGCCGCGTGAGCGAGCACGTGCGTGTTTGAGCGTGGCCGGAGCCCCGGCCGGTGCCTGGTGCACCGGCCGGGGCTCCCGGCCGTTCTGGGTGCGGGCGCGCGGGGGGTGCGGGAGGATGGGGCCGTCCGGGTTCCGGCCCCTGGGAGGCAGTCGTGCGGCGGTTGCTGCGCATACCCGCGGTGTCGGTCCTCGCGCTGACGGTGGGGGCGCTGTGGTGGTGGGCCGTGCTGCGGCTGATCCTGGCGCCCGCCGAGTCCGGGGCCGTGGAGGGTGCGGTGGCGGTGGGCGGCTGGGGGCTGGGCCTGCTGCCGGTGCACTGTGTGCCGGGCCCGGTGCGGAAGGCGCGGCGGAAGGCGCTGGGGGCGGTCGGCGGGGCTACCAGGGCATGGACACCCCACCGTTCGGGCGAAGGATCTGACCCGTCATGAAGGACGAGGCGTCCGAGGCGAGGTAGAGCACCGCCCGGGCGATGTCCTCGGGCTCGCCGACCCGGCGCAGCGGGGACATGCGGACCATCGCCGCCTCGGTCTGCTGCTGGACCTCGGGACTGTGGCGTCCGGTCATGGGGGTGCGGATCCAGCCCGGCGCGACGGCGTTGACCCGTATGCCGTGCGGGCCGGCCTCGGTGGCGAGAGTCTTGGTCAGCTGGACGACGGCGGCCTTGGCGGCGCTGTAGCAGAGCAGGCCGGGCTGGGCGGCGTCCACGGCTCCGGAGGCCATGGTGACGATCGAGCCCGGGCGGCCCGCCGCGATCATGGAACGGGCGGCCTCCTGGCAGGTGCGCAGGACCCCCTTGAAATTGATGTCCAGGATCCGGTCGAGGTCCTCGTCGGTCGTCTCCAGGACGCTGCTCCTGTGCATGACTCCGGCGATGGCGGCCGTGATGTCGAGCGGGCCCGCCGCGGTGACGGCCGCCCGGAGCGCGGCCCGGTCGGTGACGTCGAGGGGATGGACGGTGGCGGAGCCGCCGGCTTTGGCGACGAGGGCGGACGTCTCGGCGAGACCCTGCTCGTCGCGGTCCGCGCAGTGCACGTGCGCGCCCGCCTCGGCGAGCAGGACGGCGGTGGCGCGGCCGATACCGCTGGCGGCGCCGGTGATCAGGGCGGTGCGGCCGGTGAGTCCGTACGGGGCTGTGGGTGTGGGCATGACCGGACCGTACGACCGTATCTGACGGACCGTCAATCGATGGGGCGGGTCGGGTCCGTGACGTCGGTGGCAGGGTATGCGGGACCGGACTCAGGGGGTCGGGCCCTGCTGGCAGCGGGGGCACCAGTAGGTGGGGCGGCCGTCCTGGGGGGCCTCGCGGACGGGGGTGCCGCAGCGCAGGCAGGGGCGGTGCGCACGGCCGTAGACGAAGAGGTCCTGCCCGGGGCGGCGGCTGCCGGTCGTGTTGCGCGGGCCCGGCCGCTCGCCGGTGTTCGCGGACAGCAGCCGGTGGGCGGCGGCGGCCAGCCGGGGGAGAGCGGACTCGGGGAGCGCGCCGACCGGGGTCCACGGGGTGACCTGGGCCAGGAAGCAGAGCTCGGCCTTGTAGATGTTGCCGATCCCGGCGAGGTTGCGCTGATCGAGCAGGGCCTCGCCGAGGGCGCGCTCGGGGGCGGCGAGGAGGTGGGCGGCGGCGAGGGCCGGATCCCAGTCCGGCCCGAGGAGGTCGGGGCCGAGGTGGCCCACGGCCCGGTCCTCCTCGGCGGTGCGGATCAGCTCCAGGACGGGGAGGCGGTAACCGACGGCGGTGTGGTCGGCCGTGCCGAGGACGGCCCGGATCTCGTGGGCGGGGCCGCCGCGCCACTTCTCGCCGGAGGCGAAGACGTGCCAGGCGCCGTCCATCCGGAGGTGGCTGTGCAGGGTGAGGCCGCCCTCGAAGCGGGTGAGGAGGTGCTTGCCGCGGGGGGTGACGTCGAGGGTGACGCGGCCGGTGAGGTCGGCGGTGGCGAAGCGGGGGACGCGCAGGTCGCTGCGGGTGAGTGCGCGGCCCGCGAGGGCGGTGTGGAGCCGGGTCGCCACGCGCCGGATGCTGTCGCCTTCGGGCATGGATTCATTGTGCCGCCGCTGTCCGCCGGTGCGGGGCCGGGCGCCGGGCGCGGGGCCGGGCGCGGCGCGCACGCGGCACCGGCGGGCCAGCGGAGCGCGGCCGGAAAGCCTGCGGGGCTTCGCCGGATCCGGGGTCGGGCGGTGGTGCGGTCGGCCGGCTCCTCGTCCGGAGGGCCGGCGATCCGTTCCCGGCGGTTCGGGGAGGGCCCTGCGGGCACCCGGCGGCCGGCGACCGCTGGGTGACTGCCGGCGCGGCGCGCGGGCCGGTCGGGACCCGGGCTCCCCGAGCGCACCTCCCCCCGGGGAGCCCGGGGCGGAGGTGCGCCGGGCTCGGCGACGGCCTCGTGACATGTTCAGGAGGTGAGTGGCACAGTCGGGACCGTTTGCGGCTGTCAGGAGCGCAGGCGCAACCCCCTCGGCGTGGCGTGGAAGCCGGCCGCCTCCAGGGCCGGGCCGAGGGGGGAGGTCAGGGCCGCCGCCGCGTTGATCCGCTCCACCGTGAGGGCCGGGAGCGTGCCCGCGCGGGAGGCGCCCGCCAGGGCGGCCGTGGCCGCCGTGAGCCGGGGGTCCTCCGGGGCGGGCCAGGCCAGCAGGGTCTTGCCGCCGCGCTCCAGGTACAGGATGAGCTCCCCGTCCACCAGAACCACCAGGGAGCCCGCCTTGCGGCCCGGTTTGTGGGTGGCCCCGGCCGGCGGCTCGGGCCAGGGCAGGGCCGCCCCGTACGCGTTCGCCGGGTCGGCGGCCGCCAGCACCACCGCCGCCAGCGGGGGCGGGGTCCGCTCGGCGGCCCGGAGCCGGTCCACCGCGCCGTCCATCGCGAACTGGGCCGCGCCCAGCCCTTCGACCACATAGCCCCGGCGGGCCTGGCCGCTGTCCTCGAAGGCCGACAGGACGCGGTAGACCGCGCTGAAGCCGCCCTCCACCCCTTCCGCGGCGACCGCCCCGCGGGTCACCACGCCGTGCCGGTCCAGCAGGGTGCGGGCCAGGGCGTGGGCCCGGTGCGTCGGGTCGGGGGCCGCGGCCGGCAGCAGGGACCAGCGCCCGGAGACCGTGGGCGGGCCGGTACGGGACACGGTCGCGCTGAGCGTGCCGTACCGGCCTCGGGGGACGGTGCGCCGGGCCCGGTGGGCCGTCGCGCCGGCGGTGCGACCCGAACCGAGCAGCGAGCGCAACGGGGCCAGGGTGTCGTTGGTGAGCCGGCCCGACCACGCCAGATCCCATACGACCTCGGAGAGGGCGACGTCGGACACCTCGGGGAACTCGCCGCGGATCGACTGCGCGATCTGCCGGAAGAACAGGCCGTACCCGCCCGCCAGCGACGCCAGGACCGCCTGGTGGAGGGGGCTCAGCTCCAGCGGGTGCGGCGGGGGCAGCAGCATCGGGGCCGCCTCGGCCAGGTAGAGCGAGATCCAGCCGTCCTTGCCCGGGAGCGCCCCGGCCCCCGCCCAGACCACCTCGCCCGCGGTGGTCAGTTCGTCCAGCAGGCCCGGCGAGTAGCCGCTCACCCGCGACGGGAGGATCAGGCGTTCCAGCGCCGAGGCCGGGACCGGGGCGCCCTGGAGCTGTTCCACCGCCCGGGCCAGCCCGTCCAGGCCGCGCAGAGCCCCGCCCAGGTGCTGCCACTGGGGGAGGAAGGTGGCCAGCGAGGTCGGCGGCACCGGCTCCAGCTCCTGGCGGAGCGCGGCGAGGGAGCGGCGGCGGAGCCTGCGCAGCACCGTCGCGTCGCACCACTCCTGGCCGATGCCCGCCGGGTGGAACTCGCCCTGCACCACCCGGCCGGCCGCGGCCAGCCGGTGCAGGGCGCCCTCGGTCACCGCCGCGCCCAGGCCGAAGCGGGCGGCGACGGTGGCCGTGGTGAAGGGCCCGTGGGTGCGGGCGTACCGGGCCAGCAGGTCCCCGAGCGGGTCCTTGACCGGCTCGGTGAACGCCTCCGGGACACCGACGGGCAGCGCCGTGCCCAGCGCGTCCCGCAGTCGGCCCGCGTCCTCGATCGCCGCCCAGTGGTCCGCGCCGCCGATCCTGACCGGGATGGCGCGGCGGGCCGCGGCGAGCTCGCGGGCCCAGGCCGGATCCGCCCCGCGCTCGGTCAACTGGTCCTGCGTCAGCGGGCCCAGCAGACGCAGCAGGTCGGCCACCGACTCGGGATCCTTGGCCCGCCGGTCCTCCGTGAGCCACTGGAGCTCCCGCTCCAGCTCCTCCAGCACCTGCGCGTCGAGGAGTTCGCGCAGCTCCGCCTGGCCGAGCAGCTCGGCCAGCAGCCGGGAGTCCAGCGACAGCGCGGCCGCCCTGCGCTCGGCCAGCGGCGAGTCCCCCTCGTAGAGGAACTGGGCCACGTACCCGAAGAGGAGCGAACGGGCGAAGGGGGAGGGCTCCGGCGTGGTGACCTCCACCATCCGCACGCGCCGCGCCTCGATGTCCCCCATCAGCTCGGTCAGGCCCGGCACGTCGAAGACGTCCTGGAGGCACTCCCGTACGGCTTCCAGCACGATCGGGAAGGAGCCGAACTCCGAGGCCACCTGGAGCAGCTGGGAGGCGCGCTGGCGCTGCTGCCACAGCGGGGTGCGCCGGCCGGGACTCCGGCGCGGCAGCAGCAGGGCGCGGGCCGCGCACTCGCGGAACCGGGAGGCGAACAGCGCGGAGCCGCCGACCTGGTCGGTGACGATCTGGTTGATGTCACCGTGGTCGAAGACGACATCGGCCGCGCCCAGCGGGGCCTTCTCGTCGTCGAACTCGAACCCGTGCGCGGCGGCCGGGTCGTGGTCCAGGAGGTCCATGGACAGCAGGTCCGCGTCGGGCAGCCGGAGCACGATCCCGTCGTCGGCGTGCATCACCTGCGCGTCCATGCCGTACTTCTCGGCGAGGCGGGCGCCCAGCGCCAGCGCCCACGGGGCGTGCACCTGCGCGCCGAAAGGGGAGTGGACCACGACCCGCCAGTCGCCCAGTTCGTCGCGGAACCGCTCGACCACGATGGTCCGGTCGTCGGGGACGTGACCGCAGGCCTCGCGCTGTTCGGCGAGGTACGCCAGCACGTTCTCGGCGGCCCAGGCGTCCAGGCCGGCCGCCAGCAGCCGCAGCCGGGCGTCCTCCTCGCCCATGCCGCCGAGCTCGCGGAGGAACGCGCCGACCGCACGGCCCAGTTCGAGCGGCCGGCCGAGCTGGTCGCCCTTCCAGAACGGCAGCCGGCCCGGCACCCCGGGGGCCGGGGTGACCAGGACCCGGTCGCGGGTGATGTCCTCGATCCGCCACGAGGTGGTGCCCAGGGTGAAGACGTCCCCGATGCGGGACTCGTAGACCATCTCCTCGTCGAGCTCCCCGACCCGGCCGCCGCCCTTCTTGGGGTCGGAGCCCGCCAGGAAGACACCGAACAGACCGCGGTCGGGGATCGTGCCGCCCGAGGTGACCGCGAGGCGCTGGGCACCCGGCCGGCCCGTGACCGTCCCCGCCACCCGGTCCCACACCACACGCGGCCGGAGCTCGGCGAACGCGTCCGAGGGATAGCGCCCGGCCAGCATGTCCAGCACCGCCGTGAACGCCGACTCCGGCAGCGCCGCGAAGGGCGCCGCCCGCCGCACCAGGGCGAGCAGGTCGTCCAGCTGCCAGGTGTCCATCGCGACCATCGCGACCAGCTGCTGCGCCAGTACGTCGAGGGGGTTGGACGGCACCCGCAGCGACTCGATCGCCCCCGTGCGCATCCGCTCGGTGACCACCGCCGCCTGCACCAGGTCGCCGCGGTACTTGGGGAAGACCACCCCGGTGGAGACCGCGCCCACCTGGTGCCCGGCCCGGCCCACCCGCTGCAGCCCGGAGGCCACCGAGGGCGGCGACTCCACCTGCACCACCAGGTCCACCGCGCCCATGTCGATACCCAGCTCCAGGCTGGAGGTGGCGACCACGGCGGGCAGCCGGCCCGCCTTCAGGTCCTCCTCCACCAGCGCCCGCTGCTCCTTGGACACCGAGCCGTGGTGCGCGCGGGCCAGCAGCGGCGGGGCGCCCAGGGCGGCGCCCGACTGAGCCATGATCTCGGCCGGGGGCTTGCCCTCCGGCAGCTTCTCGCCCAGAGCACGCTCGTACGCGATCTCGTTGAGCCGGTTGCACAACCGCTCGGCGAGCCGGCGGGAGTTGGCGAACACGATCGTCGAGCGGTGCGCCTGCACCAGATCGGCGATCCGCTCCTCCACATGCGGCCAGATCGACGGCTTGTCCCCGCCCTCCTTGCCCTCGGTCGCGGGGGAGCCGCCCAACTCGCCCATGTCCTGCACCGGGACGACCACCGACAGGTCGAACTCCTTGGCCGACGGCGGCTGGACGATCTCCACCTTGCCGCGCGGCGCCAGGTACCGGGCCACCTCGTCCACCGGCCGGACCGTCGCCGACAGCCCGATCCGCCGCGCCGGGCGCGGCAGCAGCTCGTCCAGCCGCTCCAGGGAGAGGGCGAGATGGGCGCCGCGCTTGGTCCCCGCGACCGCGTGCACCTCGTCCAGGATCACCGTCTCGATCCCGGCCAGGGCCTCCCGGGCCGCCGAGGTCAGCATCAGGAACAGCGACTCGGGCGTGGTGATGAGGATGTCCGGCGGGCGGGTGGCCAGCGCCCGCCGCTCGGCGGGCGGGGTGTCGCCGGAGCGGATCCCGACCCGGATGTCCGGCTCGGGCAGGCCCAGGCGGACCGACTCCTGGCGGATCCCGGTCAGCGGGCTGCGCAGATTGCGCTCCACGTCGACGGCCAGGGCCTTCAGGGGCGATACGTACAGCACGCGGCAGCGCTTCTTCGTCTCGGCGGGCGGCGGGGTCGACGCGAGCCGGTCGAGGGCGGCGAGGAACGCGGCCAGGGTCTTGCCGGAGCCGGTGGGGGCCACCACCAGCACGTCCGAGCCCTCCCCGATGGCCCGCCAGGCGCCCTCCTGCGCGTCGGTGGGCGTGACGAAGGCCCCCGTGAACCACGAGCGGGTCGCGGGGGAGAACGAGTCGAGCGCAGCGCCTGCCATGCCCCCATCGTGCACCCGGCCACTGACAACGGGCCGGACCTGGGGAAACGTGAGTCGGCGCGGGGGCGCAGAATGGGGGGATGGGGACGGACGAGGGCGCCGGGGGCCGCCGGGAGTGGGCACGCCACTGGCAGTACGCGGAACTGCCGGGGCTGGACCTGCTGCGCGCCCACTACGTACGCCACACCTTCCCGCGCCACGCCCACGACGGGTACGTCCTCGCAGCCGTCACCGGCGGCGTCGAGGAGGTAGGGCTGCCCGGCCACGTCGTGCAGGCCGGACCGGGCAGTGTGGTCCTGATCAACCCCGAAGTACCGCACACCGCGCGCGCCGGGGTGCCCGAGGGCTGGGCCTACGCCACCCTCTACCCCTCGCGCGACCTGATCGTCGAGGTCGCCGACGAGATCGGCATCCTGCGCGGCACCCCGGGCTTCACCACCGACATGGTCACCGACCCGCAGGGAGCCCGGGCGATCACCGAGATCCACCGGGCCGCCGAGGCGGGGAACGCGCTGGCCGCCGACACGCTGCTGCGGGGCCTGGTGGCACGGATGCTGACCCGGCACGCCGGACCGATGCCCGCCCGTACGGTCCGTGGCGCGGGCGGCGCCGACGCGGAGGCCGCCCGGGCCGTACTGCAGGAGCGGATGGCCGACCCGCCCTCGCTGGAGCGGCTCGCCGCGGAGCTGGGCACGAGCCCCTTCGCCCTGCTGCGGGCCTTCCGCGAGCGGTACGGGATGCCGCCGCACACCTGGCTGACCGACGCCCGCGTCCGGCAGGCGCGCCGGCTCCTCGACGCGGGCACGGCGCCCGCGGAGGCGGCCGTCACCGTGGGCTTCACCGACCAGCCGCACCTGAACCGGCACTTCACCCGCATCGTGGGCGTCCCACCGGGTGCGTACCGGCGTGAGCGGGCCGTCTAGTCCTGTGACCGGCAAACCTTGCCGGTCACAGCACTAGGGGGTGTCGTGCCGGCCATGGACATCGGGGGAGTACGGGCACGCTGCGAGGCGCAGGTGCCGGGACGGGTGCCCGAGTGGCCTCCCGTCGGCGCCGTGGTCGAGCGGGACGGACCCCTCGTCCGCACCCACTACGGCACGCACGGGACGGTGGAGCACGGCCCGGGCCCTCTCCGCCGACCGCGCCGCTCGGGGAACCCGTGCGGCGGCGCGACTGACGCCGGGCGGGCGCAAGAACGTACAAGACCCGTCCGGCGGGCACCCCGTAGTTTCGGAGCGTGCGAGAGAACCAGCTGGTCACAGAGCCAGAGATACGTGAGACACCCGCGCCCGACGAGCGGCCGCGCGCCGCCGTCGTACGCGACGCGCTCGGGGTCGGCGTTGCCGTCGGACTGTCCGGGTTCGCCTTCGGCGTGACCGCCGCCGGGGCCGGCATCAGCACCCTGCAGGCCTGTGTGCTCAGCCTGCTCGTCTTCACCGGCGCCTCGCAGTTCGCCCTGGTCGGGGCGCTCGCGGCGGGCGGGAACCCGTTCACCGCCGCCGCCGGGGCCTTCTTCCTCGGGACCCGGAACGCCTTCTACGGGCTGCGCCTGTCGCAGCTGCTCAAGCTGCCCCGCCCCGTGCGGCCCCTCGCCGCGCACTGGGTGATCGACGAGACCACCGCAGTCGCGCTGGCCCAGCCCGACCGGAAGTCGGCCCGGCTCGGCTTCACCGTCACCGGGCTCACCCTCTACGTGCTGTGGAACCTCACCACCCTGCTCGGCGCGCTCGGCGCCGAGGCCATCGGGGACACCAGGGCGTGGGGCCTGGACGCCGCCGGACCCGCCGTGTTCCTGGCGCTGCTGGCACCGATGCTGAAGACCTCCACCGAGCGGGCCGTGGCCGCCCTCGCGCTCGTCCTCGGGCTCGGCTTCCTGCCCGTACTTCCCGCCGGGGTGCCCGTGCTGATCGCGGCCCTGGCCGCCCCCGTCGTGCTGTGGATGAAGGGACGCCGCTCGTGAACGTCTGGATCGCCATCGGCCTCACCGTCGTCGGCTGCTACGCCGTCAAGCTCGCCGGGCTGCTCGTCCCCGCCGGGGCCCTGGAACGGCCGCTCGTGCGCCGCCTGGCCGCCCTGCTGCCGGTCGCCCTGCTCGCCGCGCTCACCGCCCAGCAGACCTTCAGCACCGGGTCCGCCCTCGTCGTCGACGCCCGCGCCGCCGGACTCGCGGCCGCCGGGCTGGCGCTGCTGCTGCGCGCCCCGTTCCTGGTCGTGGTCGCGGCCGCCGTCGTCGTCACCGCGGGGGTACGGGCCCTGGGCGGCTGACCTCCGCGGGCAGGCGCCCGTACGCCCGCAGGGTGAGCAGGGCCTCCAGGGTGGCGATCGGCCGCCGCTCCAGCGAACTCCCCGGCGCCCAGGCCCGCCGGCGCACCGGCCAGCCGCCGTCCGGCTGCTGTTCGGAGGCCAGGAAGTCCAGTGAGCGGCGCAGTTCCGCGTCGGTGAACCAGCCGCGGGCCAGCGACTCCGGCCGCCGGGCGAAGTCGTGCGGGTACAGCCGCTCGCCCGGCGCGTAGCCGGGGGCCTCCGGGTACTCCGCCCGCCGCACCGGATCGAGCACCACGAGCCTCTGCTCGCGCACCAGCCGGCCGAGCCGGTCGGCGGCCGCCGCCGCGCGCGCCCGGTCGGGGATGCCGTCGAGGAAGGCCACCGCGCTCTGGACCTCGTAGGGGTGCGAGTGGCGCAGGTTCTCGACCCGGTCCCAGCAGAAGTCCGTGGCCCGGAAGAGCCAGGCGTGCCAGACCCGGTTGCGGTGCAGTACGCCGACGACCGGGCCCGTGGTCAGCAGCTCGCCCGGCGGGTCGTCGTGCATCGGGTGGTAGGGGGCCGCGGGATAGTCGCGGGGGGCCGGGAAGACCACCGGAAGCGCGCCGTCCGCGGTGGAGACCCCGGTCAGGTGGCGGCAGAGCCGCTCGATGCGCTGCCCGGCGCAGCGGCCCAGGCTGTCGAGCACGCGCAGCGCGTGCGTGGTGTGCAGCGGCTGGCTGAGCGGACCGCGGAGATCCGGATCGAGTGCGTGACCGTAGCCTCCGTCCGCGTTGAGATACGAACCGAGGGCCGTGTCCACCGGGTCGGCGTCCCCGCCGAGGAAGTGGAACGCGAACCGCCGCTGCTCCAGCACGCGGGCCGTGAGCCAGATGAACCCCTCGGCGCGGGCCAGGGGGGTCTGCGGGGGCTGGGGGGTCTGGGGGGACGGCTGGGTCTGCGAGGAAGCTTCGTCTCCGGGCATGCGTGCAACCTAGGACGCGGTGGTGCGCCGGGGAGGGCCGAACGCGGGCGGTGCACTCTCCCGGGGCGGGATACTGGGGGCATGCGGTTGACGATTTTCTGGGAACGGATGGCGGAGCACTTCGGCGCGGGCTATGCGGACTCCTTCGCGCGGGACCACGTCATGACGGAGCTGGGCGGACGGACCGTCCACCAGGCGCTGGACGCGGGCTGGGAGGCCAAGGACGTGTGGCGCGCGGTGTGTTCGGCGATGGACGTGCCGGCGTCGCTGCGCTGACCGGCGCGCGGTTTCGCGGTGGCGGGCGCGGGTGGGACAGACTGGGCGCCGTGGCAGCCAGCGAAGAGACGACCGATCAGTCCGCCGACGCGCGGGGAGTGACACCGCCGGTGCAGGCGGAGGAGCCGGTGTCGCCGGGTCAGCCGGGTGGGCCGGGCCGGCCGGGTCCGCCCGCGCCGCCGGCTCCACCGCCCACCGGTGCGGCCCCCGCCCCGGACGATGCGCGCATGCCGCGCTGGCTGCCGCGCGCCGTGATCCTCGTACTGGCCCTCGTGGCCTGTTTCCAGCTCGGCAGCTGGGCCTTCCACCAGCTGATAGGCCTCCTCGTCAACATCCTGATCGCGTTCTTCCTCGCGCTCGCGATCGAACCGGCGGTGGCCAGGATGGCGGCCGGCGGCATGCGCCGCGGGGTCGCCACCTTCGTGATGTTCCTCGCGGTGCTCGTCGTGACCGCCGGCTTCCTCGCGCTGCTCGGCTCGCTGCTCGCCGGGCAGATCGTCGCCATGGTCGAGGGCTTCCCGGGCTATCTCGACTCGGTGATCAAAGCGATCAACTCCACCTTCCACACCGAACTGTCCCGGCTGGAGATCCAGGAGAGCGTGCTGCGCTCCGACTGGCTGCGCAAGTACGTGCAGAACAGCGCGTCCGGCGTGCTCGACGTCTCCGCCACCGTGCTCGGCGGCCTCTTCAAGCTGCTGACGATCGGACTGTTCTCCTTCTACTTCGCCGCCGACGGACCGCGCCTGCGGCGCGCGCTGTGCTCCGTACTGCCGCCCGCGAAGCAGGCCGAGGTGCTGCGCGCCTGGGAGATCGCCGTCGCCAAGACGGGCGGGTACCTCTACTCGCGCGGGCTGATGGCTCTGATCTCCGGTGTTGCGACGTACATCGTGCTGGCGGTCCTCGGGGTGCCGTACGCGCCCGCGCTCGCCGTGTGGGTGGGGCTGGTCTCGCAGTTCGTCCCCACCATCGGCACCTATCTCGCGGGCGCGCTGCCGGTCCTGCTCGCCTTCACCGTGGACCCCTGGTACGCGCTGTACGTACTGGGCTTCGTGGTGATCTACCAGCAGTTCGAGAACTACGTCCTGCAGCCGAAGCTGACCTCGAAGACCGTGGACATCCATCCGGCGGTGGCCTTCGGATCGGTCATCGCGGGCACCGCCCTGCTGGGCGCGGTCGGGGCGCTCATCGCGATCCCGGCCGTCGCCACGCTGCAGGCCTTCCTGGGCGCGTACGTCAAGCGCTACGAACTGACCCAGGACGCGGATTCCTCTACTTCTCGTCCGCGACGACGCGTACGACTGCCAAGGCTTCGCTGACGGTCGTCTCGACGGCGGGCTTGTCCAGACCGAGGCCGCTCAGCGGGCCCTCGCCGTTCTCCAGCTCCAGGAGCGCGAGCAGGACGTGCTCCGTGCCGACGAAGTCATGGCCGAGGCGAAGGGCCTCGCGGAAGGTGAGCTCCAGGATCTTCTTCGCGGACGCGTCGAAGGGGACCAGGTCGGGGACCTCCGGCTGGGCCGGGGGCAGCAGGGCGGTCACGGCGGCGCGTACGTCGTCCGCCGCGACCCCCTGGGCGCGCAGGGCGTACCCGGCGAGGCCCTCGGGTTCGGCGAGGAGGCCCAGGACCAGGTGCTCGGTGCGGATCTCGGTGTTGCCGGCGGCGCGGGCCTCGTTCTGGGCGGTCATGACGATGTTGCGGGCGCGGGGGGTGAAGCGGCCGAAGCCCGCGTTCGGGTCGAGGCCGCCGGCGCCCTCCTTGTCCGCCCTGGGGACGAAGCGCTTCTGGGCCGCCTGGCGGGTGACGCCCATGCTGCGGCCGATGTCGGTCCAGGAGGCGCCGGAGCGGCGGGCCTGGTCGACGAAGTGGCCGATGAGGTGGTCCGCGACGTCCCCGAGGGCCTCTGCCGCGACGACGGCGCCGCTGAGCTGCTCCAGGGGGTCGGTGTGGACCTTGTTGATGGCCTCGATCAGGTCGTCGAGGCGTACCGGATTGGTCATGCGAACGGGTTCCACCGAAGGGTTCGTCATAAGTGCAACCGTAGGTTGACACTTCGGCGGGTGTCAACCCTGGGTTGTCACCCGCGTGGGGTGTGCGTGGGTTCGGGGCCGCGGTGCCATCCTGAGGAGGAGGGGCGAGACGCGGAGGCTGCCATGGGGTTCTACGCCGAGCAGGCGG
Organism: Streptomyces sp. NPDC001502; assembly: GCF_042894785.1. Classification (NCBI taxonomy): domain Bacteria; kingdom Bacillati; phylum Actinomycetota; class Actinomycetes; order Kitasatosporales; family Streptomycetaceae; genus Streptomyces; species Streptomyces sp. NPDC001502. Next base: position 30,543 of record NZ_JBIAVW010000007.1, read on the forward strand.
TGCCGCGGATCCTCAACGCCGCCTGCGGGGCCAGGATGGCCCGGCCGCTGCGCCGCCGGGTCTGCGCGGGGCTGGCGGGCGAGGTCGTCGAGATCGGCTTCGGCACGGGGCACAACGTCCCCTTCTATCCGCAGGGCGTCACCGGCGTCTCGGCGGTCGAGCCGTCCGACGTCGCATGGCGACTGGCCGCGGAGCGCGTACGCGGCGCCCGTGTCCCCGTCCGGCGGGCCGGCCTGGACGGCCAGTCGCTGCCTTTCGGGGACGGCGGTTTCGACGCGGCGCTGTCCACCTGGACGCTGTGCACCATCCCGGACGCCGGGGCCGCCCTGCGCGAGCTGCGCCGCGTACTCAAGCCCGGCGGGACCCTGCACTTCGTCGAACACGGGCTCGCCCCGGAGGGCGACTGGCGCGTACGCCGCCTGCAGCGACGGCTCGAACCGCTGAACATGCGGCTCCTGGGCGGCTGCCACCTCACCCGCTCCGCCCCGGACCTGCTGGCGGCGGCGGGATTCACGATCACCGCCCTCGACGTCTTCTACGAGGAGGGCGCGCCAAAGTTCCTGTGCGCCGAATCCCTCGGGACGGCGATCTCCGTCTGACCGGCGACCCGTCACGAAACCATCACGAGGGGCACGGGCCCGGAGCGTCCCTGGCAGCATCGGTCGGACCGATCCAGGGGGGTTCCAGGTTCCATGAGATTCCGTGTGCGCGTCCCCGCGGCGACCCGCGTCACCGCCGTCGTCACCGCCGTCGCAGCCGTCTCGCTGTTGCTGGGAGGCTGTTCCCAGACCCCGGCCGAGCGGCTGGAGGAGTGGTACAGCTCGGGTGGCGAGGCCCGGATCAGGAAGCTCAACGAGGACGCCGGCCGGGTCAACGAGGTGAGCATGCGCACGATCGACGTCCAGGGACCCGCCTGCCAGGACCTGCTCGCCCAGACCGCCAAGGCCGAGAAGCTCGACCCGATCCCGGACGAAGCCGCGCAGCGGTACTGGAAGGAGGCCCTCGGCGGATTCAGGCGGGGGGCGGGCGAATGCGCCGACGGGGCCGCGAAGAAGGACGGGAACCAGGTCTCCCGGGGCATCACGGCGGTCCAGACGGAAGGCCTCCCCAAGCTGGTGAGCACCGTCACGATGATCAAGGCGGCCCTGGCGCACAAGTGACGGGGCCGGTGTAGCCGACGGAGCTCCTGTCAGTGGCTGTTGCTAGCTTCCGCCGAAGTGTCGTTACCGGACGGGGAGGCGGGGCTGTCGTGGGCGCGTCGGGGTGGGAGTACTACGTTCCGTACCAAGAGGATCTCGGAGCGGCGCTGGATGCCCTGAGGCAGAGAGTCTTCGAGGGGCAGGACTACTACTGGGATCCCTGGGACGAGGACGAGGCGGGGGAAGTCGGAGAGCGGCCGTCCACGATCGACCGGCTGTGGGAGGACGAGCAGGTCCAGGAGGAGGGGACGCACTCGATCCTGGACATGCACAGGATGGTGCGGCCGGGCGAGTCTCCCGGTCACGGCACCGTGCAGCCCGTCCAGCCTGCCGAGGCGTACCGGCTGACCGGGACCGGCCGTCCCACGCGCGCACACGTACAGCTCATGGAACCGCTTGCCGACCGGCGGTGGGTCGGCAGGTGCGCGGTCCTGCACGATGCTCACGGCAGGCCGGAGGAGATCCTTTTCTGGGGCTTCTCCGGCGACTGAGGCCCCTGCGCCGGTCCACCGCGACGTCCGGGGCCCGGTCATCGTGTCGATCCCGGCGCGGGGCGCTGTCTACCCTGCTCGCATGGCTCATGCGAAGACCTCCTACGTCTGCCTGCCCTGCCGGGCCTCGTACAAGCAGCCCTACGACAGGGACCGGGAGCGGATCTGCCCGCGGTGTGCGGGACCCCTGGTCCACGTGGGCTCGGCCTTCGCCGTGCCGCGGCGCCGGGACGCCGCTGCATGGCGGACGCTCGGCGTGCTGCTGAACGCCGGCGTGCGTTTCCACAAGAGCTGCTGCGGCGGACCGGGTTACCGGCCGCGCACCCTGCACGAGGTGCGTGAGCGGATGACGTACGCGAAGCGGACCGGCAGGCCCTTCGCGGAGGCGCTCGTACTGCGCGACCTGCCGTGACCGGGGAGAGCGGGCAGAGCGGGCAGACCGGGCAGACCGGGTACGACGACGCCCTGGCGCGGCTCGTGACGCCGCCGGCCGTCCCCATCGACGCCCGTGGCGACTGGGATGCCGCCGAGAGCGCGGTCGGGGTGCGGCTGCCCGACGACTACAAGCGGATGGTCGCCACCTACGGATGGGGGGAGTTCTGCGACTTCCTCTACCTGCGGACACCGTTCGGCACGAGCGAGTACAACGGCATCGAGTGGCAGCGCACCTACCCACCGGGATCGCCCGATCCGGACACGGAGTGCTACCCGTACCCGCTGCACCCGGCGCCGGGCGGGCTGCTGATCTGGGGCACCACCATGAACGCCGATCGGCTGTGCTGGCTCACCGGAGGGGAGCCCGAGGAGTGGCCCGTCGTCGTGTGGAGCAGCGAGGGCTGGTACGAGACGCACCGCACGGGCGCGGCCGGATTCATCGGGGGCTGGGCCGCCGGCCGTATCCGCTCCGGCCTGCTCGGCACCATGGAGCCGGACCTGGCGCCCTGGTTCAACACCTTCCGGCCCCGCGTCGACCGGTGCCTGCGCCTGTCCGAGGGGCCCTTGCCCCACGACGAGCGCCTGAGGCTCCTCCGCGCGGCACTGGCCCCCACCACGGACCGGGGCACGTGGCGATCGGAGCACGACGAGATGGGACAGGACCATTTCGCGACCGTCGACACCGACTGGCTGCTCACCTACGAGGCGCCCCGCCCCCACCGGATCCGGATCGGCTTCCCGCCCGAAGACTCGGAGCACGTCCGCCGGCGGCTCTTCGCCGCCGCCGAGCTCATGGAATGCCAGGTGCTGGAGGTCCTGACCGCAGCGGGGACCCCGCTGGCGGCCTGGGACGCGGTCACGGACGAGGACGAGTAGCCCGGTGGGGTGGCCCGGTGAGCGTGGTGCGCTTGACAGGGAAATCGAACATCCATTCTGATGAGTTATCCACAGCCGAAACGCTCGTGGAGGCGCATTGTCAGTGGCAGGCATTAGCGTCAGTGACGTGAAGCGATCGACTCAAGCAAACCGGGTGGAACCCATGGCAGGCACCGACCGCGAGAAGGCTCTCGACGCCGCTCTCGCACAGATTGAACGGCAATTCGGCAAGGGTGCGGTCATGCGCCTCGGCGACAAGCCGAACGACCCCATCGAGGTCATCCCCACCGGGTCGACCGCGCTGGACATCGCCCTCGGCGTCGGCGGGCTGCCCCGCGGCCGTGTGATCGAGGTGTACGGCCCGGAGTCCTCCGGTAAGACGACCCTGACCCTGCACGCCGTGGCCAACGCGCAGAAGGCCGGCGGCACCGTCGCCTTCGTGGACGCCGAGCACGCGCTCGACCCCGAGTACGCGAAGGCCCTCGGCGTCGACACCGACAACCTCATCCTGTCGCAGCCGGACACCGGCGAGCAGGCACTGGAGATCGTGGACATGCTGGTCCGCTCCGGTGCCCTCGACCTGATCGTCATCGACTCCGTGGCGGCCCTCGTGCCGCGCGCGGAGATCGAGGGTGAGATGGGCGACTCGCACGTCGGTCTCCAGGCCCGACTGATGAGCCAGGCGCTCCGGAAGATCACCGGTGCGCTCAACCAGTCCAAGACCACCGCGATCTTCATCAACCAGCTCCGCGAGAAGATCGGTGTGATGTTCGGCTCGCCCGAGACCACCACCGGTGGTCGCGCGCTGAAGTTCTACGCCTCCGTGCGCCTCGACATCCGCCGCATCGAGACCCTCAAGGACGGCACGGACGCGGTCGGTAACCGCACCCGCGTCAAGGTCGTCAAGAACAAGGTCGCGCCCCCGTTCAAGCAGGCCGAGTTCGACATCCTCTACGGCCACGGCATCAGCCGCGAGGGCGGCCTGATCGACATGGGCGTGGAGCACGGCTTCGTGCGCAAGGCCGGCGCCTGGTACACGTACGAGGGCGACCAGCTCGGCCAGGGCAAGGAGAACGCCCGCAACTTCCTCAAGGACAACCCCGACCTCGCCAACGAGATCGAGCGGAAGATCAAGGAGAAGCTGGGCGTGGGTGTCCGCAAGGACGCCGCCGCCGAAGCCGGTACGGACGCGGCCGACGCCGCGGCCACCGCCGTGCCCGCCCCGGCATCGAAGGCCAAGACGACGGCCAAGGCCGCCGTGGCCAAGAGCTGACCCGTGCGGGAGCAGGAAGGGGGCGGCGAGCGCCGAGGCGGCCGTGAGGGCCGTTCGGAGCTGCCGCCCCAGAGCCCCGAAGAGCAGGCGCGGGCGATCTGTCTGCGCCTGCTCACCGGGAGCCCGCGTACCCGGCGCCAGCTCGCGGACGCCCTGCACAAGCGGGGCATCCCCGAGGAGGTGTCGCAGCAGGTCCTCTCCCGGTACGAGGAGGTGGGCCTGATCGACGACGCGGCCTTCGCCGGTGCCTGGGTCGAGTCCCGGCATCGCGGCAGGGGCCTGGCCCGCCGGGCGCTGGCCCAGGAGCTCCGGACCAAGGGGGTGCACGCCACCCTCGTGGAGGAGGCCCTGGAGCTGCTGGACTCCGACCAGGAGGAGCAGACCGCCCGGGAACTCGTGGAGCGCAAGCTCCGCTCCACCCGGGGTCTGGAGCGGGACAAGCGGATCCGGCGCCTCGCCGGGATGCTCGCCCGCAAGGGATACCCGGAGGGCATGGCCCTGCGGGTGGTGCGCCGCGCCCTGGAGACGGAGGGCGAGGACGCCGACGACCTGGGATATCCCGGGGAGTGAGCCGGTGGGCCCGGGGTGGGGGTAGCCCCCGGGACCGGACGCCGGAGTACGCCAGTGTCAGGCGCCGGGCACGGCGGCAGAGTTGACCGCATGATGCTGCGTTACGCCCTTCAGACCGTCAGGGACCGCAAGGCCGGCTTCCTCGGCGCCTTCGTCGCACTGCTGTGCGCGGCCGCCCTCGTCACCGCCTGCGGGACGCTTCTGGAAACGGGACTCCGCGGAAAGATCGGCACCGAGCGCTACGCGGCCACGCCGATCCTCGTCTCCGCCGACCAGAACGTCCACGAGACCACGGTCAAGGAGAAGAAGGGCGGACGGACCAAGACCAAGCACAAGGCCAAGCCCGTCGCCGGGCGGGCCTGGCTCCCCGCCGCCACCGTGGACACGGTCAGCGCCGTGCCCGGCGTCGAACGGGCCGTCCCCGAGCTCACCTTCCAGGCCGTCCCCCTGGTCAAGGCCCCCGGAAAGCCGCTGCCCTCGTACGGGCACGCCTGGACCTCCGCCGCACTGACCCCCTTCACCCTCACCGAGGGCCGCGCCCCGCAGAGCGGCGGCGAGGTCGTCGTCGACCGTGCGCTGGCCGCCCGCGCCGGGCTGGAACCCGGCTCCGAGCTCGCCGTGCAGTCCACCGGTGAACCCAGGACGTACCGGGTCAGCGGGGTCGCGACGACGGACCGGGGCGGCCTCGCCCAGCAGAGCGCGCTCTTCTTCAGCGATGACGAGGCCCAGCGGCTCGCCCCCCGCGACGGCCAGGTCAGCGCCGTCGGAGTGCTGCCCGCACCCGGTGTCGGCGCCGCCGAGCTCGCCGCCCGGGTCGAGCGGGCGCTGCAGGGCACCACCGCACAGGTCGCCACGGGCGACGAGCGCGGCCCCGTCGAATTCCTCGACGCCGCCGGCGCCCGCATCAAGCTGGTCTCCATGGGCGGCGCGATGGGCGGCACCTCGCTGCTCGTCGCGATCCTCGTGGTCGTCGGCACGTTCGCGCTCTCCGTCCAGCAGCGCTACCGCGAACTCGCCCTGCTGCGGGCCATCGCCGCCACTCCGGGGCAGCTACGGCGCATGATCGGCCGGGAAGCGCTGCTCGTCGGCCTGGCCGCCGGCGTCGCCGGAGCGCTCGCGGGGCTGCCGCTCGCCGCCTGGCTGCACGGCCGGTTCGTCGACAGCGGGGTCGTCCCCGTCACCCTGGAGCGCACCGCCGGCATCGTCCCGATGTTCGCGGCGGTCGCCGCCAGCCTGCTCGGAGCCTGGGCCGCCGCCCGGATCACCGGCCGCCGGATCGCCCGGATCCGCCCGGCCGAGGCGCTCGCCGAAGCCGCCGTCGAGCGGCGGCGGCCCGGCTGGATCCGCAGCGCGCTCGGGGTGCTGCTGCTGGCGGGCGGGGCGGTGCTGGTCGTCGTACTCGGCTCGCTGCGCACCGAGCCGGCCTCCACCCCGGTCACCTTCCTCGCCGTGGTGGTACTGGCCGGGGCGGTCTCGCTCCTCGGCCCGCTGCTCGTACGCGGCGCCACCGTGCTGCTCGCCGGACCGCTGCGGCTGGCCGGCCCGGGCGGCCACCTGGCCACCGCCAACCTGCGCGGGAACGCCACGCGCATGGCCTCCGCCGTCACCCCGCTCGCGCTGCTGATCGGCATGACCTGCACCGTGCTCTTCATCACCCCGACGCTCGGGGACGCCGCACGGGCCCAGGCCCGCGACGGGATCCGGGCCCAGTGGGTACTGGCCGCGCAGGGTCCCGGGGTCACGCGGGAGGCCGCCGAGCGGATCCGGCGTACCCCGGGGGTCACGGCGGCCACCGAGATCGTGCACACGTCGGTACGGGTGGGGCTGACGAAGTACGCCGCGCAGGGCGTGACCCCGGCCGGGCTGTCCCGGACCTGGGACCCCGAGGTCACCGGCGGCAGCCTGGACGGCTTCGCCGAGGGGAGCGCGGCGGTGAGCGAACTCGCCGCCGACCAGCTGGGGCTGAAGCCGGGAAGCCCGCTGAAGCTGACGCTGGGGGACGGAACGCCGGTCACGCTGACGGTCTCGGCCGTGTACGCGCGGGGGCTCGGCTTCGGCGATCTGACCCTGCCGCACGGGCTGGTGGCCGCGCACGCGGACAATCCGCTGGCCGGCGGCGTGCTGGTGGCGACCGAACCGGGTTCGGGGACAGGACGGGACCAACTGGCCGCAGCGGTACGGGAGTTCCCGGGCGTACAGGTGCTGTCCGCGGCGGACGCCGACGCGGCACGGGCGGAGCTGCAGGACGCCGGGGCGGAGATCAACCTGCTGGCGATGGGGCTGGTGCTGGCCTTCACCGCGATCGCGGTGGTGAACACGCTCGCGATGTCGACCGCCGAGCGGTTCCGGGAGTTCGCGATGCTGCGGCTGGCCGGGGCGAAGCGCCGGCAGGTGTTGCGGATGCTGCGGACGGAGGCGCTGGCGGTGGTTCTGATCGGGACGGCGCTGGGGTCGGGGATCGCGCTCGCGGTACTGACCGCGTTCAGCGTGGGCATGACGGGGGCGGCGGCGCCCGCGGTGCTGCCGGTGGCCTACGCGGCGGTGGTGGGGGTGGCCGGGGTGCTCGCCCTGGCGGCCACCGCCCTCCCGGGCCGGGTGGCGTTGCGGGTACCTCCGGTGGATGTCGCCACGGCGAAGGGGTAGCTCCCGGACCCCCGCGCCTCAAACGCCGCCGGGGCTGGATCTTCCAGCCCGTCCGGCGTTTGAGGACCGGGTCCGGGCGGAACCCGGAGAGCTCAGGCGGGCGTGACCGGGAGGCCCGCCGTCTTCCAGGCCTGGAAGCCGCCGGTCAGGTCCGTCGCGCGGTGCAGGCCCAGGGCGTGGAGCGAGGCCGCGGCGAGGCTGGACGCATAGCCCTCGTTGCAGATCACCACCACCTGGACGTCGTGGCTCGTGGCCTCGGGGAGGCGGTGGCTGCCCCGGGGGTCCAGGCGCCACTCCAGCTCGTTGCGCTCGACCACCAGCGCGCCCGGGATCAGCCCGTCCCGCTCGCGCAGCGCCTGGTAGCGGATGTCCACCAGCAGGGCCCCGGCGCGGGAGGCGGCGTACGCCTCCCGCGCATCCACGCGGGTGTAGCCCGCGCGGACCCGCTCCAGCAGCTCGTCGATGCCGACCGGGGCGCTCACTGCCAGTCCGCCGGACGCTCGACGTGCTCCAGGCTGAGCACCGGGCCGCTGCGGCTGTAGCGGCGGATCAGCGGGAGCGGCGGGTAGTAGGCGTGCACGGAGATCGCGTGCTCGGCCTGCGACTCGTTGAAGACCTCGTGCACGTGGTGTTCCCGGAAGGCGCGCCCCGAGCCCGCGGCCAGTGTGCGGCGGCGGTCGACGTCCGGGGCCAGTTCCAGGGACTTCCAGCCCTCCGAGGGCAGGCGCACGGTCAGCGAGTGCTCGGTGAGCCGGCCCCGGGCGGTGGCGAACGCGCCCCGCGATTCGGCGTGGTCGTGCCAGCCGGTGCCGGTGCCCGGCGGCCAGCCGATCAGCCATGCCTCGCTGCCGCCCGGCCCGTCCAGCCGGATCCAGGTGCGGCCCTCGGGGTCGAGCGGCAGCGAGGCCACGACCGTGGGGTCGGCCGCCGTGCGGAGGGCGAAGTCGAGGAGCTCGGCGGCCGTGGGGCCCCCGGCCGCGGAGCCGGACTCCGGGGCGTACGAGGGTGCGGATACGGGTGCAGACATGAAAGGGGACCGTTCCTGGGTTCGCGGAGGTGCGCGCAGGCCGGTGGACGGCACGGGGCGCGCGGAGGGAAGGGCGAATCAGCAGGAAGGGCGACACACGCAGCCCGCGTAGCGGAGCAGGTCCATATGGACCCTCCGCCACAGGCGTACGTCGTTGCCGGTCATTCCGCGAGTGAACCACGGAGTCCCGGAGACGGTCAATCGATCACCACGGTCGGTGTCGGTGTCGGTGTCGGCGCCGGGGTGGGTGTCGGGGTGGGTGTCGGGGTCGTCGTGGAGGGCGCCGGCACCCGGGACGCGGGCGCGCCCGCCCGTACCGTGTCCGCGGCCTCGTACAGCTCCGCCGGGCGGACGCCCGCGAAGGTCGCCGCCAGGTGCCCGTCCGGCCGCACCAGCAGCACGGTGTGCGCCGGGGCTCCCGGGTAGCTGTCCGCGACCAGCAGGTCGGTGCGGACCGGGAGGGCGCTCACCGCCGCCGCGAGACGGGGCATCAGCCCGGCGCCGAGCCAGTGGCGCCGGTCCCAGACCCCGGTGCCGGGAGCCACCAGGACCACCAGCAGCCGGCCCTGCCCGAGCAGGTCCCGCAGGGGCACGGTCGCCCCGTCGGGCGCGGTCACCGGGACGTTCGCCACCGGGCCGCCCGGGTCCGTGGCCGTCGGTACTTCCCGGACGGCGACCAGCGGCGCGTACGTGGGTTCGGCGCCCAGCGGCCCGCGCCCCAGGTGGCCGTCGGTGAGCAGGGATTCGGCGGAGCGCGCGGCGCCGGGGAGGTAGGTGCGCAGGCCGCCCCCGGCCCGCAGCGACGGGATCGCCTGATCGGCCGCACGCAGCCGGGAGGCGACCGCGGTGCGCCGCTCGCTCTCGTAGCTGTCGAGCAGGGCTTCGGAGGCCCCCTGGTGCCAGGCCAGGGAGAGTTTCCACGCCAGGTTCTCGGCGTCCCGGAGCCCCTCCTCGACCCCCTGGGTGCCGAGCGCGCCCAGCAGGTGCGCGGCGTCTCCGGCGAGGAAGGCGCGGCCGTCGCGCCAGCGGCGGGCGAGGCGGTGGTGCAGGGTGTGGACCCCGGTGTCGATGAGGTCGTACGGGGGTGTCGTGCCGCCGCACCACACCGCGAGGGTGTCGCGGATCAGGGTCACCAGCGCGTCGGGAGTGACGAGTTCCCCGCTGGGCGGGAGCAGCCAGTCCAGCCGCCACACCCCGTCGGGCAGCGGCCGACAGGTGACCTCTTGCGGCGGGCTGCGGTGCAGCAAGGCCTCGCCGGGCCAGGGCAGTTCGGTGCGCAGCGCGGCCACGGCGTGCCGCTCCACGGCGGTGCGGCCCGGGAAGCGGATGCCGAGCAGCTTGCGCACGGTGGAGCGGGCGCCGTCGCAGCCGACCAGGTAACTCCCGCGCCACCAGGTGGTCTCGGCGCCCCGGGTGTGCGCGGTGACGCCCCGGCCGTCCTGCTCCAGGGAGTCCAGTTTGCTGTCGGTGACCAGCTGGACGAGCGGGTGGGCCGTGGCGGCGTGGCGCAGTCCGCGCGTCAGCGCGTGCTGCGGAACGTGCAGCGGGGCCGGGTGGTCCTCGAAGGTGATCCGCCGGTCGGGCCGGCTGCGGCGCATCGTGCGCCAGGCGGCGAAGTACGCCCCCTCGTCGCGCAGCGTCGTACAGCCCAGCCGGTGCGCCATGGCCGCCGTTTCGGCGTGCAGCACGACGGTACGGGCCGGGCGGACCTCCTCTTTGCCGGGCCCTTCGTCGAGCACGACGGAAGGCACGCCCGCACCCGCGAGGGCGAGCGCGAGGGACAGCCCGACGGGGCCCGCGCCGACGACGATCACCGGGTCCATGGCACGGCTCCCGATGTCCGGTATGTGATCACAGAACGTATGCAACCCACTGTAGGTGCCCGCGTCAAGTGACCCTAGTCGGCGTGCCGACAAGGGGAGCATTAGATTCCGAATGTGGCATTACTTTATTCGAACAGTGAAGATCATTTTATTGCCGCCTCCTGAAATGGCTTGAGAATTGGACAGTGTGGCGCGTTTGATATGTGGCGAATTTCGGTCGCCGAGTTTCCAGAATTAGCCCTTCCGTCTCCGAAGCTCAAGCAACCCTCAGAGGCTTTATATCTACTTGCGGGGTCGCGGGCGGTGTGGAATTGTCATCGATGCGCGAGGGGCGGGTGATGCCGTCTGTTGCAAGAGGGGGGTGCGGCTTCGAATCGAGGTTGTTGCCTCAGCGTTTTTTGATTGACCCTTGAAGGGTCTTCCGTGCGAGAAAGTGGGTGAAGAAAGTTGCTGAAGAGTACTCGTCTTCGTGCCGCCGTAATTCCGGCGACGGGGCTGCTGCTGGCCGGTGTCTTCTCCATCGGAGCTGCTACCACCGCATCGGCTGCCGCTACGGGCCGTCCGGGAGGTTGTAAGTACGAGGTTCCCGGTAACTGGGGGGCGGTTGCCAGCTGTGGTAGCCACAACGGCGGTTCCTACCGAGCGTACGTCTTATGTACGGACTCCGAGAACGACCGAGTTTCGGGTTTCTATGGGCCGTGGAAGCAGGTGGGAACCTCTGTCGCCTACTGCCAGCACTCATTTCGGGCCACCTCTGCAGGCATTGAGACGTCCGTCCGCGATAACACCTGAGTTTTTCGGATCACGGGGAAAGGAACAGCGGTGATGAAAAAGGCATTCGTGGCGCTGGCTGCTGCGGCGATGGCATGTATCGGGCTTCAGGGAACGGCCAATGCTGCGCCTACGGGCTGGCCGGACGGTTGTGCGAGCTGGACTGTCCCCGAGAGTAACGGTCGGGCGGCCCACTGTTCCAACGGTAATGGCGGCCGATGGAAGGCGGTCGCCAAATGTCAGCCGTATAATGGTGAACCAGCCATTGAGTGGGATTCGAACTCCTGGTCCAGTAGTGGGGCTTCATTGGCCTTCTGTCCGCCGATGACTTACGTAATTGGCGGCACGTTCTGGACTCGCTCCTACTAGGGCTTCGAGCTGTTCTCTAGCGCTTGGCGCAAAGCCCGAACGGGTTGATGGTGATCGGTCGGGCGGAGGTGGTGCCTCATCGAATTTCGATGAGGCACCACAGTGGTTCGTTGCAGCGATTGCGCTTTGTTGGTGTTCTATCTTGGATGCTTGGGCACTGTTTGTCGTCGAAAATGAGACCGACGATTCAATCTTGGCGCACGACGGTGTTGGGCGAAGCCGGCTGTGGCAGCGGCGCTCCGATAGTGACCTCTGGTTGGGGAAAACTACTGACAGGTGCCGCCCGTAGCCGGAGGTGTGAACCGTCACACTGTTCCTCGAACGTGCTGAGATCGGTGTCGCAAGTGCCCGTTGGAATGCGGCAAGCCGCTGGATGCGCGCTTTCGCCACCATGCTGTGTACTCGTTGCGGCCGCAGCCGTGGTGCTGGAGTGTCCGATGACGGTGCCGGGGGTGCTCGTCGAGTGCGCCGCCAATCAAGCCCAGCCGGTGAGGACCGGCCGGGGCGGCTTGACACCCGCGACGCTGCTTGTGCCGAGTGACACGGCATCCGAACAAACGTGTGGTGCGGCGGATGAGATCCGCCGCACCACACTGCCGTGCTTGTGTACTGACCGAGTGTCAGAGATCTAGTGCCTCTGTGTACCGCCTCTGCGCAACGTGGCAGTTCCGGCCTCGCTGGTCGGCCGCTCGTGTCAGGGGGCCTTGCCCACGCCGGCCGCGCCGCCCGCGTCGACCTCGGCCACGTCGCCCTCGACGACGGCGCCGGTGCCCTTCTTCGACTTCCGCAGCCGGCCTTCCAGCTGGGAGGCGAAAGTGGTGAGGACGAAGTTCACCACGATGTAGATCAGCGCGATCACGAAGAGGGTGGCGATGGTGTTGCTGTAGTTGGCCGAGATCTGCCGGTACGTGGAGAGCAGTTCCGCGAAGCCGAGCAGGGCGCCGCCGATCGCGGTGTCCTTGAGGATCACCACGAGCTGGCTGACCAGAGCAGGCAGCATCGCCGTAACGGCCTGCGGGATCAGCACGTAGGTCATGGTCTGACCCTTGCGCATGCCGATCGCCTTGGCGGCGTCGCTCTGGCCGTGGGGCAGGGAGAGCACGCCCGCCCGGACGATCTCGCTGATGACGGCCGAGTTGTAGAGGACCAGGCCCGTGACCACGGCCCAGAAGGGCCGGGTGTCGGAGGGAACGTCCAAGAACCGCGGCGCCATCAGCGCGTTGCCGAACAGCATCAGCATCAGTACCGGGATGGCGCGGAAGAACTCGACCCAAGTGGCGACCGGCCCCCGCACCCACGCGTGGTCCGACAGCCGACCGATGCCCAGGAGCGCGCCCAGCGGGAGGGCGATCACCATGGCGAGCGCGCCGGCCTTGAGGGTCTCCAGCAGGCCGGGAATCAGGAAGGTGGTCCAGACCTGGCTGTCAGTGACGAAGGGAGTCCACTTGTCGGCGTCGAGCTGGTTCTTCTCGCCCATGAGGGACAGCACCCACCACAGGACGAGCCCGAACAGCACGACGAAGATCCCGCTGTAGATCCAGTTGCGCACCTTGGCCCTGGGGCCGGGGGCGTCGTACAGCACGGAGGTCATCGCTTCACCGCCACTCGCTTGGAAACCCAGCCCAGCAGCAGACCGGTGGGCAGGGTCAGCAGTACGAAGCCGAGGGCGAAGACCCCGAAGACGGCGAAGAGCGCGTCCGCCTCGTTCTCGATCATTTCCTTCATCAGCAGGGCCGCTTCGGCCACGCCGATGGTCGCCGCCACCGTGGTGTTCTTGGTGAGGGCGATCAGCACGTTGGTGAGCGGTGCGACGACCGCCCGGAAGGCCTGGGGGAGCACGATCAGGCGGAGTACCTGGAAGAAGCTCAGCCCCAGTGCGCGGGCCGCTTCGGCCTGGCCCACGGGCACGGTGTTGATGCCGGAGCGCAGGGCCTCACAGACGAAGGTGCCGGTGTAGGCGATCAGCCCGAGGACCGCGAGCCGGAAGCCGGTCTCCTTGGACGTGTCGCCGCCCAGGTTGATGCCGAGGGTCTGGTACAGACCCAGCGAGCAGGCGAGGATCAGCACGGTCAGCGGCGTGTTGCGTACCAGGTGGACGTACGCGGTGCCGAAGCCCCGCAGCAGCGGGACCGGGCTCACCCGCATCCCGGCCAGGACGGTGCCCCAGATCAGAGATCCAACCGCCGAATAGAGGGTGAGCTGAACCGTCACCCAGAAGGCTCCGAGCACGTCGTACTGCCCGGAATCAAGAAAATCGAACACGATGCCCTGCGCTCTCCCCAGGATGGCCGGTGAGGTACGCCGCCGCCCGCAGCAGGCGGGTGGCGACGCGCCTCACCGATGAATCAGCTGCCTTCGGTGATCTGCGGGGCAGGCTCGTTCTTATAGTTGGCCGGGCCGAGGTTCTTGTCCACGGCCTTCTGCCAGCTGCCGTCCTCGACCATCTTCTTGAGCGCGGCGTTGATCTTGGTCTGGAGTTCCTTGTCGCCCTTCTTCAGACCGATGCCGTAGTTCTCGTTGCTCATGCTCAGGCCGACGAGCTTGAACTTGCCCTTGTTGTTCTCCTGCGCGGCGTAGCCGGCCAGGATCGAGTTGTCCGTGGTCAGCGCGTCCACGGCCTTGTTCTCCAGGCCGGTGAGGCAGTCGGAGTAGCCGGGGTACTCCTGCAGGTCGGCCTCGGGGGCCAGGGTCTTCTTGATGTTCTGCGCAGAGGTGGAGCCGGTGACCGAGCAGAGCTTCTTCTTGTTCAGGTCCTCGACCTTGGTGATGCTCGTGTCGTCGGCGCGGACCAGCAGGTCCTGGTGCGCGAGGAAGTACGGGCCGGCGAAGTCGACCTTCTCCTTGCGCTTGTCGTTGATCGAGTAGGTCGCGACGACGAACTTCACGTCGCCGTTCGCGATCAGGTTCTCGCGCTCGGCGCTGACGGCCTGCTTGAACTCGATCTGGTTCGGCTCGTAGCCGAGCTCCTTGGCGACGTAGGTCGCGACGTCGACGTCGAAGCCCGTGAACTTGCCGTCCGGGGTCTTCAGGCCGAGGCCGGGCTGGTCGTACTTGATGCCGACGACGAGCTTGTCCTTGGCGCCACCGGAGGCACCGCCGTCACTGGCGGCGTCCTGCTTGCTGCCGCCACACGCGGTCGCGGTCAGGGCGAGAGCGACGGCGACAGCCGCGGCCGCAGCGGCCTTGGAGATCTTCATGATGAACTTCCCTCGGATGAGACGTTGTTGAACGACGGGCGACGCATACGGCGCACGCACGGCCGACAGGAACGATCCGGCGGTGATCCGCATACGGATGACTACCAGACGGAAACCTCAGTGGTGCAGGATCTTCGACAGGAAGTCCTTCGCCCGATCGCTGCGCGGGTTGCTGAAGAACTGCTCGGGAGTCGCTTCTTCGACGATCTTTCCGTCCGCCATGAAGACGACACGGTTGGCGGCGGAGCGGGCGAACCCCATCTCGTGCGTCACGACCACCATGGTCATGCCCTCCCGGGCGAGCTGCTGCATGACCTCCAGCACCTCGTTGATCATCTCCGGGTCCAGCGCCGAGGTCGGCTCGTCGAAGAGCATCACCTTCGGCTCCATGGCCAGCGCCCGGGCGATCGCCACACGCTGCTGCTGGCCACCGGAGAGCTGCGCCGGGTACTTGTCGGCCTGAGTGCCGACGCCCACCCGCTCCAGCAGGGACAGCGCCTTCGCCTTGGCCGCCGCCTGGTCGGTCTTGCGGACCTTCAGCTGGCCCAGCATGACGTTCTGCAGCACCGTCTTGTGCGCGAAGAGGTTGAACGACTGGAAGACCATGCCGACGTCGGCGCGCAGCCGGGCGAGTTCCTTGCCCTCCGAGGGCAGTTCCTTGCCGTCGAGCGTGATGGTGCCCGAGTCGATGGTCTCCAGGCGGTTGATGGTCCGGCACAGCGTGGACTTGCCCGATCCCGAGGGACCGATCACCACGACGACCTCACCGCGGGCAATGCTCAGATCGATGTCCTGAAGCACGTGCAGCGCGCCGAAGTGCTTGTTGACGTTGCTCAGTACGACCAGGTCGTCTGCGGTACCGGCCGCGTCCTGCACGTCCTTGGTCACTGATACTCCGCTCATCGGCTTCTTGCTCCGTCCTCCTCGGTTGGGAGGACAGTAGTGACGTGACGCGCACAACGTCATCACATCTGAGGGAGAATTGAGGATAACGATCCGGCCTCTTCCGGATACGCTCCGTGCGCACCACCGATGTGGTCGATCATGGACGCGTACCGGGTGCATAACGGAAGGCGCGCCGGGGCGGGACTCCCTTGACGTGGGACTCCGCATCGGCGTGGATGCATGGTGGCCCTATGTGCGGCCCTGCGTGTGACCATGCGTGGTGAAGCCCGAGTGAGAGAAGAGGAGAGGGGGACGGCATGAGACTGCTGCTCGTCGAGGACGACGATCACGTCGCGGCAGCCCTGTCCGCGATCCTCGCCCGCCACGGCTTCCAGGTCACCCACGCCCGCAACGGTGAAGAGGCCCTGCAGGCGCTCCTGGCCGCCGGCGCCCCGGCCTGCCCCCAGCCCTACGGTGTGATCCTGCTCGACCTCGGTCTGCCCGACCAGGACGGCTACGAGGTGTGCGGGAAGATCCGCAAGCGCACCGCCACACCCGTGATCATGGTGACCGCGCGGGCCGACGTACGCTCCCGCATCCACGGCCTGAACATGGGCGCCGACGACTACGTGGTCAAGCCCTACGACACCGGCGAGCTCCTCGCCCGGATCCACGCCGTCGCCCGGCGCACCGGCGCCGCCGAGGAGGCCGCCGCCCCCGGCACCGGTACGCCCGCGACCGTCCGCCTGGGCAACGTCAGCATCGAGTTGCCCACCCGCCGGGTCAGCGTGGACGGCGCCGACGTACCCCTCACCCGCAAGGAGTTCGACCTGCTGGCCCTGCTCGCGCAGCGGCCCGGCGTCGTCTTCCGCCGCGAGCAGATCATCAGCGAGGTGTGGCGCACCAGCTGGGAGGGGACCGGGCGCACCCTGGAGGTCCACGTCGCCTCGCTGCGCTCCAAGCTGCGCATGCCCGCCCTCATCGAGACCGTCCGAGGGGTGGGCTACCGGCTCGTCGCCCCGGCCGCTCCCTAGGGGCCCTCTGCCGTGCGTGCCCGTCTGCTCCCGCTGCTCGTCATCCTGATGGCGGGCACGCTGCTCGCCCTCGGCTTCCCGCTCGCGGTGAGCCTGGCCGCCGGCCAGCAGCAGCGGGTGGTGGTCGACCGGATCGACGACAGCGCCCGCTTCGCCGCCCTCGCACAGTTCTTCATCGACGCCGAGGGCTCGGGATCCACCACCGGAGCCGAAGAGCGCCGCGATGCCCTCGGGCTCGAACTCACCCGCTACCAGACCCTGTACGGAATCCGCGTCGGCATCTTCCACCGCAACTACAACGCCCTGGCCCGGTCCCCGGGCTGGTGGCAGCTCCCGGAAACGGCCGAGGGCCGCCGGGCCTTCGCGGAGGCGCTGGCCGGCCGGCGCAGCCATGATCCCCCGCAGGTGTGGCCCTGGCAGACCGACGGCAAACTGCTCGTCGTCTCCCCGGTCGTCCTCGACGGCGACGTGGTCGCCGTCGTCGCCACCGAATCCCCGACCGACCAGATGCGCGCCCGCATCCTGAAGGGCTGGCTGCTGATCGCGGGCGGGCTCGCCGCCGCCATGCTGGTCGCCTTCGGCGCCGCCCTCAAGCTCACTAGCTGGGTGCTCAAGCCCGTGCAGACCCTGGACGCGGCCGCCCACGGCATCGCCACGGGACGGATGAACTCGCGCGTCGCGGCCGCCGGCGGGCCCCCGGAACTCCAACGCCTGGCCCACTCGTTCAACGAGATGGCCGACAACGTCGAAGAGGTCCTGGAACAGCAGCGGGCGTTCGTCGCCGACGCCTCCCACCAGCTGCGCAATCCGCTCGCGGCGCTGCTCCTGCGGATCGAGCTGCTCGCCCTGGAACTGCCCGAGGGGAACGAGGAGATCGCCTCCGTGCGTACCGAGGGCAAGCGCCTGACCCAGGTCCTGGACGACCTGCTGGACCTGGCGCTGGCCGAGCACACCTCGGCCGAGATCAGCCTCACCGACATCGGGGCCCTGGCCGCCGAGCGGGTCGCCGCGTGGCGCCCGTACGCCGAGGAGAAGGGCGTACGGCTCACCGAGACGGGCCGGACCGCCGTCACCGGCTGGGCCGACCCCATCGCCCTGTCCAGCGCGCTCGACGCGGTCATCGACAACGCCCTCAAATTCACCCCCACGGGTGAGGAGGTCGAGGTCTCCGTCTCCAGCGAGGGGCGCTCCGTCCGTGTGGTCGTCGCCGACCGCGGCCCCGGCCTCACCGAGGACGAGCTGCTCCGCGTCGGCGACCGGTTCTGGCGCAGCGGCCGCCACCAGAACGTCAAGGGCTCCGGGCTCGGCCTGTCGATCTCCCGCGCCCTGCTCGCCGCGGGCGGCGGGACCCTCTCCTACGAGAAGAACCCGCCGCACGGGCTGCGGGTGACGGTGGCCGTCCCGCGCACCGACCCCCAGGGCGCCTGACCCCAGGCCTCGCGGGTCCGGCTACCAGACGAGGGTGGTGCGGGCCGCCTCCGACACCGCGTACAGCTCGTCGACGGCCCGGACCTCGAACGCCGCCGCCCGCTCCCGCCCGGCACGCGGGACGGCGGGCAGGTACAGGGCGGTGCCGCAGGTGCCCCCGAGGAAGCGCCGGGTGCCGTCCGGGAGGACCCGCCACACCTCGTAGTGGCGCGGACGCCCGCCGGGACCTGCCGCCGCCCGCCAGGACAGGCGCAGCCAGGCCCGGCCGTCCTGCCGGGACGAGGCGTCCACGACCGGTGCGGTGGGCGGAGCCGGGCGCCGGGTGCGGGTCTCGTCGCGCACCGACACGGCGCCGAGCCGCCACACCACCGGCTTCTTCCCGAGCGCGGTGATCCGTACCGCCAGGCCGTACGCGGTCCTGCCCGCCAGCGACGCCAGCCCGGCCCGCGTCGTGCGCCAGCCCTGCCCGGCATCCCGGGTCCCGGCCGGCAGCCACGTGTACGGGACCGGCTCGCCGGGGCCCGACGGCTCGCGGACGGCCACACCTACCTCCACCACGATCTCGGCCGCGATCTCGGCCGCGACCTCCGCCGTGCTCTCCGCCGGGACCGGCTCCGGACCGGTGGCGTGCACCAGCTCCAGGACCGATCCGGGGGTCAGCGGCAGCCGTGTGGAGTGCAGCCCGATGATCACGGGCGCGGTCAGCGCGCCTTCGACGAGCAGGCTGGAGCCGCCGCGCCAGGCGCCCGCGAAGTCCAGGGTGACCGAGGGGCGCGCCCCGGCGGTGTCCACCGCCCAGCGGCGGCCGGGGAGCCGGTCCTGGAGCCCGAAGTGGTTCCAGGGCGCGTCCGAGACGACCCTGCCGCCGTCGTACCAGCGCAGCCCGTGCCCGGCGTTGAAGGAGCAGGCGAAGGGGAGCCCGGCGACGGTGGACCGGTCGGCGACGACCGTAGCGGGGGCCCGCCAGCGGGACCCGGACGCGGCCGCGGACCCGGATTCGGGCGCGGGCCGGGCCGGGTCCAGGGACTCGCCCGTCCAGAACCGGTCGTCGGCGCGGTGGAAGGCTCCGGGGGAGCGGTCGGTGAGGTGGTTGCGGGTCCACTCGGGCCGGTAGAAGCCGTAGCTGACGACGTGGTCCCGCCCGCGCGGGACGATCGCGTCCCAGTCGACGACGGAGTCCCAGCCGCGGGACTCGGTGTCCACGGCGGCCCACAGTTCGTGGCGGGAGCGGCCGAGGCGGCCGGCGAGCGCGCCCGAGGCGGCCAGGGTGTCCGGGGTCCAGCGGAAGTCGACGAACATCGCGTCAGAGACCTTCCCGGCCCGGTCCTCGAAGAACTCCTGGTTGAGCGCGTTGAGGGCGCCCTGCCAGCCCACCCGGCCGGTGCTGTTCATGGCGTCGTACCAGGTGATGCGCAGACCGTGGGGCTCGCCGGCCGCCCGCAGGGCGCGCAGGAACTCCCGCATCCGGGTGGCGAGCGCACTGTCCCCGCCGTCGGTCTCGGCATTCAGGAACCAGCCGTCGAAGCCGTAGGACCGCGCCACCTGGACGAGCTTGTCGGCGATCGGGAAGCGGCCGCGGGAGTCCCGCCGCACCAGGTCGCGGGTCCACCGGAGGTCGCCGCCGTAGGCGACGGGCGGCAGGAACACGTTGCCCAGCACCCGGACCCCGTTGCGGTGGGCGGCGTCGACCACGGGCGCGTTCGGCGCGAGCACGATGCCCTCGCCGGCGGAGCCGCCCCAGAAGACCAGCTCGTCGATGTACGCCCAGTGCGTGAGCGCGTAGTGGTCGGCGGTCGGGGAGCCCTGGGACGGGTTCCCGGCCGTGGGCCCGAAGGAGACCAGGGAGGAGATACGGGCCTGGCCGGCGCGGGCGTCCCGGTTCGCCGGGACCGGGGTGAACCGTTCCGCCAGGGGCACGGTCGAGGTGTTGTGGGCCAGATCGGGGTCGCTCTCGGGGGTCCACCGGCTGAGCGAGCGCCACACGATCCCGGGGCCGGGGGTTCCCGAGGGGAGGGAGTCCGGGAACCAGTACGAGGCGTACGGGGCCAGGTCGGCCGGGGCCGGTGCCGACGTCCCCACGGGTAAGGGGGCGAGCGCGGCGGCGGCCCGGGCGCGGCCCGCCAGGCCCAGCAGCGCGGCGGCCCCGGCCCCGGTGGCCAGCACCCTGCGCCGGGTCGGCCGTACCGCGGCGGGCGGCGTGCGGGGATCGACGCCGTTGTCGGTCTCGGGCATGCGGGGCTCCTCACGAAGAGATCGGTGGATCGAAGGATCGGGGGATCGCTCGGTCAGGTCAGGGCAGGTCTGGTCAGGGCAGGTCACGTCACGTCACGTCGCGCACGCGCAGCACCTCGGTGATGCCGCGCGCGGCCAGATGGGCCGGGTCCGCGGCGCGTTCCGCGAGGACCACCGCAGGGCGCACCCCCTGGGCCGTCAGCGAGGCCCAGGCTTCGAAGAACCCGCCGCCGGGGGCGCACACCGAGCGCCCCGGAGCCCCCGCCGCCCCGTCGGCGTCAGCGCCCGCGACCTCGCCCGCATCCCCGCCGACGTCCACGGCGAGCGCGGTGGACCGCGGGGCCGGGCGGTGTGCGCGGCCCCGCCACCGCTCGGCGATCCGGGAGACGGCGGCGCCGGCCGGCTTGGTCCGGCGGTCGTTGGTGAGCAGGCCGAGGCCGTACTCCAGCTCCGGGAAGTCCGCGAGCTCCCGGGACACGTCGTGCGAACACCACCAGGTCACGCCCCACAGGTCCGGGCAGTCCAGGGCGTTCGCGACGGTGGCCTCGGTGAACCGCGCCGCGTGCTCGGGCGGGATCAGCGGCGCCGGGGCGCCGACCTCCTGGAGCCACACCGGGCGGTGCGGGTCCAGGGCCCAGGCCTTGGACAGCTCGATCAGGTACGCGGCATGGTGCTCGGTCGCCGTCCCGCTCCGGCCGTGGCGCTGGGCGGTGCCGTTGAACACCCAGGAGTGCACGGCGGTGGCCCCGCCCAGCCGGGCCGCCTGGGCCGCGGTGAAGGGGTGCCCGTCCTGGTACCAGGCCGCGTCGTACTCGGCATGCAGATGCAGCCGCCCCGGGGCGCCCGCCTCGCAGGCGGCGAGCATCCGCTCCAGCCAGCGGGCGGCCTGGTCCGGGGTGATCCGGTCGGGGTCGGGGTGCGGGGCGCCGGAGAACTGGTTGATCTCGTTGCCGACCGTCATGCCCAGGAAGTTCGGCCGGTCGGCGAGGGCCGCGGCGAGCGTGCGCAGGTACTCCTCCTGCCCGGCGACCACGTCCGGGTCGGTGAAGATGCTGCGCCGGTGCCAGGTCCGGGTCCAGGCGGGCAGGAAGTCGAAGCTCGACAAGTGCCCCTGCAGGCCGTCCACGTTGACGTCGAGCCCGTGCTCGGCGGCCGCGTCGGCGAGCGCGACGAGCTGCTCGACGGCGCGCGGCCGGATGAGCGTCCGGTTCGGCTGGAAGACCGGCCACAGCGGGAAGACGCGGATGTGGTCCAGCCCGAGCGCGGCGATCGAGTCGAGGTCGGCCCGCACCTCGGCGAGGTCGAAGTCCAGCCAGTGGTGGAACCAGCCGCGGGCCGGCGTGTAGTTGGCACCGAAGCGGAGCGCGTCATCGGGCACAGGGCGTCCTGGAGTTCTGGAGTACGCGAGTACTGGAGGAATTCACCGGATGCGGCACAACCTGCCGGTGCGGGTGGGGAAAGTCAACAGGGCCCACGCTTGTGCACTTATGCGCTTCAGCCCAGTTGACACAAGGGTTCCGGGGAGAAGAGCCTGAGAAAACTAATGCGCTTTAGTTGCGGCTGGCCGCAAGGAAGTGTGTGGAAATGGACAGTGGTATCAGCGGTATTTCGGTCACCCGGCCGCCACCCCGGCCCGGGCACCGCTGCGCGCGCTGCGGAGCCCCGGCTGCGACCTCACCGGGTTCCGGGACCTGCCGGCCCCGGTGCACACCGGGTCACCGGCGGAACCCGGCCGGGCCGTCGCCGCTTCGGGCCGCCTGGAGGCCGCCGGGCAGCCGACCGGGGTGGCCGGGCGCGCAGCTCCGTTCGTGCAGCTCCGTACGCGCAGCGGACCGCCGGAGCGCCTCGTGATGCGGGGTCAGGGATCAGGTGGAACGGCAGCCGCAGCAGACCGTGTTCAGTCGCTCCTGGCCGCACCGCACGGGGACGGGCCCGCTGGGGGACGTGCAGTACGGGGTGACGTGTCGCGGAGTGCCATCCGCCGATCGACACCCTCCCGGAAACCACCGGAAACCAATGGATCGTCATAAAAGCGGCCTGTCAGGGCAGGATCGCGTACGGTCCGGCCATTGCCGTCCGTATTCCGCCACGTGTGACGCACCCGAAGGACGAATGAGGCAGGCCATGGCCCGCAGACCCACGATCAAGGACATCGCCCGGCAGGCCGGTGTGTCGGAGAGCGCCGTCTCCTTCGCGCTCAACGACCGGCCGGGCGTCTCGCAGGACACCCGGTCCCGGATCCGGCGCGTCGCCGAGGAACTCGGCTGGCAGCCCAACAGCGCGGCCCGGGCCCTGTCCGGCGAACGCTCCGGGGCCGTCGGCCTGGTCCTCGCCCGGCCCGCGCACACGCTCGGCGTCGAGTCCTTCTTCCTCCAGCTCGTCTCCGGCATCCAGGAGGTCCTCTCCGCCGCCCGGACGGCCCTGCTGTTCCAGGTCGTCGAGGACATCGACGCCGAATGCGCCGTCTACCGCCGCTGGTGGGCCGAGCGACGGGTCGACGGGGTCCTCGTCGTCGACCCGCGCACGAGCGACCCGCGACCGGCGCTCCTCGAAGGACTGGCCCTGCCCGCGGTCACCATCGGCGAGGCCCTGTCCCCGGCCGGCGGCGCGGTCGGCGGCTTTGGAGACGGGGGCGTTGACGGGGGCGGGCGAGGTCCTTCCCCGGTTCCCTCCCCGGTTCCCGCCCCGGCTTCTGCCCCGGCTCCCTCCTCCGCGACCCTGTCGTCGGTCCGGGCCGACGACGCCGGCGCCATGGCCCAGGTCCTGGAGCACCTGTACGGGCTGGGCCACCGCCGGATCGTGCACGTCGCCGGGCTCCCCGGTCTCGCCCACACGGTCCGCCGGATGGAGTCCCTGCGGGCCGAGGCCGCACGTCGCGGCCTCGGCCCGGACCAGGTGCGCTCGGTGGTCACCGACTACTCCGACGCCGAGGGCGCGGCGGCCACCCGACGGGTCCTCGCCGAGCCCGATCCGCCCACGGCGCTCGTCTACGACAACGACGTGATGGCTGTGGCCGGGAGCGCGGTCGCCGCCGAGCTGGGCATCCCCGTCCCGGGCCGGCTGTCGATCGTGGCCTGGGACGACTCCGCGCTCTGCCGGGTGACCCATCCCCGGCTCACCGCACTCGTACGGGACACCCCGGGCTTCGGCCGGCTGGCAGCCGAGGAGCTCCTGGCCGTCCTCGCGGGCAGCCCGCCCGGGCTGCGGATCAGCGAGCGGCCGAGGCTGGAGCCTCGCGAGAGCACGGCGCCGCCCCCGGCGCATACTTAATCCTGAAACCTTCCTGGAGCCGCCACCGTGATCATTCCCAGCGCCCCGTTCCCCGCACCGCGGGCCGCCGCAGCGGCCTCCGGACCGACGGTGGCGATCGACATCGGGGGTACGAAGATCGCCGGTGCGCTGGTGCACCCCGACGGCACGATGACGGCCACCACCCGCCGCCCGACCCCGCGCGGGGCGGATGCCGACGCGGTCATGGCGGCGGTCGCCGAGGTCGTCGCCGACCTCTCCGCGTCGCCGCTGTGGGCCTCGGCGGTCCGCTGCGGGATCGGCAGCGCCGGCCCGGTGGACACCTCCCGGGGCACGGTCAGCCCGGTCAACATCGGGGCGTGGCGGGAGTTCCCGGTCCAGGAGCGCGTCGTGGCGGAGCTCGCGGCGCGCGGAGCCGACCTGCCGACCGTGCTGGCCGGCGACGGGGTGGCGATGACCGCCGCCGAGCACTGGCTGGGTGCGGCCCGGGGCCACGCGAACGCCCTGTGCATGGTGGTCTCCACGGGCGTGGGCGGCGGCCTGATCCTGAACAACCAGCTCCACCCCGGCCCCACGGGCAACGCGGGACACATCGGTCACATCAGCGTGGCCTTCGACGGCGAACCGTGTGTCTGCGGCGGCCGAGGCTGCGTCGAGTCGATCGCCTCCGGTACGGCGATCGCCCGCTGGGCCCTGGATCAGGGCTGGACCCCGTCGGACAACGGGTCGGACACGGCGGGCGGCGGAGGCGACGCCACGGCGGCGGGTGTGGCCGCTGCCGCCGCCGAGGGTGACCCGATCGCCCTGGCCGCCTTCGACCGGGCGGGCCGCGCCCTGGCCGCCGCCATCGCGGCCACTGCGACCCTCGTGGAGACGGACATCGCGGTCATCGGCGGTGGAGTGGCCATCGCCGGCGACACCCTCTTCGCCCCGATCCGCAGCCACCTCGCGGCCTACGCCACGCTCTCGTTCGTCAAGGACATCCAGGTGGTGCCGGCGATGCTGGGCACCCATGCGGGGCTGATCGGCGCGGCCGCGGCGGCGACCATGCTGCTGCCCGCGGCGCCGTCCCCTTCGTGACCCTGGGGAGCCTCGTGCCCCTGGGGACCCTCGTGACCCTCGGGACCCTCAGGGCTTGACGGACCGGTAGTACCGGCGCGCGCCCTCGTGCAGGTCCAGGGGGTCGGTGTAGATCGCGGTCCGCAGGTCCACGAGCTGCGCCGCGTGCACCTGGCGCCCGACGAGGTCGCGGCTGAGGATCACCGTCCGCGTCAGCTGCTCGGTGAGCTGGGGGTCGGTCCCCGCCGTGGTCACCAGCAGGTTCGGCACGGCCAGGGTCGACACCGAGCTGGTGTTGCGCGCCCGCCCGTAGGCGTCCTGCGGCATGACCGCCGTCCGGTAGTAGCGCGCCGGGCTGCCGCTCTCCTGCAGCTGTTCCATCAGGTCGCCGAGTTGCACGAGCCGGATGTCGAAGCGCTCCGACAGCTCGCGCACGGCGTTCGTCGGCAGGCCGCCGGACCAGAAGAACGCGTCGATCCGGCCGGCTTCCAGTTCGCCCGGCATGGTGTCGATGCCGATGGACACCGACGTGAGGTCCAGCACCGGGTCGATCTTGGCCGCCCTCAGCAGCCGCTCCGAGACCAGCCGCACGCCGGACCCCGGCTGGCCGATCGCGACCCGCTTGCCGCGCAGGTCACGGGCCGACTGCACCGGGGAGTCGGCCGGGACCACCAGCTGCACGTAGTCGTCGTAGAGCCGTGCGACCCCGCGCAGCAGGTCCGCGCCGGGCTTCTTGTCGAGCTGGTACTTGGCGACCGCGTCCGCCGTCGCCACCGTGAAGTCCGCCTCGCCGGTGGCCAGCCGCTTCAGGTTCTCCTGCGAGCCCTCGCTGGTCTCCAGGTGTACGTCCATCCCGGGCATGTCCCGGCCGAGCGCCTGCTCCAGGAGCTGCCCGTACCGGTGGTAGACCCCGGTCCGCGCGCCCGTGCTGAAGGTCAGCTCGCCCTGCAGTTCCGGCTGCCCGAAGGGCTTCAGCCACCACGTCAGGACCCCGAGCACGGCGAGTACGGCCACCATGACCCGCAGGGCGTGGCGCCTGCTGATCCGGGGCGGTACGAGAGGCATGGCCGCGATCCTGCCACCCGTCCGCCGTCCTGTCACGGCGCGGGCCGTCCGGGAGCTCCCGAGCGGAGCCTTCCCAGCAGCTTGCGCGCGGCCGGCCCGGGCGGTCCGTCCGTGCGCCAGGCCAGTGCGACCCTCCCGGTCAGCCCCGGCTCGGTGATCCGCAGCGCGCACAGCCCGGCGCTGCCGCTGCCGCTGCCGCTGCCGCTGTCGGTGTCGGTGTCGTTGCCGGCGCCGGCGGCCCGTGGGCTCGCTCCCGACTCCGCCCCGGACGGCACCACCGCCACCCCCAGGCCCCGCGCGGCCAGCCGGACCAGCACGGCGGGCGCCGCCGCCTCGAAGTCCACCCGCGGCGCGAAGCCCGCCTGCGCGCACGCCCGCTCCAGCACCCCGCGCAGCCCGGTCCCCCACGGCAGGCTGATCAGGGCCCGCCCGCGCAGGGCACTCAGCGGGATCCCGCCGTCCACGGCGGCCGCCACCAGCGGATCGTCCGCCCGCACCGCCGCGACCAGAGGTTCGTCGAGCACCACCTGGCAGGAGACGCCCGGCGGAGTTTCCCCCGCGAGGCCGACCACCGCCAGGTCCAGCTCCCCGCGCAGCAGCGCGGCCAGCATCCGCTCCGAGGTGTCCTCGGAGAGCGCGATCTCCACCCCGGGGTGCTCGTCGTGGAAGGCCCCGAGCACCTCCACCACGTCGAACCCGTCCACCACCGCCCCGGCCGCCCCCGGGACCAGCCCCAGGGCCACCCGCCCGCGCAGCAGGCCGGAGAACTCCTCGGCCGTCCGCCGTACGCCCTCCACCGCCGCCAGCGCGGCCCGCGCGTACGAGAGCACCGCCCGGCCCGCCTCCGTCGGGGTCACCCGCCGCCCGGACCGGTCGAGCAGCCGCTGCCCGAGCTCGCGTTCCAGCTGCGCGACCTGGGCGCTCACCCCGGGCTGTGACACGTGCAGCCGCGCCCCGGCCCGCGTGAAGCCGCCCTCTTCCACCACGGCCACGAAGTAGCGCAGCTGAGCCAGTTCCATAAGTACGGATTCTAGATCGCAGAAGGACCTGCTCTTGGACTTATACCCGGTGCCCCCTCGACCCTGAAGCCATGAGCCGATCAGCGCCCCGACCCACGCCCCGCTCCACTCCCCGACCCACGCCCCGACCCGCGTCCCGCTCCACCTCTCCCGCCTCCGTGCGCCGCCGTAACATCGCCGCGGCCGTCGCCGCCGAACGCCGCGAGCTCGCCGACGTACTGGACGGCCTCACCCCGGACCGGTGGGACGCCCCGTCGCTCTGCACCGGCTGGCGCGTCCGCGAGGTCGCCGCCCACCTGTCCCTCGGCTTCCGCACCACCCTCCCCGGCTTCGCCGCCGAACTGCTGCGGGCCCGCGGCAGCCTGCACCGGATGACCGACCGCACGGCCCGCCGCGACGCCGCCGCCTTCACCACGCGCGAGCTCGCCGCACTGCTCCGCGAGAACGCCGGCCACCCCTGGAAACCGCCCGCCGCCGGTCCCACCGGAGCCCTCGCCCACGACGTGGTCCACGGCCTCGACATCACCGTCGCCCTCGGCCACCCCCGCCGCGTCCCCGAGGACCGGCTGCGGCTCCTCCTCGACGCGGTCACCCCCCGGTCCCTGCGCTTCTTCGGCGCGGACCTGACCGGTGTCCAGCTGCGCGCGCAGGACCTGGACTGGTCCCACGGCGAGGGAACTCCGGTGTACGGAGAAGCCCAGGACCTGCTGCTCGTCCTCTTCGGCCGCCGCCTTCCCCCGGGTCGGCTGAACGGGGGACCGGAGGGCCACCGGGTACCGCCTACCCTTGTTGCATGACCAGCAGCGACCGGAGCCAGGCAGTGGACGTGAAGCGAAGCTACGAGGTGCGCACCTACGGGTGCCAGATGAACGTGCACGACTCGGAGCGGCTCTCCGGTCTGCTGGAGGACGCAGGCTACGTCCGGGCGCCCGAGGGCGCCGACGGCGACGCCGACGTCGTGGTCTTCAACACCTGTGCGGTCCGCGAGAACGCCGACAACAAGCTGTACGGCAACCTCGGCCGGCTGGCCCCGATGAAGACGAAGCGCCCCGGCATGCAGATCGCCGTCGGCGGCTGCCTCGCGCAGAAGGACCGCGACACCATCGTCAAGCGGGCCCCCTGGGTCGATGTCGTCTTCGGCACGCACAACATCGGCAAGCTGCCCGTGCTGCTGGAGCGCGCCCGCATCCAGGAAGAGGCGCAGGTCGAGATCGCCGAGTCGCTGGAGGCCTTCCCCTCCACGCTCCCGACCCGCCGCGAGTCCGCGTACGCCGCCTGGGTCTCGATCTCCGTCGGCTGCAACAACACCTGCACCTTCTGCATCGTCCCGGCCCTGCGCGGCAAGGAGGAGGACCGTCGCCCCGGCGACATCCTCGCCGAGGTGGAGGCCCTGGTCGCCGAGGGCGTCTCGGAGATCACCCTGCTCGGCCAGAACGTGAACGCCTACGGTTCGGACCTGGGTGACCGCGAGGCCTTCTCCAAGCTGCTGCGCGCCTGCGGTCAGATCGAGGGCCTGGAGCGGGTCCGTTTCACCTCCCCGCACCCGCGCGACTTCACGGACGACGTGATCGCGGCGATGGCCGAGACCCCGAACGTGATGCCGCAGCTGCACATGCCGATGCAGTCCGGATCGGACACGATCCTGAAGGCGATGCGCCGCTCGTACCGGCAGGAGCGATTCCTCGGGATCATCGAGAAGGTCCGCGCCGCGATCCCGCACGCCGCGATCTCCACCGACATCATCGTGGGCTTCCCCGGCGAGACGGAGGAGGACTTCCAGCAGACGATGCACGCGGTGCGCGAGGCCCGTTTCGCGAACGCCTTCACCTTCCAGTACTCCAAGCGGCCCGGCACCCCCGCCGCCGACATGGACGGGCAGATCCCCAAGGAGGTGGTCCAGGAGCGGTACATGCGCCTGGTCGCCCTCCAGGAGGAGATCTCCTGGGACGAGAACAAGAAGCAGGTCGGCCGCACGCTGGAGGTCATGGTCGCGGAGGGCGAGGGCCGCAAGGACGGCGCCACGCACCGCCTCTCCGGCCGCGCGCCCGACAACCGCCTGGTCCACTTCACGAAGCCGGAGGCGGAGGTCCGCCCGGGTGACGTGGTCACCGTGGACATCACCTACGCGGCCCCGCACCACCTGCTGGCCGAGGGCCCGACGCTGACCGTGCGCCGGACGCGCGCCGGCGACGCCTGGGAGAAGCGCAACGCCGCCCCCGCCCAGCCGGCGGGCGTCATGCTCGGCATCCCGACGCTGGGCGTCCCGGCGCCCCTGCCGACCGTCGCCTCCGGCTGCGCGGTGCCCGCCTCCTCCTGAGCGACACGGGTCCCGCGCCTGCGGCTAGGCTGCGGATCATGCTCGTAGCCGCTGCCGTCTGTCCCGCCCCGCCGCTGCTCGTGCCGGAGGTTGCCGCGGGGGCCGCCGCCGAACTCGGCGACGCCCGCACCGCCTGCTCCGACGCACTGGCGGTGCTCGCCGCGTCCCGGCCCGACCTGCTGGTCGTGGTCGGGGCCGCCGCCGAGGGCGGCGCGTACGACCAGGGCACCCCCGGCGGCTTCGCCGGGTTCGGGGTGGACCTGACCGTCACCCTGGGCCCCGACCTGGGCGAACCGCCGAGCGGCCACGCCACCGGGACCACCCTCCCGGCTTCCCTCGCGGTGGCCGGCTGGCTGCTCGGCCAGGCCCGCTGGGCGGCCGCCCCGGTCGCCGGAGTGGCCGTCGCCGTGGACCTCGCCCCGAGCGGGTGCGGCCTCCTCGGAGCGGACCTGGGCGGTTCCGCCGAACGCGTGGCCATGCTGGTCCTCGGGGACGGCAGTGCCTGCCGCACCCTCAAGGCCCCCGGCTACCTCGACGAGCGGGCCGCCGCCTTCGACGCCGCCGCCGCCCGCGCACTGGGCGCCGCGGACGTTGCCGCGCTGGCCGGGATCGACGCCGCGCTCGCGGCCGAGCTCCAGGCCGCCGGACGGGCCCCCTGGCAGGTGCTGGCCGGCGCCGCCGAGGGCGCGGAGCTGGAAGGGCGCCTGCTGTACGAGGACGCACCGTACGGCGTGGGGTACTTCGTGGCCGCCTGGTCGTAGCCGCCCGGCGGCCGCGGAGCCGACAGGGCCGACAGGGCCGACAGGGGCGGCCGTAGGGCTCCTGGAACGGCGAAGGGGCGCGGGACCGGCAGCTGCCGGTCCCCCGCCCCTTCGCCGGACCGCGTCAGGAGGCGGTCGGCGGCGTCGGCCCGCCGGGAGCGTCCTTGTGCGCGATCTTCCCCAGGGCGTCCTTCGCCTTGCCCGTCCCGCTCGTGATCTGGCCGCTGTACTTGCCCTTGGTCTTGGAGTCCACGGCCTTGGCCACCTTGTCCAGACTCTCGCCGATCTTGCCCTCGTGCTGCAGGGCGAGATCGCCGACCTTGTCCTTCGCCGGACCGAGCTTGGCCTTCAGATTGTCCAGCAGGCCCATGGGTCACCTTCCGTTGGCGGTCGCTACGTGCGGGCGCCCTCGCCGGTCTCGCTGTCCGCGGCCACCGGGGCCGCCAGCTGCTTCGGAATCTCCACGACTCCCGCCTCCGGAGACTCCTCGGCAACAGGCTCGGCCTCCTCGGCCACACCGGACTCCGCCGTCAGGTCCTCCGCCGTGACCTCCTCGGTCACAACCTCGTCCTTACGGCGAAAAAACCGATCAAAAACGCCCATGTCTACTCCCGTAACGTTACTCGTGTGAGTGAAGTTCCGCGTCGACCGGACCGGCCTGCGCCGGGCGTACGCAGGGCGCATGTCCGGCCGGAACCTCGCCAGGGCAACGACCCCGGCCTCACCCCGTCACGTAACTCGATCGGGTACATGCCGTGGGGTTTGCGAGACTGGTGCGGTGAGGAAAGCAGCCCCCGCCCCGCGGGTCATCGCCGTCGTAGGTCCCACCGCGGCAGGAAAGTCCGACCTGGGCGTAGCCCTGGCCCGCCATTTCGACGGCGAAGTCGTCAACGCCGACTCCATGCAGCTGTACCGGGGGATGGACATCGGCACCGCCAAACTGACGACCGAGGAACGCGGCGGTGTCCCGCACCACCTCCTCGACATCTGGGACGTCACCGACACCGCCAACGTCGCCGACTACCAGCGGCTGGCCCGCCTGGAGATCGACAAACTGCTCGCCGAGGGCCGCACCCCCGTCCTCGTCGGCGGATCCGGCCTGTACGTCCGCGGCGCCCTGGACGTCATGGAGTTCCCCGGCACCGACCCCGAGGTGCGGGCCCGCCTGGAGGAAGAGGTCACGCTCCGTGGCCCCGGCGCCCTGCACGCCCGCCTCGCCGCCGCCGACCCGGCCGCCGCGCAGGCCATCCTGCCCAGCAACGGCCGCCGCATCGTCCGCGCGCTCGAAGTGATCGAGATCACCGGCCGCCCCTTCACCGCCAACCTGCCCGGCCACGATTCCGTCTACGACACCGTGCAGATCGGCGTCGACGTGGCCCGCCCGGAGCTCGACGAGCGGATCGCCCTGCGGGTCGACCGGATGTGGGAGGCCGGGCTGGTGGACGAGGTCCGCGCGCTGGAGGCCCGCGGGCTGCGCGACGGAATCACCGCCTCCAGGGCGCTCGGCTACCAGCAGGTGCTGGCCGCGCTCGCCGGTGAGTGCACCGAGGACGAGGCCCGGGCCGAGACCGTCCGGGCGACCAAGCGGTTCGCCCGCCGCCAGGACTCCTGGTTCCGCCGCGACCCGCGCGTGCACTGGCTCAGCGGGGCCGTCGCCGACCGGGGGGAACTCCCCGGACTCGCGCAGTCGTTGGTCGAACGAGCGGTCACAGCCTGATCACGTGATGGCATCGGGACGCCTCACGCGCCAGTAGTGGGGCCAGGGGCGTGCCATCATCAAACTCCAGCGGGTGCGATCACCTGCGATGAACGGCGGCGTACTGAGTCCGAGTGGGGAGGGCGCGTGGCGATGGAGGCCGGCCCTCGCGACACCGGGCAGGACGACACCCGGAGGGAAGCGGATCCGATGCTTCTGGACGGGACGGACGGGACGGACGGGCCCACAGGGCTCGGGCTGCCCGCCGATCCGGCGCGACTGACCCCGGACGGCCCGGACACCCCGGACTCCGCCGAGGCGGAGGCCGCGGCCGGACCCGAGTTCGAGGTCGAACTGCGCCCACAGCGCCGCCTGCGCCTGTGGCAGATCGCCCCGATCGCGATGCTCGCCGCCACCGGTTCGCTGATGTTCGCCTTCCCGCTCGCCTTCGAGTTCGGCGACGGCGGCGCGGTGGTCGCCATGCTCGGCTTCCTGATCAGCTGCTGCGCCGGAGGCTGGGGAATGATGGCCGCCCGACGGGTCGGCCACACGTGGCCCGGTCTCCCGGCCCGGGGGAGCGGCCGCCGCCCGGACTGGCGCATGGCCGCGCTGTACGCCGTTGTCGCACTGGCCGTCGTAGGTCTCGCCGTGTACCGGGTCGCCCGGCTCCGCTGACCGCCGCCCGGCCGGTTCCACCTCCCCCGGTTCCGCCTCCCCGGCCGGTTCCGCCCCTCGGACGGTCCGGCACCTCTGAGCTGCGGCTCGGTACCATGGGCGGGTGACGCAGACCACCCTCTCCTTCCTCAAGGGCCACGGCACCGAGAACGACTTCGTGATCGTCCCGGACCCGGACAACGCCATCGAGCTGCCCGCCTCCGCCGTCGCGAAGCTGTGCGACCGGCGCGCCGGGATCGGCGCGGACGGCGTCCTGCACGTCGTCCGGTCCGCCGCGCACCCCGAGGCCGCGCACCTGGCCGACGAGGCGGAGTGGTTCATGGACTACCGCAACAGCGACGGCTCCATCGCCGAGATGTGCGGCAACGGCGTGCGCGTCTTCGCCCGCTACCTCCAGTACGCCGGACACGTCGAGCCGGGCGACCTCGCCGTCGCCACGCGCGGCGGCGTCAAGCGCGTACACCTCGACAAGGGCGGCGACGTCACCGTCTCCATGGGCCGCGCCGAGCTGCCCGAGGGCGAGGTCACGGTCAGCGTCGACGCCCGGAGCTGGACCGCGCGGAACGTGAACATGGGGAACCCGCACGCGGTGGCCTTCGTCGAGAGCCTCGACCACGCCGGGAACCTCTTCGCCGCCCCCGCGTTCAGCCCGGCGTCCGCCTACCCCGCCGGGGTCAACGTCGAGTTCGTCGTCGACCGCGGTCCCCGGCACGTCGCCATGCGCGTCCACGAGCGCGGCTCCGGCGAGACCCGCTCCTGCGGCACCGGCGCCTGCGCCGTCGCCGTGGCCGCCATCCGCCGCGACGGCGCCGACCCGGCCGCCACCGGCGAACCGGTCGCGTACACCGTCGACCTCCCCGGCGGAACCCTGATCATCACCGAACACCCCGACGGACAGATCGACATGACCGGACCGGCCGTGATCGTGGCTGCGGGGGAGTTCGACGGGACCTGGCTCACCGAAACGGCTTTCGGCTGAAGCTTCCCTCTAACGGGTGATCCGTTTCACGCTGAGCGAGAGGTGGACTGCGCCACGTGGTGGGGTCGGTAACATCAGGCACCGGCCCTGAGGGCTCACCCCATGCCCACCACCGCCGGTCGAAGCCGCCGGAGGTGCCCATGAGTGCAGAGGCCACGAACCCCGAAGCACACCCCGAAGCGCGCCCTGAGCTCCGCAGACGGGGGCGGACCAGGCTCGATCTGCGCCGGCTCGGGCGCGCGGCCCTGCTCGGGCCGACGTCACGAGACCGGCTTCCGGACGCGATCGGCCACGTGGCCGAGGCACACCGCGCCCACCATCCGGACGCCGATTTGTCCATTCTGCGCCGTGCGTATCTCCTCGCGGAGACCTCGCACCGGGGTCAGATGCGAAAAAGTGGTGAGCCGTACATCACACATCCGCTCGCCGTCACCCTGATCCTCGCCGAACTCGGCGCCGAAACCACCACCTTGACGGCCTCTCTGCTCCACGACACCGTCGAGGACACCGACGTGACCCTCGATCAGGTCCGGGCGGAGTTCGGCGACGAGGTGTGCTTCATCGTCGACGGCGTCACCAAGGTGGAGAAGATCGACTACGGCGCCGCCGCCGAACCCGAGACCTTCCGCAAGATGCTCGTCGCCACCGGCAACGACGTCCGCGTCATGTCCATCAAACTCGCCGACCGGCTGCACAACATGCGCACCCTGGGCGTGATGCGCCCCGAGAAGCAGGCCCGCATCGCCAAGGTCACCCGCGACGTCCTCATCCCGCTGGCCGAACGGCTCGGCGTGCAGGCCCTCAAGACCGAGCTGGAAGACCTCGTCTTCGCGATCCTGCATCCCGAGGAGTACGAGAGCACCCGCGCGCTCATCGCCGCCCACGCCGGGGAACGCGACCCGCTGCCCGCCATCGCCGACTCCGTACGCGGCGTCCTGCGCGACGCCGGCATCGCCGCCGAAGTACAGGTCCGGCCGAGGCACTTCGTCTCCGTGCACCGCATCGCACGCACCCGCGGCGAACTGCGCGGCTCCGACTTCGGCCGCATCCTCGTCCTCGTCGGTGAGAACGCCGACTGCTACGCCGTGCTCGGCGAGATGCACACCTGCTTCACCCCGGTCGTCTCGGAGTTCAAGGACTTCATCGCCGCCCCGAAGTTCAACCTCTACCAGTCACTGCACACCGCCGTCGCCACCCCCGAGGGCTACGTGGCCGAGGTCATCGTGCGGACCCGGCAGATGCACCGTGTCGCCGAGGCCGGCGTGGTCGCCCTCGGCAATCCGTACGCCACCGCGACCCCCGACGCCGCCACCGACCCGGACGAGGAGCGCGTGGACCCCACGCGGCCCGGCTGGCTGTCCCGGCTGCTCGACTGGCAGCAGTCCGCGCCCGACCCCGACACCTTCTGGACCGTGCTCCGGGCGGAGCTGGCCCAGGACCGGGAGATCACCGTGTTCCGGGCCGACGGGGGCACGCTGGGCCTGCCGGCCGGGGCCAGCTGTATCGACGCCGCCTACGCCCAGCACGGCGAGGCGGCCCACGGCTGTATCGGCGCCCGCGTCAACGGGCGCCTCACCTCCCTGTCCTCCCCGCTGTCCGACGGGGACACCGTCCAGCTGCTGCTCGCCCAGGACGCCTCCTCCGGACCCGCCGCCGAGTGGCTGGACCACGCGCGGACCCCCGCAGCCCGGATCGCCATCGGGAGCTGGCTCGAAGCCCACCCCGACCGGGCCATGGCCACGACCTCGGCCGCCCGGGCGCCGCTGTCGGTCGTCGGGGCCCGCGGCGGCGGGGGCAACGCGGTCGCCGATCTGCCGGACGCCACCGTGCGACTGGCGGGGTGCTGCACCCCGGTGCCGCCGGACGCCGTCGCCGGCTTCCTGGTCCGCGGCGGGGCCGTCACCGTGCACCGCATCCACTGCGCGGCGGTGGCACAGATGCGGGCGGTGGGGCGCACCTCCGTCGCGGTGCACTGGCGGGCCACGGCGGACGTCCGGGTCACCTTGCTCGCTGAATCGTTCGGCCGCCCGCATCTGCTGGCCGATCTGACCGAGGCGATCGCCCGCGAGGGGGTCGAGGTGGTCTCCGCGACCGTGGAACCGCCGGTCGAGCAGCGGGTCCGGCACAGCTACACCCTGCAGCTGCCCGACGCGGCCGGGCTGCCCGCGCTGATGCGGGCGATGCGGGACGTGCCGGGCGTGTACGACGTCAGCCGGGTGTAGCCGCCGGCCGGCCGGGCGCGGGTACGGACGTAGGCCGGTGCGGACACAGGCGGGTGCGGACGTAGGCCGGAACGACTCCGGAAGGCCCCGTTCGGGTGGACTCGTCGCGCGCCGTACGCGGCCGTGTGGCGGGCGCTGGTAAGCGGTGGTGGATGCAGCTCTCCTCCCCGCGCCTGCGGGCCACCCTGCTCGCCGCGGCCTCCCTCACCCTCGTCGCCGCCGTCCTGCCCCCGCCGAAGCCGCTGGGCATCGGCGACCGGCTCTTCCCGGAGCTCGGGAACCCCGGGTACGACGTGCTCTCGTACGACCTGTCCTTCGACTACAAGGACAACCTGAGCCCGCTCGACGCGGTCACCGTCATCGACGCCCGCGCCCTGGAGCGGCTGGAGCGCATCAATCTGGACTTCACCCACGGCAAGGTGGCGTCCGCCGAGATCAACGGGGAGCCGGCGCGGTTCGAGAGCGTGGCGGAGGACCTGGTCCTCACGCCCGCGCGCCCGGTGGCGGACAACATGCCGCTGCACATCACCATCCGGCACACCAGCGATCCGCGCGGCCGCGGCGACGGCGGCTGGGTGCCCACGGAGGACGGCCTGGCCATGGCCAACCAGGCCGACGCGGCGCACCGCGTCTTCCCCTGCAACGACCACCCCGCCGACAAGGCGTTCTTCACCTTCCGGATCACCGCCCCGGCCGGTCTCACGGCCGTCGCCAACGGGGAGCCGGTGGCCCCCGCCGTGCGCCTCGGCCCCACGACGACCTGGACGTACCGGACCCGGCACCCGATGGCCACCGAGCTGGCCCAGGTCTCGGTGGGCCGCTCCGAGGTCGTGCACGGCACCGGACCGCACGGGCTGCCGCTGCGCGACGTGGTGCCCGCCCAGGACCGGAAGCGGCTGGACCCCTGGCTCAGGAAGACCGCGGGCCACATCGAGTGGATGGAGGAGCGGGTCGGCCGCTACCCCTTCGAGAACTACGGGGTGCTGATCGCGCGGGCCACGACCGGCTTCGAACTGGAGACGCAGACCCTCTCGCTCTTCGAGAGCAACCTGTTCGCGGGCGAGGGGTACCCCGACTGGTACGTCGAGTCCGTGATGGTCCACGAGCTCGCCCACCAGTGGTTCGGCGACAGCGTCACCCCGCGGACCTGGTCCGACCTGTGGCTCAACGAGGGACACGCCACCTGGTACGAGGCCCTGTACGCGGACGGCCTCGGCAAGTACTCCCTGGAGCGGCGCATGCGCGAGGCGTACCAGCGCTCCGACCAGTGGCGGGCGGCGGGCGGCCCGCCGGCCGCCCCGAAGGCCGCCGCACCCGGCGAGAAGATCGGGCTGTTCCGGCCGGTGGTCTACGACGGGTCCGCACTGATCCTCTACGCCCTGCGGCAGGAGATCGGCACCGAGGCCTTCGAGAAGACCGAGCGGCGCTGGGTCACGGAGAACCGGGACGGGATCGCGGGGACGGCCGACTTCGTACGCCTGGCCTCGCAGGAGGCGGGCCGCGACCTCACGGCCTTCCTGGAGCCCTGGCTGTACGGGCCCACGACCCCGCCGATGCCGGGGCACCCGGAGTGGAGCGGCAAGGCGGCCTCCGGCAGGGCCGCGGCGGACGGGAGCGCCCAATAAAGGGTGTGACCGGTGAGGAACGGGCATGTCACCATCGACGGGACCGCGCGGGGAATCCCCCGGCCGTGTGACACGTTGGACGTGACAGTTAACGTGACACTGCTATTCGAATCGACGTAAGGATCCAATGACCTCCTCTTCTTCCCCTTCCCAGGACGCGCGGGACGCACAGGACGTGCGGGACTCGCAGAGCTTCACCGAGAGCCTTCGGGCCGATGCCCTGATGGA
This sequence comes from Streptomyces sp. NPDC001502, assembly GCF_042894785.1. Classification (NCBI taxonomy): domain Bacteria; kingdom Bacillati; phylum Actinomycetota; class Actinomycetes; order Kitasatosporales; family Streptomycetaceae; genus Streptomyces; species Streptomyces sp. NPDC001502. The sequence goes on from NZ_JBIAVW010000007.1 coordinate 67,691, forward strand.
AGAGGACGTCGCCTGGAGCCACGAGGTCGACGGAGACCGGGACGGCGAGCAGTTCGAACGCTCCGAGCGCGCGGCCCTGCGCCGCGTCGCCGGCCTCTCCACCGAGCTCGAAGACGTCACCGAGGTCGAGTACCGGCAGCTGCGCCTGGAGCGCGTCGTACTGGTCGGTGTCTGGACCTCCGGCACGGTGAACGACGCGGAGAACTCCCTCGCGGAGCTCGCCGCCCTCGCGGAGACGGCGGGTGCCCTCGTACTCGACGGTGTCATCCAGCGCCGTGACAAGCCGGACCCCGCCACCTTCATCGGCTCGGGCAAGGCGCGCGAGCTGCGTGACATCGTCATGGAGAGCGGCGCCGACACCGTCGTGTGCGACGGTGAGCTCAGCCCCGGCCAGCTCATCGCCCTCGAAGACGTCGTCAAGGTCAAGGTGGTCGACCGGACCGCGCTGATCCTCGACATCTTCGCCCAGCACGCCAAGTCCCGAGAGGGCAAGGCGCAGGTCGCACTCGCGCAGATGCAGTACATGCTGCCGCGACTGCGAGGCTGGGGTGCCTCGCTGTCCCGCCAGATGGGTGGCGGCGGCGGTGGCGGCATGGCCACCCGAGGCCCCGGTGAGACCAAGATCGAGACCGACCGGCGACGGATCCGCGAGAAGATGGCGAAGATGCGCCGGGAGCTCGCGGAGATGAAGACCGGCCGTGATATCCAGCGGCAGGAACGGCGCCGCAACAAGGTGCCCTCGGTCGCCATCGCCGGTTACACCAACGCGGGCAAGTCCTCGCTGCTCAACCGCCTCACGGGCGCGGGCGTGCTGGTGGAGAACGCGCTGTTCGCCACCCTCGACCCGACCGTGCGCCGGGCCGAGACGCCGAGCGGCCGGATCTACACCCTGGCCGACACGGTCGGCTTCGTCCGGCACCTGCCCCACCACCTGGTCGAGGCGTTCCGCTCCACGATGGAGGAGGTCGGGGACTCCGACCTGATCCTGCACATCGTGGACGGTTCGCACCCGGCGCCGGAGGAGCAGCTGGCGGCGGTGCGCGAGGTGATTCGCGAGGTCGGCGCGGTGAACGTGCCCGAGATCGTCGTGATCAACAAGGCGGACGCCGCCGACCCGCTCGTCCTGCAGCGGCTGCTGCGGATCGAGCGGCACTCCATCGCCGTCTCGGCGCGGACGGGCATGGGCATCGAGGAACTCCTCGCGCTCATCGACTCCGAGCTGCCGCGGCCCGAGGTCGAGGTGGAGGCCATGGTGCCGTACACGCGCGGCTCGCTGGTCGCCAAGGCGCATGCCGAGGGCGAGGTGATCTCCGAGGAGCACACCCCGGACGGCACCCTGCTCAAGGCGCGGGTCCACCAGGACCTGGCGGCGGACCTGGCGCCGTACGCGCTGGCGAAGCGCTGAGAGTGCTTGACGGCTTGACGGCTGAGGCCCCCCTGCGGTGCAGGGGGGCCTCAGCCGTTCGGTCACGCTCAGGGTCCGGGGCTACTCGAACCGCTCGAACTACTTGAACTTGGCGCTGACGGCGTCGAAGATGCCCTTCGCCTCCGGACCCAGCCGGGGTCCGGCCAGCCAGCCCGCCTTGGCCGGGCCGATCGAGGTGTTCGACACCAGCGCCGGCTTGCCGTCGGAGCCCGCCGTGACCCAGCCGCCACCGGAGGCACCGCCGGTCATGGTGCAGCCGATGCGGTACATCACCGGGTCGTTCGCGTTCAGGGACAGCCGGCCCGGCCTGTCCGTGCACTGGAAGGCGCGCTGGCCGTCGAAGGGAGCCGCCGCCGGGTAGCCCGTCGCCGTGATGCTCGCGACCTTCGGCACGGCCTGCGCGTTGAACTCCACCGGGAGCGCCGAACCGACCGTCTCCTCCAGGGACTTGGTGCTGCCCTTCTCGGGCGCCACGTGCAGCACCGCGAAGTCGTACGGGGCACCCGCGCCGCCGGTCGGACCGCCGCTCGCGATCCACTGGTCGGAGGTCTGCGCCCAGTCGCTCCACCAGACGCCGTACGGGGCCACCGTCTCGCGGGGCGCGCCCTTGAGCTGAGCTGCCGGCTTGCCCGCGTTGTTGTACGACGGGACGAAGGCGATGTTGCGGTACCAGCCGCCGGCCTTGCCCGCGTGGACGCAGTGGCCCGCGGTCCAGACCATGTTGGACTTGCCGGGGTGGGCCGGGTCCTTGATCACGGTCGCCGAGCAGACCATCGAGCCCTCGGGGCCGTCGAAGAACACCTTGCCGGACGCCGGAACGCTCGTGTGGTAGGGCGGGGTGGCCTGCTTGGCCGCCACCGGGGCCGGGGTCGGGTCGGTGACGCCCTGGTCCTTGCCCGCGTCGGGGTCGACGGCCGGGCGCTGAGGCTGCTCGGCGTCACGCATGCGGTCCGGGTCCCACAGGCCCTCGATGACCGGGTTGATGTAGTCGCCCGCCTCGCGGAGCCAGTCCTCCTGCTTCCAGTTCTTCCACTCACCCCCCTTCCACTTCTCCAGGTCTATTCCGTGCTCCTTGAGCTTGTCCTTGAGCTGGTCCGGGATCTTGATCCCGTCCTGGCCCGGCAGGCTCGCGGCCACGGTCGGCTTGGCGTCGCCGCCGGCCTCCCCGTCGCCGGGGCCGCAGGCAGCCGCGGTCAGCGCGAGCGTGGCCGCGCACAGAATCGCGGTGACCGGTCGGTTCGGTCGCATGTCGTTCGTCCCCCTGGGAGTTCGAGGAGTGGAGTAGCCCCCCACTATGCCGCTGTCGCCGAGGACGACACAGGCCGGGGCTGCGGTTCCTGGCGCTCTCCCCTTGCGGGACAAGGATCTTGAGTCAACCCGTGATCCCTCGCCGTCACCGTCGTTGGTACGTACGGGGGATGGGGGAGCAGCGTTCATGTTCGAGACGCAATCCGGAAGAGCAATCAGTGCGGGAGGACCGACACTCGTGGCTGTCACCGAGCCTGCCGCGGCGGCGGCCGCGACAGAGATCCCGCCTCAAGTGCCGCCGCAGGGAAGCCGGGGATCGGGTCCGGACGTCCTGAATGCCCCGGACGGTCCGGGTGTGAGCGGTGGGCCGGGGGGTTCCGCCGCCCCCGAGGGCATCCTGCGCAGACAGGCGCAGCGGGAGTCCGCCGCCCGGACGTACGCGCGTTCGCTGCCCATCGTCCCGGTGCGGGCCCGCGGGCTGACCATCGAGGGCGCCGACGGGCGGCGTTACCTCGACTGCCTCTCCGGCGCAGGCTCGCTCGCCCTCGGGCACAACCACCCGGTGGTGCTCGAAGCCATCCGAGGCGTCCTCGACTCGGGCGCCCCGCTGCACGTGCTGGACCTCGCGACCCCCGTCAAGGACGCCTTCACCACCGAGCTGTTCGCCAACCTGCCGCCCGCGCTGGCCGCCGACGCGCGCATCCAGTTCTGCGGCCCGGCCGGTACGGATGCCGTGGAGGCCGCCCTCAAACTGGTGCGCACAGCGACCGGACGCCCTGGGCTGCTCGCCTTCACCGGGGCCTACCACGGCATGACCGCCGGGGCCCTGGACGCGTCGGGAGGCGCCCCCGGGGTGCGGGTGACCCGGTTGCCGTACCCGCAGGACCTGCGCTGCCCGTTCGGCGTCGGCGGCCCCGAGGGAGCCGAACTCTCCGCACGCTGGACGGAGAACCTGCTGGACGACCCGAAGGGCGGGGTGCCCGCCCCCGCCGGCATGATCGTCGAACCGGTGCAGGGCGAGGGCGGGGTGATCCCCGCCCCGGACGCCTGGCTGCGCCGGATGCGCGAGATCACCGCGGCGCGGGGGATCCCGCTCATCGCCGACGAGGTGCAGACGGGCGTCGGCCGGACCGGTGCCTTCTGGGGAGTCGACCACGCCGGGGTCGTGCCCGACGTCATGGTCCTCTCCAAGGCGATCGGCGGCAGCCTGCCGCTCGCCGTGATCGTGTACCGGGCCGGCCTGGACGTCTGGGCCCCCGGCGCGCACGCGGGTACCTTCCGCGGCAACCAGCTCGCCATGGCCGCCGGCGCCGCCACGCTCGCCTTCGTCCGCGAGAACCGGCTCGCCGAGCGCGCCGCCGCCCTCGGGGACCGGATGCTGGCGGCCCTGCACGGCCTGGCCTGCGGCCATCCCTGCATCGGAGAGGTACGCGGCCGGGGCCTGATGATCGGCCTCGAACTCGTCGACCCCGACACCGGGGCCGCCGCACCGTCCCTCGCCGCCGCCGTCCGCCAGGAGTGCCTGGACCGCGGCCTGATCGTCGAGCTCGGCGGCCGCCACGGCGCCGTGGTGCGCCTCCTTCCCCCGCTGACCCTGACCGACGAGCAGGCCGCGGCGGTTCTCGACCGCCTGGCTGACGCCATCCCGGCCGCCGCCCGCCGGACCCACTGACCCGCACCCCGAGGACCCGCGATGCCAGACCCGCACCAGTCCACCCCCATCACGGAGACCCAGCCGCTGTCTTGCGACCGGCCCGCCCCACCGTCGGGACCGGCCCAGGCGCAGCCGCGGCCGCTCCCGGACCATGAGGAGGCCGTCGCCCCGGGGCAGCCGTCACCGCCGCCCGGCACCGCGGCGCCGCTACGGGAGGCCGCGGAGCCTGCGTACCCGACGCCCCGGCTCGACGCGCCCGAGGCGCAGGGCTCGGGTTCCGCGGTCAGCCCGCCGGCCCGGCCCGTATCCGCCGAGGACGCACCGACCCCGACCCAGCCCCCGGCGGGCACGCCGTCCCACGCCGACGGGGCCACGGCCGAGCAGCCGCAGCCGGGCCCGGCGGGCGTACCCGGAGCACCGGCCGAGCAGCTCCCCCCGACGGTCATGGCCGCCACCGGGACCGGAGCCGGGGCAACGGCCACGGTGCCGCGGCAGAAGGACGGCACACCCCGGCCCCGTTCCGGATGGACGAGCCCCCTCCGGCTGGAGCCGACCACCCTGCCGGACCTCCTCAACCACCCCGACCCGGCGGTCGCCGCCGAGGCCGCGGCGGTGGAGAACCTGCTGCGCTGCTGGGTCCGCGAATCCGGTCTCGGCCGCCCCGACGGCCCCGCCGGAACCCCCCTGCGTATCCCCCTTCCCGCTTCCGGCACGGCCCTGCTCGTCCCTGTCCGCCACTGGTCCCAGGCCGGCTGGCACCGATTCGGTGCCGTCCGGCTCGAAGGAACGACCGCTGCCGCTCCCTCCCTCGACGCCGTCACCATTGCCGCGCTCATCGCCCGTGAGGGCACGAGCGGTGGCCGAGGCGCCGCCGACCTCGTCGGCCGGGTCGCCGACTCGGTGCGCCGTACCGCCGAGTTCATCGCCGACCGGCGGGAACGCCCCACCGCCCCGTCCCCCGTCGGCGGGGACCGTTTCCTCACCGCCGAACAGGCACTCCTCCTCGGTCACCCCCTCCAGCCGGACCCGAAGAGCCGTGAAGGACTCTCCGAGGCCGAGGTACGCCGCTACTCACCCGAACTCCACGGCTCATTTCCCCTGCACTGGTTCGCGGTCGAACCCGCGGCTCTCGCGAGCGAATCGGCCTGGACCGAGAGCGGCCGCCCCGTCTCCGCCCCACAGCTCCTCGGCAGACTTGCCCCCGGGCTCCCGCTGCCCAACGGCACCACCCCCCTTCCCCTGCACCCCTGGCAGGCCCGCGACCTGCTCCAGCGCCCCGCCGTCACCGCCCTCCGTGACGCGGGACTTCTGCACGACCTGGGCGCGCACGGCGAGCCCTGGTACCCCACCTCCTCCGTCCGCACCGTCCACCGCCCGGGCGCCCCCGCGATGCTCAAGCTCTCCCTGGGCCTGCGCATCACCAACTCCCGCCGCGAGAACCTCCGCAAGGAACTCCACCGCGGCGTCGAGGTGCACCGGCTGCTCCGCACCGGCCTCGCCGAGCAGTGGCAGGCGTCCCACCCCGCCTTCGACATCGTCCGCGACCCCGCCTGGGTCGCCGTGGACGCGCCGGACGGAACCCCCGTGCCCGGACTCGACGCCCTCCTGCGCCACAACCCCTTCCGTTCGGGCGACGACGCCGTCTGCATCGCCGCACTCACCGCTCCCCGCCCGTGGCCCGGCCGGACCACCATGAGCTCCCGCCTCGCCGAGCTCGTCACCGGGCTCGCCACCGCCACCGGCCACACCACGTCCGCCGTCGCCGCCGAGTGGTTCCTGCGCTACCTCGACCACGTGGTGCTGCCGGTCCTCGCCTTCGACGCGCTCGCCGGTATCGCCCTCGAAGCGCACCAGCAGAACACCCTGGTGCTCCTCGACCCGGCCGGCTGGCCGATCGGCGGCCGCTACCGCGACAACCAGGGCTACTACTTCCGCGAATCGCGCCGCGCGGAACTGGAGCACCGGCTCCCCGGCATCGGAAGCGCCAGTGACACCTTCGTCTCCGACGCCGTCACCGACGAACGCTTCGCCTACTACCTCGGCATCAACAACGTGCTCGGCCTCATCGGTGCCTTCGGATCCCAGCGGCTCGCGGACGAGCGGGTCCTCCTCGCCGCCTTCCGCCGCTTCCTCGCCAAGGCCGCAGGCCTCGGCCCGCTCCCCGCACGGCTGCTCGACTCGCCCACCCTGCGCTGCAAGGCGAATCTGCTCACCCGCCTGGGCGGTCTCGACGAGCTGGTCGGCCCCGTCGACACCCAGTCCGTCTACGTCACCATCACCAACCCCCTTCACGATTGACGCGTCGGCGCCGACGCGGAGAAGAGCCCCCGATGCCCTCCACCGACACCTCAGCCCCAGCTCCAGCCACCGGATCCGTCCACGGCACCCGCACCGCCACCGGCGTCGTCAAAGTTCCCGGCGGAAGGCGCGAACAACGCCTCGACGCACAACTGTTGCCTCTGCTCGCCGAGGCCGATCTGCTCGATTCCCCCGCCATCTGGGGCAGCGTCACCACACCCGCCGGAGCCTTCCGCCTCGAACCCGTGCGGCCCGGCCGTGACCTGGAGCTCCTCACCGGCTGGATGAACGATCCCGAGGTGGCCGCCTACTGGGAGCTCGCGGGCCCCGCCGCGGTCACCGCCGACCACCTCCGGGCCCAGCTCGACGGCGACGGCCGCAGCATCCCCTGCCTCGGCCTCCTCGACGGCACGCCGATGAGTTACTGGGAGATCTACCGGGCCGACCTCGACCCGCTCTCCGGGCACTACCCGGCGCGCCCCCACGACACGGGTATCCACCTGCTCATCGGAGACGGCACGAACCGCGGCCGCGGACTGGGAACAGCTCTGCTGCGCGCCGTCGCCGACCTGGTCCTCGGCAACCGCCCCCGCTGCACACGCGTCGTCGCGGAACCGGACATCCGCAACACCCCCTCCGTATCGGCCTTCCTGAACTCCGGCTTCCGCTGTTCCGCGGAAATCGACCTTCCCGAGAAGCGGGCCGCCCTGATGATCCGGGAGCGGGTGCTGCGCAATCTCCTCTGAGTGCCGCCCCGCAAAACCCGACCGTCGTCGGCAGCTCCGCACCTCTCCCTTCGATAACTCTGCGTAGCGAAGCAAAGTTCCCGACCTCCGAGGAGTCACGTGCCGAACTTCCCCGCAGCCCCCGACGCGGACGACCCCGCCGTGCCGCCGTCGCCCCAGCACCCCTGCACGCCGCCCGAACTCAACCGTGCGACCTGGGACTTCGCCGCCCGCCGGCTGCTCGCCAAGATGCTCGGCGAGTTCGCCTACGAGGAGATCATCCGCCCCGTCCCCGCACCGGCCGCCGCCGGGGACGCCTGGACCCTGACCCTCGACGACGGCAGCAGCCTCGGCTTCCGCGCCCGCCGGCGCTCGTACGGCAGCTGGCACGTCACCCCGGACACGATCACCCTGACCCCACCGGCGCCCGAGCCGCCCTCACCGCCCTCACCGACCGTGCCGGGCGGCCTCGGGAGCCCGACCGCCTTCGGGGACCCGTACGCCTTCCTCATCCGTGCCCGTACCCTCCTCGGCCTGGACGGACCCACCCTCGGTCACCTCGTCCGCGAGCTCAGCGCCACCCTCACCGCCGACGCCCGGCTCGACCACACCGCACTCACCGCCGACATCCTCGCCGACCTCGACTACGCCGCCCTCGAAGGCCACCAGACCGGCCACCCCTGGCTCGTCCCCAACAAGGGCCGCATCGGACTCTCCGCCTCCGACACCGCCGCCTGGGCCCCCGAGGCCCGCACCCGCCAGCGGCTGCCCTGGCTCGCCGCCCACACCTCGCTCGCCGCCTACCGCGGGACCGCCGGCCTGGAGGACCCCGCCCGCCTCTACACCGCCGAGCTCGACCCCGTCACCCGGGCCTCCTTCGACCGGTCCCTGCGCGACCGCGGCCTCGACCCGCTCCACTACCTCTACCTCCCGGTCCACCCCTGGCAGTGGGACGAGGTCGTCCTCCCCCTCTTCGCCCCGGCGCTCGCCTCCGGTGCCCTGGTGCCGCTCCCCGCCGATCCCGACGTGCGTCTCCCGCAGCAGTCCGTCCGCACCTTCCTCAACCTCAGCCGGCCCGACCGGCACAGCGTCAAACTCCCGCTCTCCGTCTTCAACACCATGGTCTGGCGCGGACTGCCCAGCGACCTCGCGCTCGCGGCCCCCGCCGTCACCGCCTGGATCCACTCCCTCCGCGACGGCGACCCCTTCCTCCGCGACGAGTGCCGGGTCGTCCTGCTCGGCGAGGTCGCCTCCGTCACCGTCCGTCACCCCGTCTACGACGAGCTCCCCGAGGTTCCGTACCAGTACAAGGAGCTCCTCGGCGCGATCTGGCGCGAGCCCCTGACCGGCCTGCTGGCACCCGGCGAGCGTGCCCGCACGCTCGCCTCCCTCCTCCACACCGACCCGCGCGGCCGGTCCTTCACCGCCGAGCTCGTCGCCCGGTCCGGACTGACCCCCACCGTCTGGCTGCAGCGCCTGTTCGCCGCCCTCCTGCCACCGCTGCTCCGCTTCCTCTACCGCTACGGCACCGTGTTCTCCCCGCACGGCGAGAACGCCATCGTGATCTTCGACGAGCAGGACGTCCCCGTCCGGCTCGCGGTCAAGGACTTCGTGGACGACGTCAACATCACCGACGAGCCGCTGCCCGAGCTGGAGTCCCTGCCCGCCGAGGTCCGAGCGGTCCTGCTCACCGAGCCCGCCGACTTCCTGCCCCAGTTCATCCACTCCGGGCTGTTCGTCGGCGTCTTCCGCTACCTCTCGGCCCTGTGCGAGGACGGCCTCGGCGTCCCGGAGAGCGAGTTCTGGTCCCTCGTACGAGCGGAGATCCTGCGCCACCAGACCCGCTTCCCGGAGCTCAAGGACCGCTACGAGCTCTTCGACCTGCTCGGCGAACGCATCGGACGGCTCTGCCTCAACCGGAACCGGCTCTACGAGGACGGCTACCGAGACCGTCCAGACCGCCCGCACGCCGTGCAGCACGGCACCGTACCCAACCCTCTGTACCGGCCATGATTGCTCACCGGTGCGTTCGCTGTCAGTGCGGCCCCGTAGGGTTGGCAGTGCTATGACGAAGCCCTCCCTCCCCGACCTGCTGCACGCCGCCGTCTCCGCCGTCGGCGGCACGGAGCGCCCCGGCCAGGTAGCCATGGCCGAAGCCGTCGCCGAAGCGATCGACGACAACTCCCACCGGCTGATCCAGGCCGGTACCGGTACCGGTAAGTCCCTCGGCTACCTGGTTCCGGCCCTCGCGCACGGCGAGCGCGTGGTCGTCGCCACGGCGACGCTCGCCCTCCAGCGGCAGCTCGTCGAACGCGATCTGCCACGCACGGTGGAAGCACTGCACCCGCAGCTGCGCCGCCGCCCTCAGTTCGCCATGCTCAAGGGCCGGTCCAATTACCTGTGCCTGCACCGCCTGCACGAGGGCGCTCCGCAGGACGAGGAGGACGGCCTCTTCGACCAGTTCGAGGCGGCCGCGCCCACCAGCAAGCTCGGCCAGGACCTGCTGCGCATGCGCGACTGGGCGGATGAGACCGAGACCGGTGACCGCGACGACCTGACCCCGGGTGTTTCGGACAAGGCCTGGTCGCAGATCTCCGTCTCCTCCCGCGAGTGCCTGGGCGCGACGAAGTGCGCGTACGGCGCCGAGTGCTTCGCGGAGGCCGCCCGGGAGCGGGCCAAGCTCGCGGACGTGGTCGTCACCAATCACGCCCTGCTCGCCATCGATGCCATCGAAGGCGCCCCCGTGCTGCCTCAGCACGAGGTGCTGATCGTGGACGAGGCCCACGAGCTGGTCTCCCGGGTGACCGGGGTCGCCACCGGCGAGCTCACCCCGGGCCAGGTCAACCGGGCCGTGAAGCGTGCCGCCAAGCTGGTCGACGAGAAGACCGCGGACTCCCTGCAGACCGCCTCCGAAACCTTCGAGCGGGTCATGGAGCTGGCGCTCCCGGGCCGTCTGGAGCAGATCCCCGAGGACCTCGGCTATGCGCTGATGTCCCTGCGGGACTCCGCGCGCAACGTGATCTCGGCGATCGGCGCGACCCGGGACAAGTCCGTCCACGACGAGGACGCGGTGCGCAAGCAGGCGCTGGCTGCGGTGGAGAGCATCCACGGGGTGGCGGAGCGGATCACCAACGGCTCCGAGTACGACGTGGTCTGGTACGAGCGCCACGACCGCTTCGGCGCCACCCTCCGGGTTGCGCCCCTGTCGGTGTCCGGCCTGCTGCGCGAGAAGCTGTTCGAGGACCGCTCCGTGGTCCTGACCTCCGCCACGCTCAAGCTGGGCGGCGACTTCAACGGGGTCGCGGCCTCCCTGGGGCTGTCCCCCGAGGGGGTCGAGGGCGACGACGTACCCGTCTGGCGCGGCCTCGACGTCGGCTCGCCCTTCGACTACCCCAAGCAGGGCATCCTCTACGTCGCCAAGCACCTGGCCACGCCGGGCCGCGAGGGGACCCGCGGCGACATGATGGACGAGCTCGCCGAGCTGATCGAGGCGGCCGGCGGCCGCACCCTTGGTCTCTTCTCCTCCATGCGCGGCGCCAAGGCGGCCGCCGAAGAGCTGCGCGGCCGGCTCGACAACCCGATCCTGCTCCAGGGCGAGGAAACCCTCGGCGAGCTGATCAAGTCCTTCGCCGCCGACCCGAAGACCTGCCTGTTCGGGACGCTGTCGCTCTGGCAGGGCGTGGACGTACCCGGTCCCAGCTGCCAGCTCGTGGTCATGGACCGGATTCCCTTCCCGCGCCCCGACGACCCGCTGATGAGCGCACGCCAGAAGTCGGTCGAGGAGCATGGCGGCAACGGCTTCATGGCCGTGGCGGCCACGCATGCCGCACTGCTGATGGCGCAGGGTGCGGGCCGTCTTGTACGAGCCTCGGGCGACCGGGGGGTCGTCGCGGTCCTGGACCCCCGGCTGGCGACGGCCCGGTACGGGAGCTTCCTGCGGGCCACGCTGCCGGACTTCTGGTACACCACGGATCGCAATCAGGTCCGGCGCTCCCTGGCGGCGATCGACGCGACGGCCAAGGCCGACGGCAAGTAGTTCTCGGGAGCACGAACGTCGACCATCAAGTCGGCAACCCAAGCGGCGAGCAACCACATCCGCGAGAGCGGCGGCGGTTCAGCCGCAAAGAACAGAACAACCCCCGGAACCGGCGCAGTGGGTCCCGGGGGCTGAATGGGGGCGGCGGGGGTCAGACCCGACGCAGTACCGCGACGACCTTGCCGAGGATCGTCGCCTCGTCGCCGGGGATCGGCTGGTAGGCGGCGTTGTGCGGGAGGAGCCAGACGTGGCCGTCCTCGCGCTTGAAGCGCTTGACCGTGGCTTCGCCGTCGAGCATCGCGGCGACGATGTCACCGTTCTCCGCGACCGGCTGGCGACGGACCGTGACCCAGTCACCGTCACAGATGGCGGCCTCGATCATCGAGTCGCCGACGACCTTGAGCACGAAGAGCTCGCCGTCGCCGACCAGCTGGCGGGGGAGCGGGAAGACGTCCTCGACCGACTCCTCGGCGAGGATCGGGCCGCCGGCCGCGATCCGGCCGACCAGGGGGACGTAGGAGGCGGCGGGCTTGCCGGTGGTGTCCGTGGGCTGCGAGCTCGGCTGGTCGGAGCCGCGCACCTCGTAGGCCCTGGGCCGGTGCGGGTCACGGCGCAGGAAGCCCTTGCGCTCCAGGGCCATCAGCTGGTGTGCGACCGACGAGGTGCTGGACAGGCCGACCGCCTGGCCGATCTCCCGCATCGACGGCGGGTACCCGCGTCGCTGCACGGAGTCGCGAATGACCTCGATGACCCTCCGCTGCCGGTCCGTGAGCCCGGAGCTGTCGGCGCGAATGCCTGGAGGTCGACCTGGCAGCGAGCGTGCGGGGCGTACTACGGGTTCCGCATCCGGGTTCACGTTTGCGTCGTTCATGGCATGCACCGGCTCGAGTCGGCTCTGGGAGCGGTTCTGGGCAGTGATGGCGGCACTGTCTGCGGTGGTGGTCACGTCGGCCCCTCTCGAAATGTTCTCCCTAGCTGGACAACGGTAGTAGCTTTCGAAAGGTTGCGCCAAACACACGTTCGAGTGAAAAATCGCAGATCGCCCTGTGTGGACATATCAAGGGGTGTATGGACGATCGGTTCGCCGAACGAGGGTTCGGCTCGGCATCCGCCGCTTACGGTACCCTTCCCGGTCGGATCGCCGCCTTCCGGGTCTGCGCCCAGTGTGGCACCGCAAGGCCCCGTGTCCGCCCATCGGACGCCGCGACACGCGGAGCCGCGTAAATCCGCCACAACCCAAGATCTAGTGGTTGGATGAGCGCTGCCACCCAGAGGTTGTGGTCCTCGGGTCTTCCGGGGGCCCCGTCATCGCATATGCTGGTGGCTGCTTCACGAGCCCCCGACGGAGTCCGCCTCCGTCGTTCAGGGGCTCCGTGAGGTGATTCGGTCGTGCCAAAAGGGAGGGTGAGGGAACCATGCACTGCCCCTTCTGCAGGCACCCCGACAGCCGCGTCGTCGACAGTCGCACCACGGACGACGGCACGTCGATCCGCAGGCGCCGTCAGTGCCCCGACTGCTCCCGTCGATTCACGACGGTGGAGACGGCCTCCCTGATGGTGATCAAGCGCAGCGGAGTGACGGAACCCTTCAGCCGTACCAAGGTCATCTCCGGCGTCCGCAAGGCGTGCCAGGGACGGCCGGTCACCGAGGACGCCCTCGCCAAGCTCGGCCAGCGGGTCGAGGAGGCGCTGCGCGCCACCGGGAGTGCCGAGCTGACCACCCACGACGTGGGTCTGGCCATACTCGGCCCGTTGCAGGAGCTCGACCTGGTCGCGTACCTGCGCTTCGCCTCCGTTTACAAAGCTTTCGACACCCTTGAAGACTTCGAGACCGCCATCGCGGAACTCCGCGTGTCGCGGTCTCATCCTGCAGAGTGCGAGTGCGGTGGGACCGCCCAGGTCCCCGTGCCCGCCTCCGCCGCCGACTGACCGGACCACCCGTGCCGGGGCGCTCACGCGTCGTGACACGGCCGGCCGGCCAGGCGAAGAGACGTAGATACAAGACACAGCACCGTGCCGCGGAATATCGATGGCACTTTAGGGCGTTTTTGCCCGCATATGGGAGGAAGCGGCATGACAGAGACGGCGAGCGGCTCGGCACGTGGTTCCCGCGCCAAGGGGACCAAGGCTGCCAAGGGCGGCCTGCGTATCGAGCGCATCCACACCACCCCGGGCGTGCACCCCTACGACGAGGTGAGCTGGGAGCGCCGTGACGTCGTCATGACCAACTGGCGCGACGGCTCGGTCAACTTCGAGCAGCGTGGTGTCGAGTTCCCCGACTTCTGGTCGGTGAACGCGGTCAACATCGTCACCAGCAAGTACTTCCGCGGCGCGGTCGGCACCCCGCAGCGCGAGACCGGTCTGAAGCAGCTGATCGACCGGATCGTGAAGACGTACACGAAGGCCGGCGAGGACTTCGACTACTTCTCGTCGCCCGCCGACGCGGAGATCTTCGAGCACGAGCTGACCTACGCCCTCCTGCACCAGATCTTCAGCTTCAACTCCCCGGTGTGGTTCAACGTCGGTACGCCCCAGCCGCAGCAGGTCTCCGCCTGCTTCATCCTGGCCGTCGACGACTCCATGGAGTCGATCCTCGACTGGTACAAGGAAGAGGGCATGATCTTCAAGGGCGGCTCCGGCGCCGGCCTGAACCTCTCCCGCATCCGCTCCTCCAAGGAGCTCCTCTCCTCCGGCGGCAACGCCTCCGGCCCGGTCTCCTTCATGCGCGGCGCCGACGCGTCCGCAGGAACGATCAAGTCGGGCGGCGCCACCCGCCGCGCGGCCAAGATGGTCGTCCTGGACGTGGACCACCCGGACGTCGAGGCCTTCATCGAGACCAAGGTGAAGGAGGAGGAGAAGATCCGCGCCCTGCGCGACGCGGGCTTCGACATGGACCTGGGCGGCGACGACATCACGTCCGTCCAATACCAGAACGCCAACAACTCCGTCCGCGTGAACGACGAGTTCATGACGGCCGTCGAGAACGGCACCGAGTTCGGCCTGCGTGCCCGTATGACCGGTGAGGTCATCGAGAAGGTCGACGCCAAGGCGCTCTTCCGCAAGCTCGCCGAGGCCGCGTGGGCCTGTGCCGACCCGGGCATCCAGTACGACGGTGTGATCAACAACTGGCACACCTGCCCCGAGTCCGGCCGCATCACCGCGTCCAACCCGTGCAGCGAGTACATGCACCTGGACAACACGTCCTGCAACCTCGCCTCGCTCAACCTGATGAAGTTCCTGAACGACGACGGCAAGGGCAACCAGTCCTTCGACGCCGAGCGCTTCGCCAAGGTCGTCGAGCTCGTCATCACCGCGATGGACATCTCCATCTGCTTCGCGGACTTCCCGACGCAGAAGATCGGCGACAACACCCGCGCCTTCCGCCAGCTGGGCATCGGCTACGCCAACCTCGGCGCCCTGCTGATGGCCACCGGCCACGCGTACGACTCCGACGGCGGCCGCACTCTCGCCGCGTCGATCACCTCGCTGATGACCGGCACCGCGTACAAGCGCTCCGCCGAGCTGGCCGCCATCGTCGGCCCGTACGACGGCTACGCCCGCAACGCCGAGTCCCACAAGCGCGTCATGAAGCAGCACGCCGACGCCAACGCGGTCGCGCCGCGCACCGAGGACCTGGACAACAGCATCTGGGCCGCGGCCACCGAGGCCTGGCAGGACGTTCTGCGCCTCGGCGAGAAGAACGGCTTCCGCAACTCCCAGGCCTCCGTCCTCGCGCCGACCGGCACCATCGGTCTCGCGATGTCCTGCGACACCACCGGTGTCGAGCCGGACCTGGCCCTGGTCAAGTTCAAGAAGCTCGTCGGCGGCGGCTCGATGCAGATCGTCAACGGCACCGTCCCGCAGGCCCTGCGCCGCCTGGGTTACCAGGAGGAGCAGATCGAGGCGATCGTCTCCCACATCGCCGAGCACGGTGTGGTCGTCGACGCCCCGGGCCTGAAGACCGAGCACTACTCGGTGTTCGACTGCGCCATGGGCGAGCGCTCCATCTCCGCGATGGGCCACGTCCGCATGATGGCCGCGATCCAGCCCTGGATCTCCGGCGCGATCTCGAAGACGGTCAACATGCCGGAGACGGCGACCGTCGAGGAGATCGAGGAAATCTACTTCGAGGCGTGGAAGATGGGCGTCAAGGCGCTCGCGATCTACCGCGACAACTGCAAGGTCGGCCAGCCCCTCTCCGCCAAGAAGAAGGAGGCGGAGAAGGAAGAGGTCACCGTCAAGACGGAGGAGACCATCCGCGCCGCCGTCGAGAAGGTCATCGAGTACCGCCCCGTCCGCAAGCGCCTTCCCAAGGGCCGTCCGGGCATCACCACCTCCTTCACGGTCGGTGGCGCCGAGGGCTACATGACGGCGAACTCCTACCCGGACGACGGTCTGGGCGAGGTCTTCCTGAAGATGTCCAAGCAGGGCTCGACCCTCGCGGGCATGATGGACGCCTTCTCGATCGCCGTCTCGGTCGGTCTGCAGTACGGCGTTCCGCTGGAGACGTACGTCTCGAAGTTCACGAACATGCGTTTCGAGCCGGCCGGCATGACGGACGACCCGGACGTGCGGATGGCGCAGTCGATCGTCGACTACATCTTCCGCCGCTTGGCGCTGGACTTCCTGCCCTTCGAGACCCGCTCGGCCCTCGGCATCCACACCGCCGATGAGCGCCAGCGTCACCTGGACACCGGCTCCTACGAGCCGCTCGACGACGAGCTGGACACCGAGTCCCTGACGCAGGCGATCCCGCTGGCCGCGGTCCCGTCGGCCCCGAAGCCGGTCGCGGCCGTCCCCGTCCCGGCCCCGAAGACGGCGCACAGCAACGCCGAACTGGTCGAGATGCAGCTCGGCGTCTCCGCCGACGCCCCGCTCTGCTTCTCCTGCGGTACGAAGATGCAGCGCGCAGGCTCCTGCTACATCTGCGAGGGCTGCGGCTCGACGAGCGGCTGCAGCTGATCATGACGCCCTGCGGGGCGTGAGGTAGCTGTTCGGGTGGGGTGTTCGCGGTGACGCGGACACCCCACCGCGTTTCACCGACGCTGCGGTTGAATCGGGTGCACATGCGGCCGATCACGGTGGGTTTCCGGTGGTCGTGCACGGGTTCGCACCGGCCACGGCGGGAGACCTGGCCACTCTGGCCGGACTCGCGCGCAAACACCCGTCCGTCCCCCTGGTGATCAGCCAACTCGGCGGGTCGAACGGGCTGACGGCCATCGAGCTGGCCCGGGAGACCCCGAACCTGTACCTGGAACTGTCGACGGCCGGCGTCGTCTTCGCGGTGCGGCTGGCGATCGACGAGGTGCCCGACCGCACCTTGTTCGGCTCGGACGCGCCGTACGGCGATCCGTTCCTCGCTCGGGCCACCGTCGAACGCGTCACCAGGCCGGGCACCGTGCGCGATCGCGTTCTGGGTGGCACCCTCGCGGAACTGCTCGGACTTTGACCACCGGCACGGGTCAGTGGGGGATGCGGCGGGACGGACGGGTGACCAGCTCCTCGCGGAACTCGGCGATCCGGGAATGGACCTGGCGCATCAGGTGGGTGTCCTCGATGCGGTCCAGGTAGAGGCAGCGCGCGGCGAGCCCCGGCAGGTCGAAGGCGAAGCACAGTGACATCAGCGGGTTCACGAAGAGCTCGCTGCCCCGTGTGCGGCTGGTGAACTGCACGTCGCCGAAGGAACCCCGGACGGCCGCGGCGATCGAGCCGTTCACGATGCTGGGCCGGTCCGGGGTCTGCTCCTGGGCATGGGCCACCGCGTCCAGGAAGAGAGCGCCCTCCCTGGTGGCGCGCGGTATGGAGAACGCGCCGAGGTAGGCGCCCGCGCGCTCCAGCGCCGCGATGTTCTCCAGCACCAGGCCGTGACTGACCCCGTGGTACGCGTCCACACCGAAGCCCACCGACACGACGAGGCGCTCGGGTACGTCCTCCAGAGCGGCGAGTGCCGCGACGCTGGTGAGGTCCTCCTCGGGGGTGCCGAGGCCGGCTTCGTCGCCCCGCATCAGGATGTCCGTGCCGCCGTCGACCAGGACGATCGCGTCGATGCGGTGGAGGTCGATCAGCTCGCGGTAGGCGGCGCGCAGCGGCTGCACCCCGGTCTGGGGGAAGGCGTACACGGTGGCCGGGTAGCCGTGCGCCTGCAGCCACTGGGCCAGGGTCCGCTCCGGGAAGTAGGACAGGTGGGGCGCGGAGTCAGGGGTGACGGCGGCCAGGTCGGGGGCCACCCACGCATCGGTGGGCAGTCCGGCGAGCGCGCTGAAGGAGAGGTTCGCCAGGCGGACCTGCTTGCCCTGGTGCATGAGGGACAGGGCCACGGGGAGGCCGGCGTAGATGTCGAAGCCGCCGCCCGCCCCGGTGACCAGGATGTTTTCGGCGTCGGCGAGGCGGTCGAAAAGCGGGTTGGAGTGCAGGGCCGTCATGCTGATCATTGTGCGGGGCGTGTGTGACAGCGCGCCTGCGGATTTCACGGCAGTGCGGTGGCCGACGAGCGGGGGAACGGGGAGATGGTCAGTCATGTGGAGCGGTGACGAGCTGGGCCTGGACGCGTATCTGGACCGGATCGGATATCGGGGGGACCGAGGGCCGTCCGGGGAACTCCGGCCGGACCTCCGCACGTTGTACGCAGTGCACCGCGCCCATACCGCCGCCATCACCTTCGAGAGCCTGGACGTCCTGCTCGGCCGCCCCGTCGCGCTGGACCTCAAGTCGATCGAGGACAAGCTCGTGCACAACCGCCGCGGCGGCTACTGCTACGAGCAGAACTCGCTGCTGGCCGCCGCCCTGGAGCGGATCGGCTTCGAGGTCTCCGGGCGCGGTGCCCGCAACCGCACCCGCGGGGACTCCGTCCTCGCGGTGACGCACGCCGTCCTCGTCGTCACCGTCGAGGGTGAACCGTGGCTGTGCGACGCCGGGTTCGGATTCCAGGGGCCCCGGGAGCCGGTGCCGCTGGGACGGCCGGGCGCCGAGGTGCGGCAGGGCGAGTGGACGTACCGCGTCCGCGAGGAGGAGGACGGCGTCCTCGTGCTGTGCCTGCTGCGCGGCGACACCTGGAGGGACCTGTACACCTTCTCCCCGCAGCGCTACCACCCCGTCGACTACGTCGTACTCAACCACTACAGCTCCAGCCACCCCACCTCCTCCTTCGTCGGGCGGCTGATCGTCCAGCACCCGGGCGACGGCGTCCGCCAGGCGCTCGTCGGGCGGGAACTGACCCGGCTGCACCCCGACGGCCGGGCCGAGCAGGAGATCGTCGGCCCGGACGGGCTGCTCGACCTGCTCGACCGGGAGTTCGGGCTTCGGCTGCCCGATCGGGACGCGGCGGAACTGGTGCGGATCCACCGCGCCGAGGACTGACCGGGGCCGCGCCTGGCCCGTACGATGGCGCAGTGCTGGTCAAGTGGATTCGCTGCACGGTGACGGACCGACGCGGGTTCGAGCGGGGGCAGCGAAAATGGGCGGGGCTGCCGGGTGAGCCGGGATTCCGGGGGCAGGGCGGCGGCTGGAGCCGGGGCCGGCAGGGGGTCGCGCATGTCTTCGCGTTCTGGGAGAGCCGCTCCTTCTACGACTCCTTCATGGCCCGCTCGCACGACCGGCTGGCCGCCTCCCAGAACGGCACCTACACCGATCTGCGGGTCACTCTCTTCGACCACCGCTTCGACGTGAAGACCGGCTTCGAGCCGCGCTTCACCGATGCCGACGTCGTACGGGTCGCGCACACACGGGTACGAGAGGGCCGGGTCGACCACTTCGCCCTCATGCAGGAGAAGGTGTGGAATCCGGCGATGGCGGGCTCGCCCGGTATGGTCCGCGGCCTCTTCGGGGAGGCCCCGGGCCGGGAGTTCCTGGTGCTCTCGATGTGGCACGCCGCCGCCGAGCACGGCAAGTACCGGCAGGAGCGGGTCGAGCGGCTCTCCCTGCGCGCCCAGATCCAGGCCGATGTCGAGGCCCTCACCGGCGATGTCGTCGACCTCGAACCCTCCTGGACGGTATGACCGTACGACGATCGCAGGGGGCCCGTCGGCGTGCCCGGTCGGCGGGCCGCCCGGTCGCCGAATAGGCTCGTGGAATGGTTCGACCACGGCGCATCGTCCTTGTCCGACATGGGGAATCGGAGGGGAACGCCGACGACTCCGTGTACGAGCGGGAGCCCGACCACGCCCTGCGGCTGACCGCTGCCGGGCGCGAGCAGGCGTCGGCGGCAGGCGTCCGGCTGCGCGAGCTCTTCGGCACCGAGACGATCAGCGCGTACGTCTCCCCGTACCGCCGCACCCTGCAGACCTTCCGGGAGCTCCGGCTGGACCCGACGCGGGTGCGGATGCGCGAGGAGCCGCGTCTGCGCGAGCAGGACTGGGGGAACTGGCAGGACCAGAACGACGTACGGCTGCAGAAGGCGTACCGGGACGCGTACGGCCACTTCTTCTACCGGTTCGCGCAGGGCGAGTCGGGGGCCGATGTGTACGACAGGGTCGGGTCCTTCCTGGAAAGTCTCTACCGCAGTTTCGAGGCCCCCGACCATCCCGAGAACGTGCTGCTGGTGACGCACGGCCTGACGATGCGGCTGTTCTGCATGCGCTGGTTCCACTGGTCCGTGGCCGAATTCGAGGCCTTGTCCAATCCGGGCAACGGCGAATTCCGGGTGCTCCTGCTCGGCCCGGACGGCCGGTACCGGTTGGACCGCCCGTTTGAGCGGTGGACCACACCCGAGCCTTATGACCTGGACGGCTAGAGTGGCCCGCGATGACGCCTGATTCCACTCCCGAACGGCGCTACGCGCGCGCCATGGCCAGCCTCCGAGGGCTGGCGCTGGGGGACGCCCTGGGCTCCCAGTACTTCGTCCCCGTGAACTACCCGCTGCTCAAGCGGCGCGAGCTGCCCACCGGCGCCGAGGCGTGGCAGTGGACCGACGACACCGAGATGGCCTGCTCGGTGGTGGCCGTGCTGGCCGACCACGGGCGGATCGACCAGGACGCGCTCGCGAGTTCCTTCGCCCACCACCACGACTTCGACCGTGGTTACGGGCCTGCGGTGAACCGGATGCTGCGTCTGGTGCGGGAGGGGCAGGACTGGCGCACGCTGGCCGCCGAACTGTTCAACGGGCAGGGCTCGTGGGGCAACGGCGCCGCGATGCGCATCGCGCCGCTCGGTGCCTGGTACGCCGACGACCCTGAGCAGGCCACCCACCAGGCGGAGATCTCCGCCTACACCACCCACCAGCACCGTGAGGCCGTGTGCGGGGCGATGGCCGTCGCAGCTGCGGCGGCACTGGCCGCGGGCACCGACGGCCCGCCGAAGGCCTCCGACCTGCTGGACGGGGTCATCGCACTGGTGCCCCGCAGCGCGGTGGGCGCGGGGCTGCGGCGCGCGCGGGACATGCTGGACTACGGCGACGCCACCACGGTCGCGGCGGTCCTGGGCTGCGGGCGGCGTACGAGCGCGCACGACACCGTGCCGTTCGCCCTGTGGTCGGCGGCGCGGGCGCTGGACGACTACGAGCGGGCGTTCTGGACCACCGCGCAGGTGGGCGGGGACGTCGACACGACCTGCGCGATCGTCGGCGGGGTGCTGGGCGCGCGCGGTGACGCCGTGCTGCCGGCCGCATGGCTGGCGCGTACCGAGGCACTGCCGGCCTGGCTGCCCGAGGTCGCGGCGGGTTGACGCCCGTGGACCGACCCGACGGGACGCCGGGGAGTCGGTGTGGGGTCGGTCAGGGTCGGTGCGAATCAGCCGCCTCAGGCGTCTGCGGAGCGTTCGGTGCCTCCGGTGCCTCGGGCGCGTCCGGCGCGCGGTGAAATATCCCCCTCCGATTGTCACGGTCCTGCCACAGCACTCTTTTGATCCTGTTCAAAACCGCATCGCACCGGCCTACCCTGTCCGCATCGCCGCCCCGACCTGAACTCCGGGGCGGCCGACAGGGGAGGGAACCCGATGTCAGAGAACACCGGCGGGGCGGACGAAGCCCGGACCGAGGACGCGGTCAACGCAGAGGCCACGGCCGGGGATTCGCCCGCAAGGCCGGATCCGGTCGGCGGCAGACACAACGGTGCGGCCGGCCCACCGCGGGGGGCGCAGGCCGGCCCTCGGCCGATGGCGCAGGCCGGTCCTCAGCCGGGGGCGTGGGCCGGCGCGGCGCCCGGGAACCCGTGGCAGGTGCAGCAACGCTCGGCCGCGCCCTCCTGGGCCACCCTGGTGCGCCCCGCCGAGGCCGCCCCCATCCGGACCGCGACCCTCGCCGCCGTCCTCGCCTCCGGTCTCGCCACCGCGCTGCTGCTCGGTGACGGCATGGGCCCCGGCCTGCTGCTCGCGGTGGTGCCCGCCGTCGTCGCGGCGTACGTCGCCGCCCGCGCGGCCCGCCGCAGCGCCCGACCCTGGACCGTGGCCTGGGTGATCGGCTGTCTCGCCCTGCTCGCCGTACCGGCGCTGCGCGACTCCGCCTGGCCGGCCACACTGGCGATCCTGTCCGCCGTCCTGCTCGGCGCGCTGGCCCTGCACGGCAGCCGCACCTGGCCGGGCGTCCTGCTCAGCCCGCTCGGCTTCCTCGACGCCGCCGTGTCCGGGATCGGCTGGCTGCTGACCGGGCTGCGCTCACGTGGCGGGATCAGAAAGGACCGCTGGCTCCCCGTCGCCAAGGCGACCGGAGTGGCCGTCGTCCTGCTGGTGCTCTTCGGCGCGCTGTTCGCCTCCGCGGATGCGGCCTTCGCCGATCTGCTGGGCGACCTGCTGCCCGATGTGTCGGTCGAGGACGGGCCCATCCGGTTCATGCTCTTCCTCCTCGGCGCCGTCCTCGCGCTTGCCGCGGCCCGCACCGCCGCGGCCCCGCTGCGCTGGGACCGGATCAAGGTGGCCCCGGGCAAGCCGCGCTCCCGCGTCGAATGGGCCCTTCCGCTCATCCTGCTCAACCTGCTCTTCGCCGGCTTCAACGCCGTCCAGCTGGCCGTCCTTTTCGGCGGCTACGACAAGGTCCTGCGGAGCACCGGCCTCACCTACGCCGAATACGCCCGCCAGGGCTTCTGGCAGCTGCTCTGGGCCACCCTGCTCACCCTCGCCGTGATCGCGCTCGCCCTGCGCTGGGCCCCGCGCTCCGGAGCGGGCGACCGACGGTTCGTCCGGGTCGTCCTCGGCGTGCTGTGCGCGCTGACGCTGGTCGTCGTCGCCGCCGCGCTGCGCCGGATGGACCTCTACGTGGAGGCGTACGGGCTGACCAGGCTGCGTGTGTCGGTGGCCGCGATGGAGCTGTGGCTCGGGCTGGTCATCGTATTGATCATGGCGGCCGGGCTGTTCGGCGGACGCTGGCTGGCGCGCGCGTTCGCGGCCAGCGCGGCCGCGGCCGTCCTGGCCTTCGGTCTGCTCTCCCCGGACGGGATGGTCGCCGAGCGCAACGTGGCCCGCTTCGAGGCGGATGCGAAGATCGACCTCTCCTACTTCCAGTCCCTGTCGGCGGACGCCGTTCCCGCCCTGGACCGGCTGCCCGAGCCGCAGCGGTCCTGCGCCCTGCGCGGGATCAACGACGAGATGGCCAAGGCCGGGGACGTCCCCTGGTACGCGATGAGCCTGGGCGAGTACCAGGCCCGGCAGATCCTGCGCGAGCGTCCGGTGACCGTCTCGTACGAGGTCTGCTCGCGCCTGGGTGCCTTCGGCAGCCGCGTCGAGTACTAGGGGGAGGTTCCGGGGAGGACACGTACGGGGCCAGGCGCGGGGATCGTTCCCCGCGCCCGGCCCCGGCCCCGTACGGAAGATCTCGCTCAGGCGGCCGGACCGGCCTCCGCGGCGGCTCCGGCCAGGGCCTCCAGGTCGCTCTTGCGCACCCGGATCACCAGCAGGGCGGTTGCCAGGGCCAGGCCCGCCATGGCGACGGCGGCGTAGAACGCGGTGGAGATGCCGTGGGCGAGGACCAGGTCGCCCCAGGGGTCGGGCAGGAAACCGGTCTCCTTGAAGGCGGCGATCTGTTCGGGGTCCGCCTGCGTCATGAAGGACGGGACCTGCTTCGTGGCCTCGTCACGACTGGCTGTCCCGAAGACGGTGACCAGGATGGACAGACCGAGCGAGCCGCCGACCTGCTGGCTGGCGTTGAGCAGCCCGGAGGCCGCGCCCGCCTCCTTCGGCGCCACGCCGGAGACGGCGGTGAGGGTGAGGGTCACGAAGTTGAGGCCCATGCCGAAGCCGAACAGCAGCATCGGACCGAGCACTCCGGAGACGTAGGAGCTGTCGGTCCGGATGAAGGTCAGCCAGGCCAGCCCGGTTCCGGTGAGCGCGGACCCGAGGACCATGAAGGGCTTGGGCCCGAAGCGGGGCAGGAAGCGCTGCGAGAGGCCGGCGGCGGTGATGATGGCGACCGTCACGGGCAGGAAGCCGAGTCCGGACTGGATCGGGGAGAAGCCCAGCACGTTCTGCACGAACTGGACGATGAAGAAGAACATGCCGAACATCGCTGCGGCCAGGCCGAGCATGATCACGTAGGTGCCGGTGCGGTTGCGGTCGGCGAACATGCGCAGCGGGATGATCGGCTCGCGGGCCTGCGACTCGATGACGACGAAGAGTCCGAGCAGGACCAGGGCCGCGGCGAACGAGCCGAGGGTGATCGCGTCGCGCCAGCCCTTCTCCGCGGCGCTGATGAACCCGTACACGAGGGAGGCCATGCCGCCGGTGGAGGTGAGGGCTCCGGCGATGTCGAAGCGGCCGGGGTGGCGCTCGGACTCGGTGATGTAGAGCGGCGTGAGGACCGCGATCAGCACGCCGATCGGTACGTTGACGAAGAGGACCCAGCGCCAGTCGAGCCACTCGGTCAGCATGCCGCCGGCCAGCAGGCCGATCGCGCCGCCTCCCGCGGAGACGGCGGCGAACACCCCGAACGCCCGGTTCCGCTCGGGGCCTTCGGGGAAGGTCGTGGTGATCAGGGCGAGCGAGGTCGGCGAGGCGATCGCGCCGCCGACCCCCTGCAGGGCGCGGGCCGCGAGCAGCTGCCAGGGCTCCTGGGCGAAACCGCCGAGGAGGGAGGCCAGGGTGAAGAGCAGGATTCCGGCCAGGAACACGCGGCGTCGGCCCAGGATGTCGCCCGCCCGGCCGCCGAGCAGCAGCAGGCCGCCGAAGGTGAGGGTGTAGGCGCTGAGCACCCACGAGAGGTCGGTGGTGGTGAAGTCGAGGGCGCTCTGGATGTGCGGGAGCGCGATGTTCACGATCGTCGCGTCGAGGACGACCATGAGCTGGCACGCGGCGATGACGGTGAGCGCCACTCCGGGGCGCCCCTCCCGGCGTGCCGCGCCCGGTATCCGGGGTGTGGCGAGTTGAGAGCTTGTCACTGAGGATCCCCCCAAAGTGAAATAGTGAACGCATTCGTTCACTGCGGGTCCACGGTAGGAGCCGCGCCTTAGTGAACGCAAGCGTTCACTAAGGCTGAAAATATGTGCGTCGAACGCGCAAGCCGGTCGGAGGTGGGGAGATGGTGGGTTCGCGCTGGTCAGCGGCGTCGCCGGGGCGCAGGCGGGGTCCGGAGCTCGAACGGGCGATTCTCGACGCCGCGTTGGAGCAGCTGAGCACGGTCGGTTGGAACGCGCTCACCATGGAGGGTGTCGCGTCCGGCGCGCAGACGGGCAAGGCCGCGCTCTACCGCCGCTGGCCGTCGAAGGCGGACCTGGTGGCCGATGCGCTGCGCAGCGGTCTGCCGCGGATCGGTGACATTCCCGACTGTGGTTCGATCCGCGAGGACCTCTACCTGCTGTGTGTGGGCACGCGGGATGTGATGCACTCGCGCGCCGGACAGGCTCTGCGGTCAGTGCTTCACGAATGCGATCACATGCATGCCGATCGGTTTCGCGGAGTCATCTGGTCCGGTCTGCACGAGCCGGCCCAGCGTCTGATCAGGGAGCTTGTGGAGCGTGGAATCGTGCGGGGCGACGTGCGGTCGGACGCGACTGGTCCGTTTGTCGTGGATGTCATTCCGGCGATGCTGATGTACCGCGCCAAGGTGTGCGGAAGTGAATGGGCGGACGCGGATATCGCGGCGCTGATCGACGAGGTGATGGTGCCGCTGCTCAGGGTGTGAGACGCGGCGGGGGCGGCTCGGGGCGCGCGGAGCGGGGTTCACGTCCGATCTCGGGCGGGTCGGACCGGGGCGGGGGTGTGCAGTCGGCTCGGGGCGGCGTAACCTTGCTGGCGCCATGCCGTACGAAGCACCCACCCACACCGTCGAACGCTCCCTCCGTGCAACCACCGGCGCCAAGGTCATCGCCGGGGTCGACGAAGTCGGACGAGGGGCCTGGGCCGGACCCGTCACCGTGTGTGCGGCGATCACCGGCCTGCGCCGGCCGCCCGCCGGGCTCACCGACTCCAAACTGCTCACCCCCAAGCGACGCGACGCCCTGCTCGATGTCCTGGAGGGCTGGGTCACCGCGTACGCGCTCGGGCACTCCTCGCCCGAGGAGATCGACGAGCTGGGGATGACTGCCGCCCTCCGACTGGCGGCGGAGCGCGCGCTGGAGGCGCTGCCGGTGCGCCCCGACGCGGTGATACTCGACGGTAAGCACGACTATCTCGGCCCGCCCTGGCGGGTCCGTACGGTGATCAAGGGCGACCAGTCCTGTATCGCCGTCTCCGCGGCCTCGGTCATCGCCAAGGTCCGCCGTGACCGCATGATGGCCGAACTCGGTGAACGGGGCGGTGGAATCGAGGACTTCGCCTTCGCCGCGAACGCCGGATACCCCTCGCCCGTGCATCGGGCGGCGCTGGAGGAGCTGGGGCCCACCCCCTACCACCGGCTCTCGTGGTCGTACCTCGACGCGCTGCCCCGGTGGCGCCATCTCAAGAAGGTGCGCCGCAGCGAGGAGTCGATGGAGCTGGAAAACGGAGGCCAACTCGGCTTCGATTTCTGATCGCACGCGTGTGCCACCGACCGGTACGTTTCGTACCGGTGTTTGATAGATATCAACTCATGCCTCTCACCCCCGCCATCGAGGAGCCTCAGATTCACGAGAGTGCCCAGGGTCCCCGCGTCACGCCGGCCGCGAGCCGCACCGCGCAGACCCCCCGCCCTGTACCTGGTCCGCGTCCCGCCGCCGTACCGCGGCCCGGCCGCCCCGGTCCCGCCAGGCCCGCACCGCCCGCGCAGCGTGCGCCGCAGGCCACCTCCGGACCCGTTCCCGCAGCCCCTGCCGCTGCCCCCACCGCACCGTCCGTCTCCGCGGCGGTGCCGCAGATCCAGCTGATCCCGGCCTCCGCCGAGGGCGCGCTGGACGCGGCCGAAGAGGCCGTCGACCTGCTGCTCGACACCGGGCGCGCGCCCGGCGACATCCTGGTGCTCACCAGTGGCGACCCGCACCCGTGGGCCGCGCACGAGCTGTCCTTCGGCGAGGCCGCGTACTGGGCCCTGCACGACGCCGGGGACGACGTCTTCTACGCGGACGCGGCGCAGGTCCAGCGCGCCGCCGACCGTCCCGTCGTGGTCTTCGCGGCCAACGGCGGAGCGGTCGACACCATCGTGGGGGCCCTGCCGGTCGCGCTCACCCGGGCGGGTGCGCTGCTGATCGTGTGCGGCGACCCGCAGCAGATCAACTCCGTGCTGGGTGCGGGCGTCTGACGCCCTGTACCCCGGCACGGGCGAGGGGCGGGGCGGGCCATGGGCCGGCCCCGCTGAAGCCCGCACCGGGGCCCGGGTCGGAGCCTGAGGCCTGATCCGCCGTACGCCCGTTCCCGGGTGTACGGCCGTGAGGCATGCCCGCACGCAAGGCGAGCGTGCCGTGCCGTGCCGTTGTACGAGTGGCAGCCGCACGGGTGGCGGCCCCGCGGTGACAGCGGCACGGGCGCGGGCCGTACCCGTGGGGTTGCACCCGGGGGCTCTACGGGGGTCAGCGCGCGGCGGTCCGCCGCAGGGCCTCGACCGCGCCGCCCCCGGTGTGCAGGGCCAGCGGAGAGAACTCGGCCACGGTGTCGCCCAGGCGCTGCGGCCGCGAGTCGGAGCTCGGGCGCCGACCGCCACGGCCCTCGCCCAGCACCTGCCAGCCCCCGTGGGTCAGCGTGATGTACGCGCCGCAGCGCAGGCCGTGCAGGGTGCAGGCGTCCCGCAGCCCCCACATCCACGCCCCGTCCTCCTCGGTCCACCGCTCGTCGCCCTCGCGGCAGTAGAGGAGCACCGCCGTCCGTACCGGGGTCCGTCTGCGCAGGTCGTGCGGGAGGACCCGGCGCAGCCGGGACAGCAGGGCGTTGCGGTACTCCCAGCCGTCGGCCGAGGCCGACCGCTGCACGAAGGAGGCGCTCGCCACGAGCTGCTCCTCCGGGCCGAGGACGGCGATGACCGCGGTCGAGGGCACGGGGCTGTGCCGGGAGTGCAGTCCGCTGACGACTTCGCGCGGATTGCGGAGCAGCGGAATGCCCGCCGCTGTCCATTCCGCGGGTTCCAGCAGTCTGCCGTGCCGGCTTGTGCCGCCGGTGGCTGTCGCCAGGGACGTGGTCGGGGGCGGCACGAATCCGAAGGTCACGGTCCTCCCTTCGGGTACACGCCCGCGAACGGGCACGGTGGAGTCAGGGCGCGCCGCAGCGCGGCCCAGGAGGGTGCCGAGGAGCCGAGCGGGAGCACCCCAATTCTCGCGTGGCTTCTGAGCGTGCGGCAACGAGCAATTGACGCCGCCGACCGGAATTCGCCGGTATGCCGTTCATATCCTTGCCCCGCCACGCCGAAGATGACGCATTCGGCTAGCCCTGAAGCGCCAGCACCAGCGGGAACACCTCTTTCGCGCCTGCCCGTCGCAGCAGCCGGGCGGCGACCGCGACGGTCCACCCGCTCTCCGTACGGTCGTCGACGAGCAGCACCGGGCCCGCGGACTGCGTCAGCGCATCGGCCAGCGCCGGGGGCACAGCGAGGGCTTGGTGGAGCCCCCGTACCCGCTGTGCGCTGTTCGAGGACACCGAGCCGAATTCCGGGGCCTGGTCCGTGTAGGCGAGCGCACCGAGCAGCGGCATCCTTCCGATCTCCGCGATCCGCGCGGCCAGCGAACCGATCAGCTGGGGGTGGCTGCGCGAGGGCAGGGCGACCACGCCCACCGGCCGGGCCGGTGCGTCAGGCGCCCCCGAGGCCCAGCCGCCGGGGCCCCGGGCCCAATCCGCGAGCACCGCGACCACGGCCTGCGCGACATCGTCGGGAACCGGCTGGTCCGGAGCTTGCGGGGCCAGCATCGGACGCAGCCGGTTGCCCCATCCGATGTCGGACAGCCGGCCCAGCGCCCGGCCCGTCGAGGCCTGCTCCCCGGCGGGGATGCGGCCCTTGAGGTCGACGCCGACCGCCGCGAGCCCGGTCGGCCACATCTTGCGGGGCTCCAGCTCGACGCCCGGGCGGCCGAGTTCACCGCGCGCGGTGTCCAGTGCCGTGGTGGAGACCTCCGCGGTGAACCGGGCCCCGGCGCAGTTGTCACAGCGGCCGCAGGGCGCCGCCTCCTCGTCATCGAGCTGGCGGCGCAGGAATTCCATCCGGCATCCGGTGGCCGCGGCGTAGTCGCGCATGGCCTGCTGTTCCGTGGCCCGCTGGCGGGCGACCCACGCGTAGCGCTCGGCGTCGTAGGCCCAGGGCTCGCCCGTCGAGGTCCAGCCGCCCTTGACGCGGTGCACGGCGCCGTCGACGTCGAGCACCTTGAGCATGGTCTCCAGCCGGGTGCGGCGCAGATCGACCAGCGGCTCCATCGCGGGCAGCGACAGCGGCCGGCCGGCCTGGGCCAGGACGTCGAGCGTGCGGCGCACCTGCTCCTCCGGCGGGAAGGCCACCGAGGCGAAGTACTGCCAGATCGCCTCGTCCTCCCGGCCGGGGAGCAGCAGGACCTCCGCGTGCTCCACGCCACGGCCCGCGCGGCCGACCTGCTGGTAGTAGGCGATGGGGGAGGAGGGCGAGCCGAGGTGCACCACGAAGCCCAGGTCGGGCTTGTCGAAGCCCATCCCGAGGGCGGAGGTGGCCACGAGCGCCTTGACCCGGTTCGCCTGGAGGTCGTCCTCGGCCTGCTGGCGGTCGGCGTTCTCCGTCTTGCCGGTGTACGAGGCCACGGTGTGCCCCCGGTGGCGCAAGTAGGCGGTGACCTCCTCGGCGGCCGCCACGGTCAGCGTGTAGATGATTCCGGAGCCGGGCAGGTCCCCGAGGTGGTCGGCGAGCCAGGCCAGCCGGTGCGCCGCGTCGGGCAGCGTCAGCACCGCCAGGCTCAGGCTCTCGCGGTCCAGAGGGCCGCGCAGCACCAGAGCGTCCGTACCGGCCCCGGTGCCGAGCTGTTCGGCGACGTCGGCGGTCACGCGGGCATTGGCCGTGGCGGTCGTGGCCAGCACCGGGACACCCGGCGGCAGGTCGGCCAGCATGGTGCGCAGCCGGCGGTAGTCGGGGCGGAAGTCGTGACCCCAGTCGGAGATGCAGTGCGCCTCGTCGACCACGAGCAGCCCGGTGGCGGCGGAGAGCTTGGGGAGGACCTGGTCGCGGAAATCAGGGTTGTTGAGCCGCTCCGGACTCACCAGCAGGACATCGACCTCACCGGCCGCCACCTCGGCCTGGATGCCCTCCCACTCCTCGGGGTTGGCGGAGTTGATGGTGCGGGCGCGAATCCCCGCCCGTGCTGCGGCCTCTACCTGATTGCGCATCAGCGCGAGGAGCGGGGAGACGATCACGGTGGGGCCGGCGCCGTTCGCCCGCAGCAGCGAGGTGGCGACGAAGTACACCGCGGACTTGCCCCAGCCGGTGCGCTGTACCACCAGCGCCCGCCGCTTGTGCGCGACCAGCGCCTCGATCGCCCGCCACTGGTCCTCGCGCAGCCTGGCGGCGCCCGTGGGGTCGCCCACGAGACGGGCTAGTACGGAGTCGGCCGAGGACCTCAGGTCTGCGTTCATGCCCCCATGCAACCTGATGCCTCCGACATCGCGCCAATGCCGCTCCGGGCCTGTGGACGGCGGCGGCGGGAGTTATCCACAGGGCTTTCGGGATCGGATCATGCGCGGGACCTTCGTGGCATGACGAACAACCACGAATCACGCACCCCGTCCGACCGGCCCTCCATCAGCCCGGCCGAAGCCGCCACCGGACCCCAGATCACCCTGCGCAGCCCGGCAGAACTGGCCGACGCACTGCCCTACATGCTCGGCTTCCACCCGACCGACTCCCTCGTCATGGTCGCCGTGCACGGCGAGGGCGGGCGCTTCGGCGGCCGGCTCCGCGTCGGTATCCCCAGCTCGCCCGCGGAATGGGAGGACACCGCCCGACAGGTCGCCGAGTGCCTGATCAGGGGCAGCGAACGGCGCGGCGGCAAGCCCGACGGCATCGTCGTCTACCTCTGCCAGGAGCCGAGCGGGGAGGAGAGCGGCCGGCGGGTGATGGCCCGCCTGCGGCCGCTCGCCCAGGGGATCCGGCTGGCCTGCGGTGCGCTGGACGTGCCCGTACTGGAAGCCCTGTGCCTGTCCGCAGGACGGTTCTGGTCCTACGTATGCCCCGACGAGCGGTGCTGCCCGGCCGAGGGCAGCCGGCTGGCCGCCGTCGGCACCTCGGTGCTGGCGGCGACGGCCACTTTCGCCGGACTGCAGGTCAGGGGCTCCCTCAAGGAGATCGAGGGCCGGATGGCACCGCTGCGCGGGGCCGTGGCCGAAGAGGCGGAACAGGCCCTCGACCGGGCCGCCGCCGCCCTGATGCCCAGGATCCTCGACGGGGCCACCCGCGAGGAGGTCGGCGCCGAGACCATCGCCCTGGCGCGGACCTTGATGCGGCGCCTGACGCTGGCCCCGCCCGTCGAGGGCGCCGCCCACGCCGACGACTGGGACGACGCGCTGCTCGGCCACGACGAGGCCGCCTCACTGATCCTGGGCCTCCAGGACCGCGAGATCCGGGACATCGCGGCGGAATGGATGGAGGACGAGGACGCGGCCCCGGCCCTGCGGCTGTGGCGGGCCCTGGCCCGGCGCTGCGTCGGGGCCTACGGCGAGCACGCCGCGGCCCCGCTCACCCTCGCCGGCTGGGTCTCGTGGTCCACGGGGGACGAGCCGACCGCCCGGATCGCCTTCGGCCTGGCGCTGCGGGCGGACGCCGAGTACCGCTTCGCCCAGCTGCTCCACCACGCATGCAACGAAGGGATCGACCCCGAGGGGCTGCGGCAGTGCCTGCGGGAGGAGCGGCGGCGCCGGGAGCCCCGGCGAGGGCGCTCCTCGGCCGGCACCCGTCCTCCCGGCCGACGGGGCCGCACGGCCTCCCGCCGCGGGTCCCGCCGTACCGCGGGGAGCGAACAGTGAGCGCGCGCCGGTTCACGTCGTCCGGCGGTCCGGTGCGACCGCTCCGGTACGCCCTGGGCCTGCCCCGGCGGCGCGGGCTTCACCCCGGGCACGCCCGGACGGCGCCCGGGCCCGTGACCCGGGCGGGGGTGGGGGCGTTCAGCTGGGGGGTGGTGGGGGCCCGGCCGCGCCGCCGCCCAGCTGAACCGACCGGAGCGCAGACAAGGCGACACATGTCTCACCCCGCACCTCCCCGCCCACCCGGCGTGCCCGCCGCCCGCAGGTCCGAACTGCCGCCCGTGCACGGCGCCGTCATCTGCGTCGCCGCGCCCTGTCTGGTCATCTCCCCGGAGCACGGCCAGCTGACCGGGCGGGGGATCGACGGGATCTACCGGTCCGGGCGCCGCCTCCTCTCCCGCTGCGTGCTGCGTGTCGGCGGCCGGGACCCGGTCGCCGTGCAGGGACGCAGCCTCGCTGCAGACCGGGCCGTCTTCACCGCGACCGTGCGCACCGGCGCCGAGCCCGGCCCCGACCCCGACATCGGCGTGGAAAGGGTCCGGCACGCGGACGGCACCGAGCGGATCACCCTGCGCAGTTTCACGGCCCGGCCGGTACGCCTGCCCGTGGAGGTGCTGCTCGGCACCGACCTGGCGGAGCTGGCCGCCGTGGCCGCGGGCCGGGCCGGGCCCGAGCTGCCCGCCGGGGTACACGCCGCCGGGCTGCGCTGGAGCACCGGCGAGGCGCAGGCCGTGACCGCCGCCGACCCGCCGCCGGACGACGCGCTGGCTTCGGCGGGGCTGCTGCGCTGGCAGCTCGAACTGGCTCCCGGCGAATCCCGCACCATCGAGCTGCGGACCACGCAGCAACGGGTGGGGCGGGCCCCCGCCGGGCAGGTGGCGAACCCGCTGGCCGACGCCCGGGCCGAAGGGGACGATCCGAGGGCCAAGGCATGGTTCCGGACCAGCGTCGAGGACCTGGGCGCGCTGCTCCTGAGGGACCCCGAGCAGCCGGGCGACGCCTTCGCCGCGGCGGGAGCGCCCTGGCGGCTCGGCCTTGCCCCGGCGGAATCGCTCTGGGCCGCCCGGATGGCGCTGCCGCTCGGGACCGGTCTCGCCGCGGCCACCCTGCGCATCCTGGCCCGGACCCAGACCGAGGAGCGGGGGCCCGACCTCGGGAAGATCCCGGGCCCCCTGCGCGGAGCGGGCGCGCAGCTTCCGCCGGGGTGCACCGGTACCGAGGCGACCCTGGCCTTCCCCGCGGTGCTGGCCGAGGCCCGGCTCTGGGGCATGCCCGAAGAGGAGGTGGCCCGGCTGCTCCCGGCCGCCGAGCGGTGCCTGCACTGGCTGCGTGGCGCGTGGGGGGAGGACGGCTTCCTGGCCGATCCCGACCCGGGTCCGCGGCGCTGCGAGACCCAGGCCCACGCCCATCGGGCCGCCGTGCTCGGCGCCGATCTCCTCGCCGCGTGCGGACGGCCCGGAGCCGAGGAGTGGCGGGAGCGGGCGGCCGGGCTGCGGGAGCGGTTCCGGGCCGGGTTCTGGATCGACGGCCCGGACGGCGGCCGGCCCGCGTCGGCCCTCCACCCCGACGGGAGACCGCTGCCACGGCTGACGGGGGCCGCCGCCCACCTGCTCGACACCGGACTGCTCAGCGGCGGCCGGCTTGCCCCGGGACTCCTGGACCGCACCCGAGCCGAGCAGCTGGCCCGGCTGCTCGGAGCCCCCGCCATGGATTCCGGATGGGGGCTGCGGAGCATGGCCGCCAAGGAGCCGGGGCACAATCCGTTCGGCCACCGCTCGGGCGCCGTACGGGCGTACGAGAGCGCGGTGGCCGTGGCCGGCCTGGCCCAGGCCGGCTTCGAGAAGGAGGCCGCGGGCCTGCTCGGAGGCCTGCTGGACGCGGCGGAGGCCTTCGGGTACCGGCTACCGGAGATGTTCGCGGCCGAGCAGCGCACCGCGGGCAGCGCCCCCGTGCCGCACCCGGCGGCCTGCCGACCTGCCGCCGTGGCCGCGGCGGCCGGGATCCACGCGCTGACCGCCCTCGCCGGAATCCGCCCCGACGCCCCCGCCGGCACGGTCGCCCTCGCGCCCCTCCCCGGAGCACCCCTGGGCGGGCTCAGACTCTCGGGTCTGAGGGTGGCGGGGGAGCCCTTCGCCGTCCGGATCAGCCGGCTCGGCCTCGGCATGGTGGAGGAGGCGGCCGATGCGCTCCAGTTGGGTGGCTGAGCACGCTCGCCCCGCTCAGGCCGGACCGGTCCGCTCGATCGAAGGCCCCGCCTCCGGGGCACTGTCTTCAAGGTCACCAAAGCGCTGTTTATCGTCAGGCAGACGACTATGATCGCGGCATGTCGCCCTACGACCCGTCGGCCTATCCGCCCTTCGCCGTCACCGTCGACCTGGTCGTGCTCACCGTGCGGCGCCACGCGCTCTGCGCGCTGGTCGTCCGGAGAGGTGAGCAGCCGTTCCAGGGGCGCTGGGCGCTGCCCGGAGGATTCGTCCGCGGGGACGAGGACCTGGCGGGGGCCGCCGCCAGGGAGCTCTCCGAGGAGACCGGCCTGTGCGCGCACGACCCCGCCCTGCCCGGCGCGGGCAACGGGGCGCACCTCGAACAGCTGGCCACCTACGGTGATCCGAAGCGGGATCCGCGGATGCGCGTCGTCAGCGTGGCGCACCTGGTGCTGGCTCCGGACCTGCCTGCGCCCCGGGCCGGGGGCGATGCCAACAGCGCGCGCTGGGCCCCGGTCGACGAGGTGCTGGCCGACACCGACGAGGCCTCGACGGGGCTGGCCTTCGATCACGCCCGGATCCTCGCCGACGGTGTGGAGCGGGCCCGCTCGAAGATCGAGTACTCCTCGCTGGCCACCGCCTTCTGCCCGCCGGAGTTCACC
Organism: Streptomyces sp. NPDC001502; assembly: GCF_042894785.1. Classification (NCBI taxonomy): domain Bacteria; kingdom Bacillati; phylum Actinomycetota; class Actinomycetes; order Kitasatosporales; family Streptomycetaceae; genus Streptomyces; species Streptomyces sp. NPDC001502. Next base: position 102,166 of record NZ_JBIAVW010000007.1, read on the forward strand.
GTCGGCGAGCTGCGCCGGGTCTACGAGGCGGTCTGGGGTGTGTCCCTCGACCCGCGCAACTTCCACCGCAAGGTCACCGGTACTCCCGGATTCCTGGTGCCGGCCGGAGGCACGACGACACGTCAGGGCGGGCGTCCGGCCCAGTTGTTCCGGGCGGGCGGGGCCACCCTCCTCAACCCGCCGATGCTGCGTCCGGAAGTCTGACACCGCGGCGTACGAGGCGCCGTCGGAAGCGGCGGGACCACCGTGCCCGATCCCAGGTCCGGCACCCGGTCCGGCACCGCCGTCCGTGCGAGGCCCGGCGGCAGTATCGGCATTCCATCGGACCGGTTGCGTTGAATATCGGACATATCGCGTTATCTTGCTTGCGGTACCCACCCTGCCGCTGAGCGGTCTCACCCCCCGCGAGAGAAGCGATGCTCCAGGCCATCGGACTCACCAGCAAGCCCCGCCCCGACGCCCCGCCCCTCGTGGACGACCTCACCTTCGAGGCCCGCCCGGGGCACGTGACCGCCCTGCTCGGCGAGCCGGGATCGGGCAAGACCACCGCACTGCGGCTCATGCTCGAACTCGAACCCGGCCGCGGCGTCACCTACTTCCGCGGCCGCGCGCTGCACCGGATCCCGCACCCCGGCCGTGAGGTCGGAGTGCTCCTCGGCGACGTTCCCGGCAACCCCGCGCGGACCGTCCGCAACCAGCTGCGGATGCTCTGCGCCGCAGCCGGGGTGCCGGCCTCCCGGGCCGACACCATGCTGGAAGTCGTCGGCATCGCGGGACTGCGGGACCAACGCCTCGGCTCGCTGTCGCTCGGCATGGAACGCCGGGTCGCCCTGGCCTCGGCACTGCTCGCCGATCCGTGCACCCTGCTGCTCGACGAGCCCGGCGCCGGACTCTCCCCCCGCGAACGCGGCTGGCTGCACGGGCTGCTGCGCGGCCACGCCTCCCTCGGCGGCGCGGTCCTCTTCACCACCGACGACGCCAAGGAGGCCGCCCGCAGCGCCGACCGTGTCGTCAGCATCGAGGCGGGCCGCCTCGTCGCCGACCAGGACGCGGCCGAGTTCGCCCGGACGAGGCTGCGGCCACGGGTCGCCGTGCGCACCCCGCACGCGGCCCGGCTGGCCGACGTACTGGGCCGCGAGGCCCGGGCCGCCCGGCGCGCGGTGGAGATCGTCGCCGAGAGCGGCAGCCGCCTGTCGGTGTACGGCAGCAACTGCGCCGAGGTCGGCGAGGCGGCGTTCCGGCACGGCGTGCTGGTCCACCAGCTCGCCGACGAGACGGGCGACGCCGGGGCGCCGACGGCGCCCGTCCCGGCCGCTCGTACCGCGGCCGGGACGCCACCGGAGCCCGGCGCGGCCCGCAGGGAAGCCGCTGCCGAGTCTGGCGCCGAGTCTGCCGCCGAGGCCTGCGGCGACCACCCCCGGCGGATCCGCTCCGGGCGCCCGGCCTCGGCCGTGCGCCGCGTGGGCGGCCCGCTGCGTCCCCTGCGCTACGAGTTGCTCCGGGTCTTCGGGACGGCCACCCCCGTCCTCACCGCCTCCCTCGTCGTCGCCGTCTCCGTCCTCACCGCCCTGGTACTGGCCCGGACCGGGCAGACCCCGCAGAACCGGCTGCTCGCCGCCTGGCCCGAACTGCTGCCGCTGCCGCCCGCCGCCCTGGGCGCGGGCCTGCTCGGCGCGCTGGCCTTCGGCGAGGAGTACCGCTACCCCGCACTCGCCGCCGACCGGGGCACCGTGCCCCGCCGGATGGGCCTGCTCACCGCCAAGCTGGGCATCTGCGCCGCGCTCGCACTGCTGCTGGGCGCCCTCACGGTGGCCGCCGACGCCGCCGCCCTCGCGCTGGTCTTCGACAGCGGCCCGCTGCGCACCCCGGTGGAGTGGCTCTCCCCGGCCGTGAGTTGGGCCGGGCTGCTCATCGGCTGCGCCTGGGCCGGCGTACTGGCCTCCGGTGTCTTCCGGTCCGCCACCGCGGGACTGGCCGCGGTGCTCGCCGTACCGGTGATGGTGGTTCCGCTGGTGCGCAAGGCGCTGGAGGGCTCTTCCGCGTACCCGTCGACCGGGCTCGGGTCCCGCCTGCGCGGCCTGACCTGGGGGCAGTGGCCGCCGGAGGTCGACCGCCTGCTGGCGGGGGCCCTCCGGGTGATGGCCCAACCCGTCGGGACCGCGCTGGTGTTGTCGCTGATGGTCCTGTTGTGCGCCTATGGGTTCACCGGACTGCGCAGCCGGGTCCGTTGGTGATCGTTCCGGTTCGGGAGAAGTCGCGGACGGGACCGTTGCGGTCCGTGTCACGTCAAGCGGACCGCAACTCCCCGCAAAAGGTCTGGTTCTTTACGATAAGTCGTCAATTGCGTAGGTGGCACCGATCACCCTTTCGTGTGCTTTTCACCAAAGACCTCAAGGGTCATGGAGGCACGGCCGACAAAGGATTCGTGAGTACCCTTGCGCACACCATGATGACCGCCGCCCGCCACGCCGACTCCGGCCTCGCCGGCCCGGGCGAACTCGACCGCTACCCCTACGCGGAGACCCCCGGGTCCGACCGCGTCGGAGCACCCCACTGGGACGGTGCCGACGTCGAGTTGAGCCGCGTGGGCCGCCGAGCGGCAGGCAGCCGCGGACGCGGACTGCACGGCCAACTCGTCCAGCAGCTCGGCCAGATGATCGTTTCCGGTGACCTCGGTGCGGACCGCCCGCTGGTCCCCGAGGAGATCGGCCAGCGTTTCGAGGTCTCCCGCACGGTCGTCCGCGAATCGCTGCGGGTCCTGGAGGCCAAGGGCCTCGTCAGCGCCCGCCCCAACGTCGGCACCCGGGTCCGTCCCGTCGCCGACTGGAACCTGCTCGACCCCGACATCATCGAATGGCGCGCCTTCGGTCCGCAGCGCGACGACCAGCGCCGCGAGCTCGGTGAGCTCCGCTGGACCATCGAGCCGCTCGCCGCCCGCCTCGCCGCCGGCCATGGCCGGCCGGACATCCAGCAGCGCCTCGCGGACATGGTCGAGATCATGGGCCACGCCCTCGGCCAGGGCGACGCGATCACCTTCGCGCGCGCCGACAACGAATTCCACGCGCTCCTCATCCAGGTCGCCGGAAACCGCATGCTGGAGCACCTTTCCGGCATCGTCTCCGCCGCCCTCCAGGTCTCCGGCAGCCCGATCACCGCCTGCGACCGCCCGAGCGAGACCTGCGTCGCGCACCACGCGCGGATGGTCGAGGCCCTCGCCGCGGGTGACGCCACGGGCGCGGAGAACGCCATGCGCCAGCTCCTGACGGTTCATCCGGAGGTCGAGCGCGTGGTCCCCGCCCCGCGCGAGCACTGACGGGCGGACGCGCGGGGGTGCAGAACATGTCGCCGGGCCCGGTCGGGTCCGGCGACACCGGCGTGAGGCCCCCTTTCGTGGCGGTTCGGCATGCCTGGAACACCGGGTTCGACCACAGGAGCGGCACTCGTGCGTACGGGGTGTGACTCGGGCCACGAAGATTGGGCGTAACGCTCTGCGAGGTCACGCGATGACGTAAGAGGTGATGGCCGACGGAGGGAAGACAGCAGCCCTTGGGGGTGCTGTGCAGCTCCCCGGCCCCTGCCCGCGCCGCCGGCCCATCCCCGGTCGGTGGTCGTCGGCTCCGGTCCAGCACCACCAGGCCCGGGGTCGGAAGCCGTTCCCATCGTTCCGAGAGGTTGTTCGTGTCGGCCAGCACATCCCGTACGCTCCCGCCGGAGATCGCCGATTCCGAGTCTGTGATGGCGCTCATCGAGCGGGGCAAGGCCGAGGGGCAGATCGCCGGCGATGACGTGCGTCGGGCCTTCGAGGCTGACCAGATTCCTGCGACCCAGTGGAAGAATGTTCTGCGCAGCCTCAACCAGATCCTCGAGGAAGAGGGTGTGACGCTGATGGTCAGTGCCGCGGAGTCGCCCAAGCGCACCACCCGCAAGAGCGTCGCAGCCAAGAGCCCGGCCAAGCGGACGGCCACCGAGACCGTCAAGAAGACGGCGGCCCGGACGACGGCAGCGCAGCCCGCGGCCACCGCGGTCCCGGCGGACGCGGACATCGCGGAAGCCCTCGCGGAAGAGCCCGGAATGGAGCCCGCCGCCAAGAAGGCGGCGGCGAAGAAGACGGCGGCCAAGAAGGCGGCGCCCGCCAAGAAGACCGCGGCCAAGAAGACGGCGGCGAAGAAGACCGCCTCCAAGAAGGACGCGGACGAGGGCGAGGACGAGACCGCGGAGGAGGGTCCGGACGCCGCCAAGGCCGAGGCCGAGGAAGAGGAGGAGGGCGGGGAGAACAAGGGCTTCGTCATCTCCGACGACGAGGACGACGCCCCCGCCCAGCAGGTCGTGGTCGCCGGCGCCACCGCCGACCCGGTCAAGGACTACCTCAAGCAGATCGGCAAGGTCCCCCTCCTCAACGCCGAGCAGGAGGTGGAGCTCGCCAAGCGCATCGAGGCGGGTCTGTTCGCCGAGGACAAGCTGGCGAACTCCGACAAGCTGGCGCCCAAGCTGAAGCGTGAGCTGGAGATCATCGCCGAGGACGGCCGCCGCGCGAAGAACCACCTGCTGGAGGCCAACCTCCGCCTCGTGGTCTCCCTCGCCAAGCGCTACACGGGCCGCGGCATGCTCTTCCTGGACCTGATCCAGGAGGGCAACCTGGGTCTGATCCGCGCGGTCGAGAAGTTCGACTACACCAAGGGCTACAAGTTCTCGACCTATGCCACGTGGTGGATCCGGCAGGCGATCACGCGCGCCATGGCCGACCAGGCGCGCACCATCCGTATCCCGGTGCACATGGTCGAGGTCATCAACAAGCTCGCCCGCGTCCAGCGCCAGATGCTCCAGGACCTGGGCCGCGAGCCCACCCCGGAGGAGCTGGCCAAGGAACTCGACATGACCCCCGAGAAGGTCATCGAGGTCCAGAAGTACGGCCGTGAGCCGATCTCCCTGCACACGCCGCTCGGCGAGGACGGCGACAGCGAGTTCGGCGACCTCATCGAGGACTCCGAGGCGGTCGTTCCGGCCGATGCCGTGAGCTTCACGCTGCTGCAGGAGCAGCTGCACTCGGTGCTCGACACCCTGAGCGAGCGCGAGGCCGGCGTGGTCTCGATGCGCTTCGGCCTCACGGACGGCCAGCCCAAGACGCTCGACGAGATCGGCAAGGTCTACGGGGTCACGCGTGAGCGGATCCGCCAGATCGAGTCGAAGACGATGTCGAAGCTCCGGCACCCGTCGCGCTCCCAGGTGCTGCGCGACTACCTGGACTGACCGGGCGGCTTCCGGCGGCGCCGGCCGCCGCCGGAAGCCGATGGGGACGGCAGGGCGACGGTGACCGCGCGGGTGCGCTCGGCCACCGGGCGACCCACTCTGGGTGGAGTCATGCACACTCGGAGTCAGGAGGCCTCATGCGTCGTCCCTTTGCCCGTGCTCTGGCGGGAGCGCTGACCCTGGCGGCGGGAGCGGCCGCGGCGCCGTTCGCCCAGGTGCCGCAGGCGGCCGCGGACAGCGTGGTGATCGGCGGGAAGCCGGTGAAGGTGGCCGACAGCCCCTGGGTCGTCGCCCTCGCCAGCCGTGACCGGTTCGGGGGTACGCGGGGCGGCCAGTTCTGCGGAGGCGTGGTCGTGTCCCCGACCAGGGTGCTGACGGCGGCGCACTGCCTGGGAAGCCAGGTGCTGGGCGGCCCGGTCGAATCCGTGGCCGACTTCCGGGTGATCGCCGGGCGTACGGAGCTCCGGGCGGCCGAGGGCCGGGAGATCGCGGTGCGCGGGGCGAGGGTGAACCCCGCCTACGACCCGGCGAGCAATGCCGGGGACCTCGCCGTTCTGGAGCTGGCCGAGTCGGTACCGGCCCACTACGTGCTGCCGATGGCGGGGGCGGGACATTCAGCCTACGCCGCGGGGACCGAGGCGGCGGTGTACGGATGGGGCGACACGAGCGGCTTTGGTGACTACGCGTACGGGCTGCGCGCCGCTGGGGTGACGGTGCTGGCGGACGAGGTCTGCGGGCGCGCGTACCCCGGGGACGCGGACGGGCAGTACCGCGCGGAGTCCATGGTGTGCGCGGGTGACAGCGGCGGCGGCAAGGACGCCTGCCAGGGCGACAGCGGCGGGCCGCTGGTGGCCCAGGGGCGGCTCATCGGGCTGGTCTCGTGGGGCCGGGGCTGTGGGCGCGCCGACAGCCCCGGGGTCTACACGCGCATCGCCCCGTTGGTCGACTTCGTGCTGGCCCCGGAGACGGGCGCGCAGCCCGGGGAGGTCCAGGGCATCGGGTGGGACGCCCACGGGGCCTCTGGGCCGCAGACAGGGCCCGCGCAGGGGCATCGCACGCCCTAGCGGCAGGGTCGCGGATGTGTGGATGTGCGGATGTGAGGACGGGCGGCACCCCTGGGTCTCAGGAGTGCCGCCCGTCGACCGGCCTGGCCGGTCCTGGCTCGTCGGATGCGAGGTGCAGGCCTGTGTCAGCGGTCCTCGGGTTCGGCATTGGCAGCCGGAGCGGACGTGAGCCGCTCGGTCTCATCCTGTATTTCCGCGGCGATCTTCTTGAGTTCCGGCTCGAACTTGCGCCCGTGGTGGGCGCAGAAGAGCAGTTCACCGCCGCTCAGCAGGACGACGCGCAGATATGCCTGGGCGCCGCAACGGTCGCATCGGTCAGCGGCCGTCAGCGGGGTCGCGGGTGTCAGAACAGTAGTCACGTCGCCTCTTCTCTAGCTCGACGAGCTGTCGTACCAGGGTCAACATCCAACCAGGCCGAAAACGTTCCCGCTCGCGGCTTTTCCTCGAAACTTCCTTCCGAAGCTGGCCGGCTGTTGCCGGTTGGCGGCGAAGGAGCCGTATTGCGTTGCTTTACGGTTTCGCGTTGTCAGTCGTGCGCTTGTTGCAGTTCCATCCTCCCCCGGCGTGAGTGCCAGGTTGTTCATGAGGACGTGCCCGAACCCTAAATGGTTCATGCGCGGAAGGGAACGTGATGTTTCCTTCACCCGCGCGGGGGATCGAACATCCGTACGGATCTGGACTAGGCTGAGGAATGCGCGAGGGTGGCGTTGCATCGGCTCTACCTGGCCTCGGTACCCTTCGAGCGGCACCCGAGCCACCCCTGCGCCCGACCGGGCCAGAAAAGAAATTCAGCGAGGAGCGAACTGCGTGACCGCCGACACGTCCGTGCCTTCCAGCGCGCTGCTGTCCGGAGCAGACCGGGACGGTTCCAACTACACCGCGCGGCACCTGCTCGTCCTCGAAGGGCTGGAGGCCGTCCGCAAGCGCCCCGGCATGTATATCGGCTCCACCGACAGCCGGGGCCTCATGCACTGCCTGTGGGAGATCATCGACAATTCCGTCGACGAGGCCCTGGGCGGCTACTGCGACCACATCGAGGTGATCCTCCACGAGGACGCCTCCGTCGAGGTCCGGGACAACGGCCGCGGCATCCCCGTGGACGTCGAGCCCAAGACCGGCCTGTCCGGCATCGAGGTCGTCATGACCAAGCTGCACGCCGGCGGCAAGTTCGGCGGTGGCTCGTACGCGGCCTCCGGCGGCCTGCACGGCGTCGGTGCCTCCGTGGTCAACGCCCTCTCCGCACGCCTCGACGTCGAGGTCGACCGCAACAGCGCGACCCACGCGATCAGCTTCCGGCGCGGCGTCCCGGGAATGTTCACCGAGCAGGGCCCCGAGAGCCCCTTCGACCCCGCCAACGGCCTCCGCAAGGTCAAGCGGGTCGCCAAGGGCCGGACCGGCACCCGGGTCCGCTACTGGGCCGACCGCCAGATCTTCCTCAAGGACGCCCGGCTCAACCTGGAGACGCTCTACCAGCGCGCCCGCCAGACCGCCTTCCTCGTCCCCGGCCTGACCCTGGTCGTCCGCGACGAGCGCGGCATCGACGGGGCCGGCAAGACCGAGGAGACCTTCCGCTTCGACGGCGGCATCAGCGAATTCTGCGAGTACCTCGCCCAGGACAAGGCCGTCTGCGACGTCCTGCGCCTGACCGGCACGGGCACCTTCAAGGAGACCGTCCCGGTCCTCGACGACCGCGGCCACATGACCCCCACCGAGGTCACCCGCGAGCTCGGCGTGGACATCGCCCTGCGCTGGGGCACGGGGTACGAGACCAACGCCAAGTCCTTCGTGAACATCATCGCCACCCCCAAGGGCGGCACCCACGTCTCCGGCTTCGAGCGCTCGGTCGCCAAGACCGTGAACGAGGTGCTGCGCTCGGCCAAGCTGCTGCGCGTCGCCGAGGACGACGTGGTCAAGGACGACGCGATGGAGGGCATGACGGCCGTCGTCACCGTCCGGCTCGCCGAGCCGCAGTTCGAGGGCCAGACCAAGGAGGTGCTCGGCACCTCCGCGGCCACCCGGATCGTCGCCGCCGTGGTCGCCAAGGAGCTCAAGGCCTTCCTGACCTCCACCAAGCGCGACGACAAGCAGCAGGCCCGCGCCGTGATGGAGAAGATCGTCGCGGCGGCCCGGACCAGGATCGCGGCCCGTCAGCACAAGGAGGCGCAGCGTCGCAAGACCGCGCTGGAGACCTCCTCGCTCCCCGCCAAGCTGGCCGACTGCCGCAGCGACGACGTGGACCGCAGCGAGCTCTTCATCGTCGAGGGCGACTCCGCCCTCGGCACCGCGAAGCTCGCCCGGAACTCCGAGTTCCAGGCGCTCCTGCCCATCCGCGGCAAGATCCTCAATGTCCAGAAGTCCTCGATCTCGGACATGCTGAAGAACGCCGAGTGCGGGGCGATCATCCAGGTCATAGGAGCCGGCTCGGGCCGGACCTTCGACATCGACGCCGCCCGGTACGGCAAGATCGTGCTGCTCGTGGACGCCGACGTCGACGGCGCGCACATCCGCTGCCTGCTGCTCACGCTCTTCCAGCGGTACATGCGGCCGATGGTCGAGGCCGGCCGGGTCTTCGCGGCCGTGCCGCCGCTGCACCGGATCGAGCTGGTCCAGCCGAAGAAGGGCCAGGACAAGTACGTCTACACGTACTCGGACAGCGAGCTGCGCCAGACCCTGCTGGAGTACCAGCGCAAGAACATCCGGTACAAGGACTCGATCCAGCGCTACAAGGGCCTCGGCGAGATGGACGCGGACCAGCTGGCGGAGACCACCATGGATCCCCGCTTCCGCACCCTGCGCCGGATCAACATCGGCGACCTGGACTCGGCCGAGCAGGTCTTCGACCTGCTCATGGGCAATGAGGTGGCCCCACGCAAGGAGTTCATCACGAGCTCCGCGGCGACCCTGGACCGCTCGCGCATCGACGCCTGATCCGGGTGCCGCCGGAGCCCGGCGGCACCGAACACCGAAGGCGCCACGGCATACCGGTGCTCTTCGCTCCATCACCTGTTGGAGTGAAGAGCACCGGTACACCAGTCCGGAAAGCGCCCATTCCGCACATCCTTGTGGGCACGCGGCCAATGCGGCAGCGGACAAGGAGAGTTCGGTGGACAAGCACGAAGGTCGTGATACCGGAACGATCCGGCTCGACGACCCCTGGTACGACGCGCTGGCCGTCGGGTGGGGCGAGGGTGAGGAAACGTCCCAGCCGGTCCCGGCCCCCGGTGGCGGGCGCCCCGCGCCCGGCGCATCCGACATCTACCTCGAAGTGCAGCGCAGCGCCGCCTTCCAGGAGGTTCGCACCCGCTACCGCAGGTTCGTCGTCCCCGCCACCGTCGGGTTCTTCCTCTGGTACGTCGCCTACGTGGTCGCCGCCACCGCCGCGCCCGGCCTGATGGCCCGGCCCGTGGTGGGCGCGGTCAACGTGGCCATGCTGGCGGGGCTCGGCCAGTTCCTCAGCACCTTCCTGCTGACCTGGGCGTACGCCCGGCACGCGCGGCTGCGCCGGGACCGGGCCGCGCTCGATCTGCGCTGGACCGTCTTCGAGCAGGAACGCGGCCAGGAGCGGACCCGGGCGAGGAGGGCCGGCCGGTGACCACCGAGCACCAGACCCTCGCGCTGATCCTGTTCAGCGTCTTCATCGCGGTGACCCTCGGCATCACCACCTGGGTCAGCCGGAACCGGCACGGGTCGGCCGAGGAGTTCTACGCGGGCGGGCGATTGTTCTCCCCGATGGAGAACGGTTTCGCCATCGCGGGCGACTACATGTCCGCGGCCTCGTTCCTCGGCATCTCCGGCCTGATCGCCCTCTTCGGCTACGACGGGCTGCTGTACTCGGTGGGCTTCCTCGTGGCCTGGCTCGTGGTGCTGTTCCTCGTCGCCGAACTGGTCCGCAACTGCGGGCGCTTCACCCTCGCCGACGTGGTTGCCGCCCGGATGAGCGAACGTCCGGTGCGGATCGCGGCCGGCACCTCCTCGGTCGTCGTCTCCGTGCTCTACCTCATCGCGCAGATGGTCGGCGCGGGCAGTCTCGTCGGCCTGCTGCTCGGCAGTTCGGGCCCCGCCGCCCGGACACTCGCCGTGGTGGGGGTCGGCGCACTGATGGTGGTCTACGTCTCCTTCGGCGGGATGCGGGCCACCACCTGGATCCAGATCGTGAAGGCCGTGCTGCTGATGGGCGGCGCGATCACCCTGACCGTGCTCGTGCTGCTGCGCTTCCACGGGAACTTCGACCAGCTGCTCACCAGCGCCGCCGACCGCAGCGGGCACGGCAGGGCGTTCCTGAGCCCCGGCCTCAAGTACGGCGGGGACTGGACCGCCCGCGTCGACTTCATGAGCCTCGGTCTGGCGCTGGTCCTCGGGACCGCCGGGCTGCCGCACATCCTGTCGCGGTTCTACACCGTGCCCACCGCGCGGTCGGCCCGCCGGTCGGTGGTGTGGGCGATCGCGCTGATCGGCGGGTTCTACCTGATGACCATCGTGCTCGGCTTCGGGGCGGCCGCGCTGGTGGGACCGGACGACGTACGAGCCTCCAACGCCTCCGGGAACACGGCAGTTCCGCTGCTGGCCGCCTTCCTCGGCGGGGGCGCGGAAACCACCGGGGGTGCCGTCCTGTTCGCCTTCGTCGCCGCCATCGCCTTCGCCACCATCCTGGCCGTGGTCGCCGGCATCACCCTGGCCTCCTCGGCCTCCGTGGCACACGACCTGTACGCCTCCCTCAAGCGCCGGCACGCCCGGCAGCGCAGCGAGGTCGCGGTGGCCCGGGTCGCGGCCGTCGGCATCGGGGCGATCGCGATCGCCCTCGGACTGCTCGCCCAGGACCTCAACGTGGCGTTCCTGGTGGGACTGGCCTTCGCGGTGGCGGCTTCGGCCAATCTGCCGGTGCTGCTGTACTCGCTCTTCTGGCGCGGCTTCACCACGCGCGGAGCCGTCTGGTCGGTGTACGGCGGCCTGATTCCGGCGGTGCTGCTGGTGCTGGTCTCGCCGGTGGTGTCGGGCAGCGCCGAATCGCTCTTCCCCGGAGTGGACTTCCAGTACTTCCCGCTCCAGAACCCGGGGATCGTCTCGATCCCGCTCGGCTTCCTGGCGGGTTGGCTGGGCACGGTCACCTCGGGCGAGGAGGCGGACGAGGCGAAGCACGCGGAGACGGAGGTCCGTTCCCTGACCGGGGCCGGAGCGGTCTGAGTCCTCTGAGCGGTGGTGCGGCGGCCGGTCGGCCCGGGGCTGCCGGTCGGCCGGCCGCCCGGCGTCAGGACGGCCCCTCCGACGGGAGCCAGGTGTAGCGGTGCTCCGGACGGCCGGTCTCGCCGTAGCGCAGGGCGAGGCTGACCCGGGCGGTGCGTTCGAGGAGCTTCACGTAGCGCTGGGCGGTCTGCCGGCTGATGCCCGCGCGGTCGGCGATCTGCTGGGTGGACAAGGGACCTTCGGCGGACCGCAGCACCTGGCGGACGAGCTCCGCGGTACTGGCGGAGTGGCCCTTGGGGAGCTCGTTCGGGGATCCTGCGGCGGCGAGGACGCCGAAGATCCGGTCCACCTCGGCCTGTTCGGCCTCACCGCCCGTGTCCAGGGTGCGGCGCAGGGCCCCGTACGCCTCCAGCCGGCTGCGCAGTCCGCCGAAGGTGAAGGGTTTGACCAGGTACTGCAGGGCGCCGAGGCGCATGGCGGCCTGCACGGTGGCGAGGTCGCGGGCGGCGGTGACCATGATCACATCGGTGCGGTGGCCGAGCTGGCGCAGGCGCCGGACGAGGTCCAGGCCGTTCTCGTCGGGCAGGTAGTGGTCCAGGAGGACGAGGTCCACCGGATGTGAGGTGAGGAACTCCAGGGCCTCGGCGGCCGAATGGGCCTGCGCCGTCACCAGGAACCCGGGAACTTTCGCCACGTACGCCGCGTTGATCCGGGCAACACGCATGTCGTCGTCGACGACCAATACGTGGATCGGGGTCTCGTTCACCGCAGGGCCTCCGGGAGTACGACGGAGAATTCCGCCCCTCCGTCCGCTGCTTCACCGGCCCGGGCGCTGCCGCCCTGCCGCTCCGCGAGGCGGCGTACGAGGGCGAGGCCCAGACCGCGCTCGCGGTGGGCCTTGGGCTGCTTGGTCGACCAGCCCTCCGTGAAGATCTCCTCACGGCGCGCGGCGGGCACCCCGGGGCCGCTGTCGCGTACCCGCAGCACGGCGGTACGGCCCTCCGCGCGCAGCTCCACCTCGACCAGGGGCGCCGCTGAACCCGCGGCGGCGTCCAGGGCGTTGTCCACGAGGTTGCCGAGGATCGTGACCAGGCCGCCCGGGTCCACCAGGCGGTCGGGGAGGAGGGTGGAGCCGGCCAGCCGCAGGGGGACACCGCGCTCGGCGGCGACGGTCGCCTTGCCCACCAGCAGGGCGGCCAGAAGAGGGTCGTGGACCTTCTCGGTGACCTGTTCGGCCGTGGTGCGGTGCACGCCGGCGACCTCGGTCACGAACTCCACCGCCTCCTCGTGCAGGCCCAGCTCCAGCAGGCCGAGGAGGGTGTGGAGGCGGTTGGCGTGCTCGTGGTCCTGAGCGCGCAGGGCATCGATCAGGCCCCGGGTGGAGTCGAGCTCGCGGCCCAGGTGCTCCAGCTCGGTGCGGTCGCGCAGGGTGGCGACGGCGCCGCCGTCCTCGGTGGGCATGCGGTTGGCCACCAGCACCCGGGGGCCCTGCACGGTGAGCAGGTCCCGGCCGGTGACACGGCCCGACAGGACGTCCGCGGTGCGGCCCGCACCCAGTACGTCCTCCAGCGGGCGCCCCGCGCAGCCGTCGGCGGCGTCCGGGGCGAGGCCCAGCAGGCGGGCGGCCTCGTCGTTGACCAGCCGGACCCTGCCGTCGGGGGCCAGGGCGATCACGCCCTCGCGGATGGAGTGCAGCATGGCCTCGCGCTCGGCGAGCAGGCCGGCGATGTCGGAGAAGGCCAGATCGCGGGTCTGCCGCTGGATCCTGCGGGAGAGCAGGTAGGCGGCGAGGGCGCCCGCCGCCAAGGCGCCGCCCGCGTAGGCGAGCAGACCGGGGATCGCGCCGAGCAGGCGGTCCCGGACGCTGTCGTAGGCGATGCCGACCGAGACGGCGCCGACGATCTCGCCGTCGGCCGCGAGGAGTGGGACCTTGCCGCGGGCGGAGCGGCCCAGGGTGCCCTCGTCGATCTCCATGACCTCGCGCCCTGCCAGGGCATCGCTCGGGTCGGTGGAGACGGGCAGCCCGATCCGGTCCGCGCTCGGGTGCGAGCGGCGGATGCCGTCCAGGTCGAGCACGACCACGTACTCGGCTCCGGTGGCCCGGCGGATCCGCTCGGCCGAGGACTGCACGGGGCTGTCGGCCGAGGCCCCGGAGTCCAGGACCCCGGCGGCCAGCGCGGGATCGGCCGCGGCGCTCTGCGCGATGGCCAGGGCGCGCCGCATGGCCTGGTCGTCGAGCTGGGCGCTCAGCGGCGCCAGGAACAGTCCGGTCGCCAGTACGGCGACCCCGGCGGCGATGGCCAGCTGGGTCAGCAGGATCTGGGAGACGGCCCGTCTGGGCAGCCCGAGGCGCCGAGCGCTCATGAGGGGGAACCGCATGGGCAGCAACGGTAGGTCGGCACCGGCACAAGCGGAACGCTTACGCCCGACTTGTCGGGTACCCCACTCCCGTCATGTCCGGACCGTGTTCCACACCTCACTGCGGGTGAAGTAGGTGTCGTAGAGCTCCTGGACGTCCAGGAGGGACTCCGGCGGCACTTTCCCGTAGGCGATCCGTTCCAGGTGGCGGAAGTACTCGAACCGTTCGATGCCCGGCGTGATGACGATGAGGATGTCGGCGTTCTCACCGGGCGCCGCGGCGAACGCGTGGTCGAGGCCGGGCGGCACGATGACGAGGTCGCCGCGTTCCGCGGTCACGACCTGGTCGCCCGACAGGAGCTGCGCGGTGCCGTCGAGCAGGTAGAAGAGCTCGGCGGACCGGGAGTGGTGGTGGGGCGCGGCCCCGTCGGCGCCGTCCAGCAGGCTCACCCGCTGTGTCGACAGGGCGCCGCCGGTGGAACCGCTGTCGGCGAGGAGCCGGATGGTGGTCGGGGCGCCGCCGATCGTCTCGGCCTCGGCCGAGCGCACGATCACCGATTCGTCGAAGGAAGGCACGATCAGGGACATGTCGTCTTCTCCTGGGGGATGGGGGATGGGGGATGGGGGATGGGGGATGGGGGATGGGGGATGGGGGATGGGGGATGGGGGATGAGGGATGAGGGATGGCGGATGGGGGATGTGGATCGGAGCCGGCGAGGGCGGGCGGGTGGTCAGGCCCGGGCCGGCTCGGTTGCGGCGCGGACGGCAGGGGCCGGACGCTCGCGCAGCAGGAGGCCCGCGGTCAGGGCGACGGCGAGGGCCGTGGCCCCGTGGACCCCGTAGGCATGACCCGCGGATCCGTCGTTGGCGAGGACGATCACCATGTCGCCGGCGGGGACGAAGGTGATCGCCGCCAGCACCCAGCCGAGCGCCCGGCGCTGCCCCGTGAGCAGGAGCGCGAGGACGACCAGACCGGTCGCGACATCACGTACGCCCTTGACGGCGAGGAAGGCGGCGCCGTCGTGCTGCGGCCAGGTCGGCAGCCCGAAGCCGGCGGCGGTGGCCTGCGGCGCGAACAGATAGCTGAGTCCGACGTACAGGATGAACGCGCCGCCGATGGCGGCCAGGGCGGTGGTGAGGTGCTTGAGGGACATGGGAGTTCTCCTGAAGGTGGGTGAGAGGGTCGGCGGAGGGCAGGGGGATCAGCGCGAAGCGGCGGCGCGGCGGACGGTGCGCATCCGGCGGACGTAGGCGGGACGCCCGACGGTGTGCCACAGCAGGCGCCCGGCGAGGGGCAGCGCGGCGAGCATCGCCGCGCGCTCGGCCCGGTCCGCGTCCTCCAGGACCATCCCGAGGAAGAACAGCAGCTTGGGCTTGGGCGTGGAGGCCAGGAAGTGCTCGCCCAGCCGGTCCCACTCGTGCGCGGACAGGTGGCGGGCGGCGAGCGGCAGGAGCGATTCCTCCTCGTCGTCCAGGTGTTCCAGCAGTACGGTCCGGTGCTCGGCGAGGACCGACACGAGCGTGTCGCGTTCCGCCTCCCCGGCCCGGTTCTCCCAGGCGGGCAGGGCCTCCCCGGCGGCCGCGAGAGACGCAGCCACCCGCTCGTGCTGGGCCTCCATGCGCAGGACGAGATCCGCTTCGAGGTCGACCCGGGCCATCAGCGGCGGCCACAGGTACGCGTCCTCGCCGTGGTGGTGGCCCGTCAGGCCGAGCCGGTAGTCGCGGAAGTGGTCCCCGAGGACCCGTGCCCGCGCCGTGTCGCCGGGGGCCACCGCGGCGATCAGCTCGACCAGCAGGCGTGCCTCGCGGCGCAGGCCGCGGTGGATGACCACCATCTCGTGGGTGTTCGGCCGTGCCGCGCTCCGGTCCGATCGCGGAGCTCGTGCCGTCTGTGGCTGCGTCGTCTTCATGGAAGGAGACTCGACGTCGGTACATGGAGGGTTCTTGGAAGGTACTTGGAAGGTTCCATGACGCCATTCGGCCTTGTGCGGAACGGAGTTGACCGATTCGGCGTACGTTGGTGGCGTCATGGTCCACATACGCGTACTCGGCTCCTTCGCGGCCGAGCGGGACGGCGAGGCGATCCCGCTCGGCGGCCACCGCCAGCGCTCCGTACTGGCCCTCCTCGTATCGGCGCGCGGCCGGGTCGTGTCCGTCGACCGGATGATCGAGGAGCTCTGGCAGGGGGCGCCCCCCGCCCGGGCCGTCGCCTCGCTCCAGGCCTACGTCTCCAACCTGCGCCGCCTCCTCGAACCGGGCCGGGCGCCGCGCACCCCCGCGCGGCTGCTGGTGAGCGCGCCGCCCGGGTACGCACTGCGGCTTCCCGAGGACGCCGTCGACGCCTGGCGCTTCGAGCGGCTGCTCGGCCGGGCCCGCACGGCCCTGCCCGCCGAGCCGGACACCGCCGGAGCCCTGCTCCGCGAGGCGCTGGCGCTGTGGCAGGGGCCGGCGTACGCCGAGACTGCCGACGAGCCGTGGACCCACGCCGAGATCATGCGGCTCGGCGAGCTGCGGCTGGCCGCCCGCGAACTCGGCATCGCCGCCGGGCTGCGGGGCGGCGCCGACATCGCCGGGGCGGTCGCCGAGGCCGCGTCGCTGACCCGGGACGAGCCGCTGCGGGAGGAGGCCTGGCGGCTGCACGCCCTCGCGCTGTGGGCGGCGGGGCGGCAGGCCGACGCGCTCTCGGCGCTGCGCCGGGCCAGGACGGTACTCGCCGACGAGGTGGGACTGGATCCGGGTGCAGCCCTGGTCGAGCTGGAGAAGGCGGTCCTGGCCCAGGACGACCGGGTGCTGCGCGAGGCCACGCGGTCACCGGAGCCCGTGGTGACCGTGGTGCCCGCATCGCCCGAGCCGTCCGTGGCGCCGGGCCCAGCGGCACGGCCGGTGCAGCCCGCGGCGCCGGCCGCCACCGGGGCCGAGCTGTTCGTCGGGCGCGAGGAGGAAGTGGAGCGGCTGACAGCGGCGGCGCACCGGGCCCGCGCGGCCGGCCCCGGCGTCGCGCTGGTCACCGGCGAGGCCGGGCTGGGCAAGACGGCGCTGCTGCACGCCCTCGGCGACCGGCTCCGTGCCGAGGGCTGGCTCGTCGCCTTCGGGCGCACCACCGACGCCGAGGGCGCGCCCCCCGCCTGGGCCTGGGTCGAAGCACTGCGCGCCGTCGCGGTGGCCGCCCCGCCCGGGCCCGCGGTGGTCGCCGCGCTCGCGCCCCTCCTGGCCGAGGGCGCTCCCGCCACCGGCCGTTCGGCCGGCGGCGAGGATGTCGCGGCCGGGCGGTTCAGGCTGCACCGCGCCGTCGGCCGGTGGCTGGCGGAGGCCGCGCGCGGGCGGCCCGTCGCCGTGGTCCTGGACGACCTGCACTGGGCCGACGCCGAGACGCTGGCCCTGCTGTCGGGCGCGGCAGAACTCCCCGCGGGCACCGCGCTCCTCGTCGTGGGCGCGTACCGGCCGGAGGACACGGAGGGCCGGCTCGGCGACACCCTGGCCGGACTGGCACGGCGTTCACCGGCCCGGATCGCGCTGCGCGGCCTCACCGAGGAAGCCGTGGCCGAGGTGGTCCGTGCCGTGGGCGGCCCGCAGGTCGACGCGGAGGTCATGACCGCGCTGGCCGAACGTACGGGAGGGAACCCCTTCTACGTCCGGGAGAGCGCCAGGCTGCTGGGCAGCGAGGGCTCGCTCGTGGCGCTGTCTGAGGTGCCCGAGGGCGTACGGGACGTGCTGCGCCGACGGCTCGGACGCCTCCCCGAGGCGGTGGTGGCCGTACTGCGCCTGGCCGCGGTGGCGGGAAGGGAGTCCGGCGTCGAGGTCCTGGCCGGGGCGGCGGACACCGGCGAGGACGGCGTACTGGGCGCGCTGGAGGCCGGTCTGCTCGCCGGGCTGCTGGTCGAACCCGAGCCCGGGCGGGTCCGGTTCGCCCACGCGCTGGTACGCGACACCCTGCTGGCGGACCTCAGCCGGCTGCGCTCCTCGCGGATGCACGGCCGGATCGCGGCCTGCCTGGAGCGACTCGCCCCGGACGATGTCTCCGCGCTGGCCCACCACCACGTACGCGCGGCCTCCTCGGCGACGGCGGCGAAGGCGGTCGGGTACTGCCTGCGGGCCGCCGGGCTCGCCGAGAGCCGTTTCGCCCATGACGTGGCCGCCGCGCTGCTCGCCGAGGCGGTGGAGTGCTTCGAGCGGATTCCCGCCGCGTCCGGCGGCGACCGGGACGCCGAGCGCGCCGAGCTGCTGGGCCGGCTGGTACGGGCCCAGGTGCGGGCGGGGGCGGTCATGGCGGCCCGCACGACCCGGCGTACCGCGATCGACCGCGCGGTCGGCGCCGGCCGGGACGACCTGCTGATCGCGGCGTTCACCGCATGGACCGAGCCGACCCCCTGGCAGACGCGGCCCTACGGCGTGGTCGACGGGCCGGTGGTGGAGCTGCTGGAGCGCCTGCTGGCGTGGCCCGGTCACGAACCCGCCGTACGGTGCGGGCTGCTGGGCGCGTACGCGGCCGAGCTGTCCGACGCCAAGGTGGCGGGCGTACGGGCGGCGGCGCGTGAGGCGCTCGCCCTCGCGGAGGGCACCGGGGACCCCGTGCTGCGGGCGGGGGCGCTCGCGGCGCTGGTCAAGGAACTCGACGCCGACCTGGAGTGGCCCGAACGCGCCGCACTGGGCGGGGAACTCGAACGGATCGGCGCCGCGCACGAGCTGCCGGGCCACCAGTGGTACGGGATGTTCATCCGCTCCACGGCGCTGGCCGCCGAGGGCGATGTGGCCGGTGCCCGTGGGCTCGTGGAACGGTGGACACGGTTCGCGCGGACCTACCGGATGTCCGGGCCGGTCGCCGTCGGCGAGACAGTCGAGGCGACCTGGGCCCACGTCGAGGGGCGGTTCGAGGAGGCGGAACACCTTTACCGGCTGGCGGCCGCGCGGATGGCCCGGCAGGGATCCCCGCACGCGGAGGGGATCCTGGCGGTCGCGATCGCGACGCTGCGGGTGAGCCAGGGGCGGCTCGCGGAGTCGCTGCCGCGGCTGCGGCAGGTGTACGCGGCCTTCGGCCCGCCGGCCGGGGACCTGCTCGCGGTAGCGCTGGCCGCCGCGGGCGAGGAGCGGGAGGCCCGCGAGGTCCTCGACCGGGCGGGGCCGCTGCGGACGGACTACTTCTTCAAGATCTTCGCGACCTTCCGGGCGATGACCCTGGTCATGCTGGGGGAGCGGACGGGCGCCGAGGAGCTGTACGCGGCCCTGCTGCCGTACCGCGACGCCCCGCCGCCCTCCTCCGGGTTCACCGTGGCGGTGCGCCCGGTCGCCCGGACCCTGGGCGAACTGGCCGTGCTGCTGGGCCGCGAGGACGAGGCCGTCGGCCACTTCGCGCGCGCGACGGCCATCGCCGAGCGGTGGCACAGCCCGTGGGGGGCCGCCTGAGGTCCGGGGCCGGAGCCCGGGCGAGCCCGACCCGATCCGATCCGACCAGACCCGACCCGATCCGACCCGATCCGACCCGACCCGACCCGATCCGACCCGGCCCGATCCGACCCGGCCCGTCACGGCATCGGCTGGGGCGGGCGGGGGCCGTGGTACTGACCGCTGGGCCGCATCCGCAGCGGCCGCTCCTGGTACTCCTCCAAGGCGTGCGCCATCCAGCCCGCCGTACGGGCCACCGCGAAGACCGTCTCCCCGGCCTCCGGCGGCATCCCGCACGACACCGTCAGCACGGCCAGCGCCAGGTCCACGTTGGCGTGCAGCCCGCCCTGCCGGGCCATCACCGCAGCCACCTCGCGCGCCGCACCCAGCGCCGGACCCGCCTGCTCCAGCCCTTCCAGCCGGGCGAAGAGCGCCCGCGCGCGAGGGTCCTCGCCCCGGTACAGCCGGTGGCCGAGCCCGGGGACCCGGCGTCCCGCCCTCAGGTATTCCGCCACCACCGGCGCGGCCCCGCCCTGTTCCAGCACCTCCACCAGCATCCGGTGCGCGAGCCGTCCGGCCGCGCCGTGCAGCGGGCCCTCCAGGGCCCCGAGCCCGGCGGACACCGCCGCGTACGGATGGGCGCGCGCGGAGGCGGCCACCCGTACGGCCAGGGTCGAGGCGGCCAGGTCGTGGTCGACCAGCAGGGCCAGCGCGAGGTCCAGCACGGCCAGCGCGTCCGGGTCCGGCTCCCGGGCGGTCAGCCGCGACCACAACTGCCGGGCGATCCGGCCGTCCCCGGGCCACTGGGCCGGGCCCGCCGCGGGCAGCGCGCCGACCAGCGTGGGGATCAGGGCGCGCGCGGAGCCGAGGACCGCCTCCTCGGACAGGTCGAAGCGCAGCGGATCCGCCACCGCCGCGGCGGCGACCGCCACCCGCAACCGGTCGATGGGGCCGCCGTGTTCCGGCAGCGCGGCCACCGCCCGCCGGGCCGCCTCCAGGGCCTGCGGGGGCGCGGTGAACCGGGCCCCCGGCGTGAGGGTGCCCGTCCAGAGCCACTCGGCGACCTCCTCGTAGCGGTACCGGGAGGCCAGCTCCACGGCGTCCACGCCGCGGAAGAAGTACCGGTCGGGCTCGATGAGGGTGAGCGCCGTCCGGACGGAGAGTTCCCCGGTGGGGGCCGCCGCCTCGCGCCGGCTCCGCCGGGCCAGCGCCTCCACCTCGGCGGCGTCGAAGCTGCTGCCCCGCCCGGCTGGATCGCGGCGGCTGGTGAGCTGGCCCCGGCTGACGTACGCGTACACGGTCGCCGGTTTCACCCCGAGTGCGCGGGCCGCCTCCTGCGTGCTGAGCCTGCGCCCGCTGTCCGTCTGGTCGCTCATGACGAACACCCTACAGATGGACGGATATATTGATTCAATCAATATTGACAGCGATTGAATCCATCATGGATGGTCGATCCATGAACACCACCTTGGAAGTACCCCGCGGCCTCGCGGGAGTCGTGGTCACCGAAACCGGGCTGGGCGACGTCCGGGGCCGGGAAGGCTTCTACCACTACCGCCAGTACTCGGCCGTCGAGCTCGCCGCCACCCGCAGCTTCGAGGACGTGTGGCACCTGATGTTCCGGGGCGCGCTCCCGGCCGACGCCGCCGAGCGCGCCGCCTTCGCGGCCGAGATCGCGCCCCTGCGCCGACTGCCCGAGGAGGTGCGGGACGCCCTGTCGGCCCTGGCCCGGGCCACCCGGCTCTCCGGCCCCCTGGCCGGGCTGCGCACCGCGCTCTCGCTGCTCGGCGCCTGCGCCGGCTTCCGCCCGGTCTACGACCTCGACCCCGGCCGCCGGGCCGCCGACGCGCTGGCCGCCTGCGCCGCCGTACCGACCCTGCTGACCGCCCTGCACCGGCTCGGGCAGGGCCTGGAGCCGGTGGAGCCGCGCGAGGACCTCCCGTACGCCGCCAACTACCTCTACATGCTGACCGGCCGGGAACCCGACCCGGTCCGGGCCCGCGCGGTCGAGCGGTACCTGATGTCCACCGTCGACCACGGCTTCAACGCCTCGACGTTCACCGCCCGGGTGATCGCCTCCACCGGAGCCGATGTCGCCGCCTGCCTGACCGGGGCGATCGGCGCGCTCTCCGGCCCCCTGCACGGCGGCGCCCCCAGCCGGGCCCTGGACACCCTCGACGCCATCGGTACCGTGGACCGCATCGGGCCGTGGATCCGCGAACGGGTCCTGGCGGGCGACCGGATCATGGGCTTCGGCCACCCCGTCTACCGCACCGAGGACCCCCGTTCCCGCATGTTGCGCGAGATCGCCCTCCAGTTCGGCGGTCCCCTCGTGGACTTCGCCGTCGAGGTCGAGCGCCAGGTCGAGGAGATCCTCGCCGAACTGAAGCCCGGCCGGGAACTGCACACCAACGTGGAGTTCTACGCGGGCGTGGTCATGGAGCTCTGCGGGCTCCCGCGCGAGATGTTCACACCGACCTTCTGCGCGGCCCGCGTGGTCGGCTGGAGCGCGAACATCCTCGAACAGGCCACCGACTCGAAGATCATCCGTCCGGCCGCCCGGTACACCGGCCCCACCCCGCCCCACCCGGTGCCGTCCCTGCGCTGACGGAGCCTCGCTACGATCGACCGGGTGAACAGCAGGCAGCCCATCCCCGTCGTCGTCCTCGCCGGTTTCCTCGGATCCGGCAAGACCACCGTGCTGAACCACCTCCTCGCCAGTCGCGGGGGCACCCGCATCGGGGTCGTCGTCAACGACTTCGGATCGATCGAGATCGACGCGATGTCGGTGGCAGGACAGGTCGGGGACTCCATGGTCTCCCTCGGCGGCGGCTGCCTGTGCTGCGCCGTCGACGGCAGCGAACTCGACGCGTACCTGGAGAAGCTCTCCGCCCCCGCCCACCGGATCGACGTGATCGTCATCGAGGCGAGCGGACTGGCCGAGCCCCAGGAGATGATCCGGATGCTCATGGCCAGCGAGAACCCGGCCATCCGGTACGGCGGCATGGTGGAGGTCGTGGACGCCGCCGAATTCGACGCCACCCGGACCAGACACCCGGAGACCGACCGCCACCTCGCCGTCGCGGACCTGGTGGTACTCAACAAGACCGACCGGGTGGACGCGGCCGAGCAGGCCCGGATCGAGCAGGAGCTCGCCGTGCTCTGCGCCCCGGGCACCCCGGTCATGGCCACCGACCACGGGCGGATCGATCCGGAACTGCTCTTCGACCGGCGGCCCTGGACCGAGACCCGCGGGCAGCTCTCCTTCGAGGACCTGCTCGCGGAGGCCGACGGCCACGGCCACGACCACGGCCACGACCGCTGCGGTCACACGCACGCCGCGTACGAGAGCACGGAGTTCACCTCCGAACAGGCCCTGTCCCCGCGCCGGTTCATCGACTTCCTCGACCGGCGTCCGGCCGGGCTCTACCGGATCAAGGGCTTCGTCCACTTCGGCGTACCCGGGCACGAGGAGCGCTACGAGATCCACGCGGTCGGCCGCTTCCTCCGCTTCGCCCCGGGACCCTGGGGGCGGGGCGAAGCGCGCGTGAGCCGGCTCGTCCTGATCGGCTCCGGCACCGACGGGCCGGGTCTGCTGCGCGAGCTGGAGGCCTGCCGCGAACCGGCCCCGCACGAGGCGCCCCCCGAGAGCATGTGGGGCGTACTGCGGTACGTCGCCCGGCCCGCGGAGCCCGGGCACGAGGTCCCCGGGACCGGCCCGGACGAGACCTGAGGGTGTCACCACCCTCACTCCGCTCACAGCACTAGGCCGCCCCATCCGGCAAGATCCGGAAGAGACGGCCTAGGCGACCTCGACCCCGAACTCGCCCAGCAGGTCCTCCAGGCCGCCGCGGTAGCCCTTGCCGCCGATCACGAAGTCCCAGTCACCGTTGGAGCGGTGCCGGAACGAGCCGAGGACCAGGGCGGTCTCGCCGGCACGCCCGTCGGAGACGTCCAGTCGGCCCAGTTCCTCGCCGCCCGCGGACAGCAGCCGGATGTGGGCATCGGTGAACCCGGCCAGGTCGGCGTGGGGATCGACCTCCGGGTCGATCGCGGCCACGAGGACCAGCCGGTCGGCCTGCGACGGCAGGGCGTCGAAGGAGACCTCCAGCGCCGCCTTGTCGGGCGCCGCGTGTTCGCGGGCCCGTACCGAACCGTCCGGGGTCCGCGGGTTGTTGAAGAAGACGAAGTGCTCCTCGCTCAGCACCCGGTTGCCCGTGCAGACGAGCGCGCACACGTCGAGGGCGACCGAACCCGACCAGGACATGCCGAGCACGTTGTGGTCGGCCGGGGGAGCCGGCTCCGGCTCGGGCGCCCGCCGCGCGGGCGCCGCGGCGCTGCCGCCGCCGAGCCGGCCACGCAGTCCGTACTGGTGGAGCAGCTCGACCAGGTCCGCCCCGGGAACCAACTCCAGCGGCTTGCCGTTGGCAAAGGTGTACGACCCCGGTCCGAAGGACGCGGTGGTGACCAGCACCCCCTTGTTCGCCCCCTTGTCCTGGACCGTGCCGTACAGATCACGCACGGCCGTCGGCGGCACCGTGTTCCGGTAACGCTTGACCTGCACCACGATCCGCCCGCCCCGGATCGGCGCCGGGTCCACCGCCTCCACGTCCACCCCGCCGTCGCCCGACCGCTGCGTGGTCACCGCCTCCATGCCCATCGCCCGGAACAGCTCGGCGACCAGGTTCTCGAAGGCGATCGGGTCCATCACGAAGAGATCCGGCTCGTCGTCGTCCGCGTCGCCCGCGTGCCCGCCGTGGCTGACGACACCTCCGCCGACCTCGTCGGGCCGGCGGCCGGGGCGTACCGCCGTCAGCTGGTCGGGCCGCGCCGACAGCAGGCCGCCCAGCCCCGAAACCAGACAGTCCACCGCGCTGACCTGCTCCAGCCGCAGCCCGGCGAAGGCGTCGCGCGCCGCCGGCACCGTGGCGAGCACGAACCGCGCCTCCTGGCCCGTCACCGGATCGTGGCAGTCCACGAAGCCGTTGACCACGACCGAATCCAGTACGCCGAACTCGTCCGCCGCGTACAGCTCGCGCACCACCAGCAGCACGCACTGGGCCAGCAGGTCCCGGTACAGCGCCCGTCGTTCCGTGACCGGGCGGGGCTTCACCTTGTCCTGATCCGTGCTCGGCAGGTACTGCACCGCCCGTGCCTCCGGTACGACGGCGTAGCCGGGCAGCTCCCAGTCCAGCACCAGTTGGCGCGCGGCCGGGTCGTACGCTGCCGTCACCTGCCTCGGCAGCGCCTCGGGCCAGCCCGTCGAGGCGTAGAGAGCGGCCGAGAAGTACTCCACCGCCGCCTCGGCGTCACCCGCGCGCAGTGCGTCGGCCAGCTCGGTGAGTCCGCCGTTGTGCGCCCGCATCCCGGCGAGCTGCTCCGCCGCCCACCGGTCGTACTGCTGCCGGTACGAGGCCAGTTGCTGCCGGCGCTGCGCCTCCGCGGCGTTCGCGGCCTGCCAGGCCTGGGTGTAGCGGGCGTGCGCCTCCCGCTCCGCCTGCGCCCGGTGGTTCGAGCCGAGCGTCCAGCCGCTGCTCTGCCGCTGGAAATCCTCGATGCGGGGCATCGGCACCGGGTGCGCCAGGGCACCGGGGTCGAAGGGCTGCAGCCGGTCGGGCCGGGCCAGGGCGGATATCCGGAACGCCGGTGCCCGGCAGCCCGCGGCCAACAGGCCCTTGAGGGCTTCGACCTCGGCGTCGAGCTGCGCGGTACGCCGCAGGGCCTCGGCCTCGCGGTACTGCCGGTGGCTCCGGTTCGCGTCCCGTTCGTGGGCGCGCTGCCGGCGCTCGGCCTCGCGCTGCTGGACCAGCTGCGTCTGTTGCTGCCGGCGCTGGGCCTCCGCCCAGTTCCCGATCAGTCCGCTGCCCGCTCGACGGCTCATCAGCTGCGTTCTCCCCCCACCGCGTCCACGGGGAAAACACTAGTCGGCATTCGGGTGGTACGTCCCCCCGGTCGTACCACCCGAATGCCTTCCCGCGACCTACAGCGCGGCTCCCGCCAGCGCCGCGACCGCCGACGGCAGTGCCGCCCCCGAGCCGTCCCGGCGCGGGTCCACGGCCGGCAGCTCGGCCGGAGTGCCGTTCGCCGCCGCCGCGCGGACGGGGGAACCGCCCGCCCAGGCCAGGACCAGTACGTCCTCGCCCTTCAGGAACCGCTGGCAGCGCACGCCACCCGTGGCCCGGCCCTTGCGCGGGTACTGGTCGAACGGGGTCAGCTTCCCGGAGGTCACCGAGTCGTCCAGGGTGCCGTGCGAGCCCGCCACGGTGAAGACCACGGCGTCCCGCGCCGGGTCCACGGCCGAGAAGTGGATCACCTTGGCGTTGTCGGCGAGCTTGATGCCCGCCATACCGCCCGCGGGGCGGCCCTGCGGGCGGACCTGGCCCGCCGGGTAGCGCAGCAGCTGGGCGTCGTCGGTGATGAAGACCAGGTCCTCCTCACCCGTGCGCAGCTCGACCGCGCCGACGATCCGGTCGCCCTCCTTGAGGGTGATGACCTCCAGCTCGTCCTTGTTCGCCGGGTAGTCCGGCACGACGCGCTTGACCACGCCCTGCTCGGTGCCCAGCGCGAGGCCCTGCGAGGACTCGTCCAGCGAGGTCAGGCAGATCACCTTCTCGTCCGCCTCCAGCCCGGAGAGGAACTCCGAGACCGGTGCGCCGCCCGCCAGGTTCGGCGCGGCGTGCGTGTCCGGCAGCTGCGGCAGGTCGATCACCGACAGCCGCAGCAGCCGCCCGTACGAGGTGACCGCGCCGACATCGGCCCGGGCGGTCGCCGCGACCTGCGAGACGATCAGGTCGTGCTTGGCGCGGGCGCCGCCCTCCTCCTCCGGCAGCGCCTCGCCGTTCGCCGTACGCGCGAGCAGGCCCGTCGAGGACAGCAGCACCCGGCACGGGTCGTCCGCGACCTCCAGCGGCACGGCCGCCACCGCGGTGCCCGCGGACTCCAGCAGCACCGTACGGCGCTCGGTGCCGAACTTCTTCGCGACCGCCGCCAGTTCCGAGGAGACCAGCTTGCGCAGCTCGCTGTCCGACTCCAGGATCCCGGTCAGCTCGTCGATCTCGCCCGTCAGCCGGTCGCGCTCGGACTCCAGCTCGATCCGGTCGAAGCGGGTGAGCCGGCGCAGCGGGGTGTCCAGGATGTACTGGGTCTGGATCTCGCTCAGCGAGAACCGCTCGATCAGCCGGGACTTGGCCTGCGCGGAGTTGTCGCTGTCCCGGATGAGCCGGATGACCTCGTCGATGTCGAGGAGCGCCACCAGCAGGCCCTCGACCAGGTGCAGCCGGTCGCGGCGCTTGGTGCGGCGGAACTCGCTGCGC
The DNA here is from genome assembly GCF_042894785.1 of Streptomyces sp. NPDC001502. Classification (NCBI taxonomy): domain Bacteria; kingdom Bacillati; phylum Actinomycetota; class Actinomycetes; order Kitasatosporales; family Streptomycetaceae; genus Streptomyces; species Streptomyces sp. NPDC001502. Next base: position 128,708 of record NZ_JBIAVW010000007.1, read on the forward strand.
CGCCGGACGACCTCGAAGCGGTGGTCGAGATAGACCTCCAGCAGCTCCTTGAGGCCCAGCGTCAGGGGCTGCCCGTCCACCAGCGCCACGTTGTTGATGCCGAAGGACTCCTCCATCGGCGTCAGCTTGTAGAGCTGCTCCAGCACGGCCTCCGGGTGGAAGCCGTTCTTGATCTCGATGACCAGGCGCAGGCCGTGCGAGCGGTCGGTGAGGTCCTTGACGTCGGCGATGCCCTGGAGCTTCTTCGAGCCGACCAGGTCCTTGATCTTCGCGATGACCTTCTCGGGGCCGACCGTGAAGGGCAGTTCGGTGACGACCAGGCCCTTGCGGCGCGCCGTCACGTCCTCCACGGCCACCGTCGCGCGGATCTTGAAGGTGCCGCGGCCGTTCTCGTAGGCGTCCTTGATGCCCGAGAGCCCGACGATCCGGCCGCCCGTGGGCAGGTCGGGACCCGGCACGAAGCGCATCAGCGCCTCCAGGTCCGCCTGGGGGTACCGGATCAGGTGGCGGGCGGCGGCGATGACCTCGCCGAGGTTGTGCGGGGGCATGTTGGTGGCCATGCCGACCGCGATCCCGGACGCGCCGTTGACCAGCAGGTTCGGGTACGCGGCGGGCAGGGCTACCGGCTCCCGCTCCTGGCCGTCGTAGTTGGCGGTGAAGTCGACGGTGTCCTCGTCGATCGACTCCGTCATCAGCGACGTGGCGTCGGCCATCTTGCACTCGGTGTAACGCATCGCGGCCGGCGGGTCGTCGTTGCCGAGCGAGCCGAAGTTGCCGTGGCCGTCGACCAGCGGCAGCCGCATGGAGAAGGGCTGGGCCATGCGCACGAGGGCGTCGTAGATCGACGCGTCACCGTGGGGGTGGAGCTTGCCCATGACCTCGCCGACGACACGGGCGCACTTCACGTAGCCGCGGTCGGGGCGCAGGCCCATCTCGTTCATCTGGTACACGATGCGCCGGTGCACCGGCTTCATGCCGTCCCGGGCGTCGGGCAGGGCGCGGGAGTAGATCACCGAGTACGCGTACTCGAGGAAGGAGCCCTGCATTTCGTCGACGACGTCGATGTCGAGGATCTTCTCCTCGAAATCCTCCGGCGGCGGGGTCTTCGTGCTGCGGCGGGCCATCGCTGCGCGGCTCCTTAACCAAAATGGGGTGTGCTGGGTGTCGGGCGGGGTGTCTTGCTGGGTCTTGCTGGGTCTGGCTGGGTCTGGCGGTCTTGTGGTGTCCGGCGAGGGTACGACGCGGACCATTGTGGCCCGGCGCACCGACAACGCCGACTCCGACCCCGGGGGTCCCCCGGACGGAGTGCGGGGGAGTGACCCGGGAACTTATCCGGCGGTCGGCGCGCTTGCATACAGTGGCAGGTCGATAAGAAATCTCTGCATCGCGATCGAAGGGACCACATGCCCATGGGTCACACGGCCACAGCCCAGGCCGGCTCCGGCGGCCTGACAGCGACCGAGCACCGGCTGGCCAACGGCCTGCGCGTGGTGCTCTCCGAGGACCACCTGACCCCGGTCGCCGCGGTCTGCCTCTGGTACGACGTAGGCTCGCGCCACGAAGTCAAGGGACGCACCGGCCTGGCTCACCTCTTCGAGCACCTGATGTTCCAGGGGTCGGCGAGCGTTCCCGGCAACGGGCACTTCGAACTGGTCCAGGGCGCCGGCGGTTCCCTCAACGGCACCACCAGCTTCGAGCGCACCAACTACTTCGAGACGATGCCGACCCACCAGCTGGAGCTCGCGCTCTGGCTGGAAGCGGACCGGATGGGGTCCCTGCTGGCCGCCCTGGACGACGAGTCCATGGAGAACCAGCGCGACGTCGTCAAGAACGAGCGCCGCCAGCGGTACGACAACGTTCCGTACGGTACGGCCTTCGAGCGGCTCACCGCCCTGGCCTACCCCGAGGGCCACCCGTACCACCACACCCCGATCGGCTCCATGGCCGACCTGGACGCCGCCTCCCTGGAGGACGCGCGCACCTTCTTCCGTACGTACTACGCGCCCAACAACGCGGTGCTCTCGGTCGTCGGCGACATCGACCCCGAGCAGACGCTCGCCTGGGTCGAGAAGTACTTCGGCACCATCCCCGCGCACGACGGCAAGCAGCCGCCCCGCGACGGCTCGCTGCCCGACATCATCGGGGAGCAGCTGCGCGAGGAGATCGTCGAGGAGGTCCCGGCGCGTGCGCTGATGGCCGCCTACCGGCTGCCGCACGACGGCACCCGCGAGTGCGACGCCGCCGACGTGGCGCTGACCATCCTGGGCGGCGGCGAGTCCTCGCTGCTGCACAACCGGCTGGTACGCCGCGACCAGAGCGCCGTCGCGGCCGGCTTCGGCATGCTGCGCCTGGCCGGGGCGCCCTCCCTGGGCTGGCTGGACGTCAAGACCTCCAGCGGGGTCGAGATCCCCGCCATCGAGGCGGCCGTGGACGAGGAGCTCGCGCGGTTCGCCGCCGAGGGCCCGACGGCCGAGGAGATGGAGCGCGCCCAGGCGCAGCTGGAGCGCGAGTGGCTGGACCGGCTGAGCACGGTGGCCGGCCGCGCCGACGAACTGTGCCGCTTCGCGGTGCTGTTCGGCGACCCGCAGCTGGCGCTGACCGCCGTCCAGCGCGTCCTCGACGTCACCGCCGAGGAGGTGCAGGCCGTGGCCGCGGCCCGACTGCGCCCGGACAACCGCGCGGTGCTCGTCTACGAGCCGCTCGCGGCCGACGAGTCCGACCAGCACGACGAGTCCGACGACTCCGACGAGAACGAGGGGGCGGAGCAGTGAGCGAGACGGCAGCCGTCACGATGACCTTCCACCAGCGCCCGCAGGCCGGCGAGCCGCAGCCGTGGGCCTTCCCGGCCCCCGACCGCGGGCAGCTGTCCAACGGGCTGACCCTGCTGCGCTGCCACCGGCCGGGCCAGCAGGTCGTCGCGGTCGAGGTCAACCTCGCCGCCCCGCTCGACGCCGAGCCCGAGGGCCTGGACGGCGTGGCGACCATCATGGCGCGGGCCTTCTCCGAGGGCACCGACAAGCACTCCGCCGAGGAGTTCGCGGCCGAGCTGGAGCGCTGCGGCGCCACCCTGGACGCGCACGCCGACCACCCGGGCCTGCGCGTCTCGCTGGAGGTCCCGGCCTCCCGGCTGCCCAAGGCGCTGGGCCTGCTCGCCGAGGCGCTGCGCGCCCCCGCCTTCGCCGATGCCGAGGTCGACCGGCTGGTGCGCAACCGGCTCGACGAGATCCCGCACGAGCTGGCCAACCCGCAGCGCCGCGCCGCCAAGCAGCTCTCCAAGGAGCTCTTCCCGGCCACCCTGCGGATGTCCCGCCCGCGCCAGGGCAGCGAGGAGACGGTCGCCCGGATCGACTCCGCCGCCGTACGCGCCTTCTACGAGGCCCACGTACGCCCCGCCACCGCCACCGCGGTGGTCGTCGGCGACCTGACCGGCATCGACCTGGACGCCGTGCTCGCGGACACCCTGGGCACCTGGACGGGCAACACCGCCGCCGCCCGCCCGGTGCCGCCGGTGACCGCCGACGACACCGGCCGTGTGGTCATCGTGGACCGGCCCGGCGCGGTCCAGACGCAGCTGCTGATCGGCCGGATCGGGGCGGACCGCCACGACCGGGTGTGGGCGGCCCAGGTGCTGGGCACGTACTGCCTGGGCGGCACCCTCACCTCGCGCCTGGACAAGGTGCTGCGCGAGGAGAAGGGGTACACCTACGGCGTGCGCGCCTTCGGCCAGGTGCTGCGCTCCACCGCGGACGGCAAGGGCGCCTCGATGCTCGCCATCAGCGGCTCGGTGGACACCCCGAACACCGGACCGGCGCTGGAGGACCTCTGGAAGGTGCTGCGCACCCTCGCGGAGGGCGGTCTGACCGACGCCGAACGCGATGTCGCCGTGCAGAACCTGGTGGGCGTGGCCCCGCTGAAGTTCGAGACGGCGGCCTCGGTCGCGGGCACCCTCGCCGACCAGGTCGAGCAGGAGCTGCCGGACGACTACCAGGCGCAGTTGTACGCCCAGCTCGCCGAAACGGGCACGGTGGAGGCGACCACGGCGGTCGTCAAGGCCTTCCCCGCGGACCGGCTGGTCACCGTCCTGGTGGGTGATGCGGCGCTGATCGAGGAGCCCGTGCGGGCTCTTGGGATCGGCGAGGTCACGGTCGTCTCCAACTGACCGGCGGATGACGGCTCATTGAGGGCCGGCTGAAGGTTTCGGCAAGGGGTTCTGGTGACTTGGTCACCAGAACCCCTTTTGTCCGTTTAGTGGTGAGGTTGCTTGTATGTGGTGTGGCGTACGCAACAAAAAGCCGTGTCTGTTTGGCGATTGACTGATGATCCGCCTAGCGTCGGCCGTGCTGTCCGTCAGTTGTGCCCGCCGCACCCGCGGCACCGGGCAGCGATCGCCGAGTCCCCGTCAGGCGCGAGCCTGGGGAGCCGGGGACCCACATGAGTCCCTGGGGTGAATCGGACCCCCTCGCAAGAGGAGATCCGTAGGAGACCTTCCTGCTCCGAACCCGTCAGCTAACCCGGTAGGCGAGAAGGAAGGAAAGGATCAAACCCTTCATGGCGTTTGGCAGTCGTCCCGCTGGTACCGGTAAGCACCGTGGCTCCAGCCGTCTGAGCAAGAAGACCGCCGGCTACGCCGGTATCGCCGCGATCGCCACCACGGGTGTGGTCGGCTCCCTCGCCGCCCCGGCCTTCGCCGCGGACAACCACAGCAGCAACATCGGCCAGGACAGCGGCCTGGGCGCCGTGGTCGTCGCCGAGGACCTCGCGGGCGACATCGCCGACCAGGCCGAGTCCCAGCACCGCGGCGCCGAGCAGGACGCCGTCAAGGCGCAGGCCGAGGCCGACGCGAAGCAGCGGGCCGCGGAGGCCAAGCGCCTCGCCGAGGCCAAGGCGAAGGTCGAGCGCGAGGCCGCCGAGCGCGCCGCCCGCGAGGAGGAGCGCAAGCGCCTCAACACCTTCGTCGCCCCGGTGGACGGCTCGTACGTCAGCACGCAGTACCACGCGGGCGGCGGCATGTGGTCCTCCGGCAGCCACACGGGCATCGACTTCCACGCCGCCTCCGGTACCTCGGTCCACGCGGTGGGCGTCGGTACCGTCGTCGAGGCCGGCTGGGGCGGCGCGTACGGCAACAACGTCGTCATCAAGCACAACGACGGCACCTACACCCAGTACGGGCACATGACCTCGCTGAACGTCTCCGTCGGCCAGCAGGTCACCCCGGGCCAGCAGATCGGCCTGTCGGGCTCCACCGGCAACTCCAGCGGCCCGCACCTGCACTTCGAGGCCCGCACGGGCTCGCAGTACGGCTCGGACATCGACCCGATCGCGTACCTGCGCTCGCACGGCGTCAGCCTCTGACCCCGCCTCGCGCACCGCTTCACCGAAGACCCCGGCTCCCCGAGCCGGGGTCTTTGTGTTGCGTCTTTGTGCAAATGTTTCGTATTTCTGGCCGCTCTCGGAAATTATCGTGTGTTGCAATAGAGTCGCAGCGCACGCATGTGCGTGCAATGAGGCTGGCAGTCGGAAATAGGCGGAGGTTCGGTCTTGCGTATTCCTGCGCACGCGGTATGCACAGCAATCCGCGACGACATCGTCTCCGGGGTGTTCGAGCCGGGCGGCCGGCTGACCGAGGAGGTGCTGGCCCGCCGGTACGGGGTCTCGCGCGTCCCGGTGCGCGAGGCCCTGCGGACCCTGGAGTCCGAGGGGTTCGTGACCACGCGGCGCCACGCGGGCGCCTGCGTGGCCGAGCCGACCGAGCAGGAGGCCGCGGACCTGCTGGAGCTGCGGATGCTCCTGGAGCCGCTGGCTGCCGCCAGAGCCGCCCGGCGGCGCACCGACGCGCACCTCAAGGTGCTGCGCGGGCTGGTCAGGCTGGGGCAGGAGCGGGCCAGGCGGGGCCAGGGCGAGGACCTGCGGTCCCTGGGCGGCTGGTTCCACGAGACGCTCGCACAGTCCTCCGGCAGTCCCGGGCTGATCGCGCTGCTCACGCAGATGCGGCACAAGATCGCGTGGATGTACGTGGTCGAGGCGCCGGCCCGGCCCGTGGATTCCTGGGCGGAGCACGGGGCGATCGTGGACGCGGTGGCGCGCGGCGACGCCGAACGGGCGCGGGCGCTGACCGCGATCCACGCCGACCGGGCGGCGGGGGCGCACCGGCTGCGGCTCCGCCCGGCGGTGAGCACTTCGCAACCTGCCGTAAACATGTCGAGCGGCCGGCATTAACAGGAGCCGTATACAAAGGGTGGGACCGCGTGAATTCGCTGTCCGGTGGCCGGCCCTTTTCGTGTCGGGCCGATTTGCCCTGCGTAATTCCCGCGGATCCGAATTCCGCGTGCGCCGGATTCCGGCGGGCCTTTTCCCTGCCGACCGGGATTTCTTCGGAGCCCTCCATCCGCGGGGGCTGCGGTTCCGCGGTGCGAGCGCATCGGGCGGGCCCGACGCGCGGCAGGGCCCCGTACGCGAACGACGAAGCCGCGGCCCCCGGATCGGGGGCCGCGGCTTCGCGCGTGAAGTCGAACCCGAAGGGTCAGACGGTCTCGGGGAGCTCCTCGAGACCCTCGGCGACCAGCTTCGCGAGGCGGTCGAGCGCGGCGTCCGCACCCTCGGCCTCGGAGGCGAGGACGATCTCCTCGCCGCCCTGGGCGCCCAGGCCCAGGACCGCCAGCATGGAGGCGGCGTTGACGGGGTCGCCGCCGGACTTCGCGATGGTCACCGGGACGCCGGAAGCGGTCGTCGCACGGACGAAGATCGAGGCGGGACGAGCGTGCAGGCCCTCGGCCCACCCGACGTTGACGCGGCGCTCTGCCATGGTGATGCCCTTCAGGTTCTTACGGTTGTCTAGACCAGTCTCTCACGACGTCCGGAATGCTCGGACCTTCCTCCGGCCTGAATTTTCCGCCGTTCGACCTTCCCCAGCTTGCACTGATTTGTCCTGTACTGCCTCGGCGCCGCGCGAGCGCTCCACGGCCTGATCCGGCCGTAAGGTAGGCCCATGACCATCGAGTCGGACCCCTCGTACCCGGCCCACTGGGAAGCCGATGTCGTCCTGCGCGACGGCGGCACCGCCCGGATCAGGCCCATCACCACCGAGGACGCGGGCCGGCTCGTCAGCTTCTACGAGCAGGTCTCGGACGAGTCGAAGTACTACCGGTTCTTCGCCCCCTACCCCCGGCTCTCCGACCGCGACGTGCACCGCTTCACGCACCACGACTACGTGGACCGGGTCGGGCTCGCCGCGACCATCGGCGGGGAGTTCATCGGCACCGTCCGCTACGACCGCATCGGCGCCGACGGCCGGCCCGCCTCCGGACCCGCCGACGAGGCCGAGGTCGCCTTCCTCGTCCAGGACGCCCACCAGGGCCGCGGGGTCGCCTCCACCCTCCTCGAACACATCGGCGCGGTGGCCCGCGAGCGCGGCATCCGGCGGTTCGCCGCCGAGGTGCTGCCCGCCAACACCAAGATGATCAAAGTCTTCACGGACGCCGGCTACCAGCAGAAGCGCAGCTTCGAGGACGGCTCCGTCCACCTCACCCTCGACCTCGAACCCACCGCCGAGGCCCTCGCCGTGCAGCGCGCCCGCGAACAGCGCGCCGAGGCCCACTCGGTGCAGCGGCTGCTGGCCCCCGGCTCGGTGGCCGTCGTCGGAGTCAGCCGCTCCGGTGCGGGCGTGGGCGCGGCCGCACTGCGCAACCTGCGCGACAGCGGCTTCCACGGCCACCTCTACGCCGTCAACGAGGCCGTCACCCGCGACCTCCTCGACGGCGTGCGGGCCTACCGCACCGTCGAGGCCATCGGCGCCCCGGTCGACCTCGCGGTGATCGCGGTCCCGGCCGACCGGGTCCCCGACGCGGTGGCCGCCTGCGGCGAGCACGGGGTACAGGGGCTCGTCGTCCTGTCCGCCGGATACGGGGAGAGCGGCCAGGCCGGACTCGCCCGCCAGCGCGAACTGGTGCGGCAGGTGCGCTCGTACGGGATGCGGCTGATCGGGCCGAACGCCTACGGGGTGATCAACACCGCGCCGGAGGTGGAACTCAATGCCTCCCTGACCCCCGCGCCGATGCCCACCCGCGGTCGGATCGGCCTGTTCACGCAGTCCGGGGCGATCGGGATCGCCCTGCTCTCGGCCCTGCTCCGGCGCGGCGAGGGCCTGTCCTCCTTCGTCTCCGCGGGCAACCGCGCCGACGTGTCCGGGAACGACATCCTCCAGTACTGGTACGACGACGAGGCCACCGACGTCGCCCTGCTCTACCTCGAAACCCTCGGCAACCCGCGGAAGTTCACCCGGCTCGCCCGCCGGACGGCGGCCGTCAAACCGGTGGTCGTCGCCAAGGGCGGCCGGCACAGCCCGGCCGGGCACGTCGTCCCCGACACCCGGCTGCCGGAGGCCACCGTCTCTGCCCTGCTGCGCCAGGCCGGCGTCATCCGCGTCGACACGGTCACCGAGCTGGTGGACGTCGGCCTCCTGCTGGCGGCGCAGCCGCTGCCCGCCGGGCCCCGGATCGCGATCCTCGGCAACTCCGAATCCCTCGGGATCCTCACCTACGACGCCTGCCTCACCCAGGGCCTGCGGCCGCTGCCGCCGCTGGACCTGACGACGGCGGCCGCGCCGGCGGACTTCCGCGCCGCCCTGACCGACGCGCTCCGCTCCGAGGACTGCGACGCGGTGGTGGTCACGGCCATCCCGTGGGTGAGTGAGGACGATCCCGCGGACGACCTGGCCGGCGCCCTGCGCGAAGCCGTGGCCGAGTACCCGGGCAAGCCGGTCGCGGTGGTGCACGTCGAGCTCGGCCAGCTCGTCGAGGCTCTGTCCGCCGTGCGCGGGGTCCCGCACTCCGCCCCGGCCCGGAGCTGGGGCCCCGCAGCGGACCCGGAGCACCTGGGACCGGCCGGGCCGCCGGCCGCCGCCGGCGACAGCATCCCCAGCTACCCCGCCGCCGAACGCGCGGTGAAGGCCGTCGCCGAAGCCGTCCGGTACGGGCAGTGGCGCCGGGCCACCGCCGACGACGACGGTCGGGTCCCCGAGTACGAGGACATCGACGAGGCCGGGACCGCGGACCGGCTGGCCGGGCTGCTGGCGGACGTCGACCCCGACGCCGTGCTGACCCTCACCGACTGGGACGCCCGCGAGCTGCTCGCGGGCTACGGGATCCGCGTGCTGCCCACCCTGCCCGCTCCGAGCGCCGACGCGGCGGTCCGCGCCGCCGGGGTGTTGGGCTACCCGGTGGCGCTCAAGACCACCGCGCCGCACCTGCGCCACCGCGCGGACCTGGGCGGCGTACGCCTCGACCTCACGAACGAGGCCGAGCTCAGACGCTCGTACGAGGAGCTCGCCGACGCCCTGGGCAAGCCGGCCGAGCTCCAGCCCGTGGTGCAGGCCATGGTGGCGCGCGGGGTCGACACCGTCGTCCGCTCCGTCATCGACCCCGCGGCGGGCGCCGTCCTCTCCTTCGGGCTCGCCGGCGTCGCCTCCGAGCTGCTCGGCGACACCGCGCACCGGCTCGTCCCGGCCACCGACCGGGACGCCGCCGGACTGATCCGGTCCATCCGGACCGCGCCCCTGCTGTTCGGCTGGCGCGGCAGCGACCCCGTGGACACCCCCGCCCTGGAGGAACTGCTCCTGCGGCTGTCCCGCCTCGTGGACGACCACCCCGAGGTGATCGGCGTCTCACTGGAACCCGTCGTGGTCGCCGCCGAAGGCGTCTCCGTGCTCAGCGCCACCGTCCGCGTCGCGCACCCGCCGGCCCGCGGTGATCTCGGCCCGCGGACCCTCCCCAGTTACTGACCGGGTACGGCGCGGCCTGAGGGCCCCGTACGGGCCTTAGGATGGACCTCATGGCGAAATCCGGTACGACGACCCAGGGGCTGCGCACGGCGATCGAGCGCAGCGGCTACTACCCGGCCCTCGTGGCCGAGGCCGTGGAGGCCGCGGTGGGCGGCGAGCCGATTTCGTCGTACCTGGTCCACCAGGAGACGACCTTCGACTCCAACGAGGTGCGCCGCCACGTCACCGTGCTGGTCCTGACCGGCAACCGCTTCATCGTCAGCCACACCGACGAGCAGGCCGCCGACGCGGGGTCCCCGTCCCCGTACGCGACCACGTCCACCGAGTCGGTCAAGCTGTCCAGCATCTCCTCCGTGGTGCTCAGCCGTGTCGTCGCCAACCCCGAGTCCTACACCCCCGGCACCCTGCCCCGCGAGGTCGTCCTGACCATCGGCTGGGGCGCGGTCTCCCGGATCGACCTGGAGCCGGCCGCCTGCGGCGACCCGAACTGCGACTCCGACCACGGCTACACCGGCAACTCCACCGCCGACGACCTCAGCCTGCGGGTCAGCGAGGCCGGCGACGGGCCGGAGGCAGTGCGCCAGACCCTGGTATTCGCGCAGGCCCTCAGCGAGGCGACAGCGGCGACGTCTTCCCCCTCCGCCCGCTGATGGCGTACTCCGCGGCACAGGAGTGGCCCGAGCCGGAGCTGCTGGACCTGGCCGGCGCCCCCGTCCCGGAGTACGGCGCCGGGTCGCTCGCCGACCTGCTGCCCACGCTCGTGGCAGGCCAGGGCGTCCCGGGTTTCACGGCCGCCATCACCGAGCTGACCCCGGCCGACCGGAACTGCGTGTTCCTGGTCGACGGCATGGGCTGGGAGCAGATCAAGGCCCACCCGGACGAGGCCCCGTACCTCACCTCCCTGCTCGGCAGCTCGCGCGGCGGCACCGGCCGCCCGATCACCGCGGGCTTCCCGGCGACCACCGCCACCTCGCTGGCCTCCGTGGGCACCGGCCTGCCGCCGGCCCGCCACGGCCTGCCCGGCTACGCCGTGCGCAACCCCGCCACCGGCGAACTCATGAACCAGCTCCGCTGGTACCCGTGGACCTCGCCGAAGCCGTGGCAGCCGTACCCGACCGTCTTCCAGCAGGCCGACAAGGCCGGGGTGGCGACCGCCCAGGTGTCCTCGCCCGCCTTCCAGACCACCCCGCTCACCAAGATCGCGCTGAGCGGCGGTACCTTCCTCGGCCGGATGACCGGCGAGGAGCGGATGGACCTGGCGGCCGAGCGTCTCGCCGCCGGTGACCGCTCGCTCGTCTACACGTACTACAGCGAGCTCGACGGGGCCGGCCACCGGCACGGCGTGGACTCCGACGCATGGCGCGGCCAGCTGATGTACGTGGACCGGCTCGTCCAGCGGCTCGCCGAGCAGCTGCCGCCGCGCACCGCCCTGTACGTGACCGCGGACCACGGCATGGTCGACGTCCCCTTCGACGAGGACTCCCGGATCGACTTCGACGAGGACTGGGAGCTCGGCGCCGGCGTCGCCCTGCTGGGCGGCGAGGGCCGGGCCCGGCACGTGTACGCCGTGCCGGGCGCGGAGGCCGACGTCCTGACCGTGTGGCGCGAGGTGCTCGGCGACCGGTTCTGGGTCGCGAGCCGCGAAGAGGCTCTGGAACTGGGCTGGTTCGGCGCGCCGGGGGAGTGCGACGAGCGCGTGCTCGGACGCATCGGCGACGTGGTGGCGGCCGCCCAGGCCGATGTCGCGATCACTGCCTCGCGCAACGAGCCGAACGAATCCGCGCTGGCCGGGATGCACGGCTCCATGACCGCGGCGGAGCAGCTCGTCCCGCTCCTCGAAATCCGCACCTGACCCTCGCCACACACCGCCCGACCCGCCGCCCACCACCTGCCCACGACCCGAAAGGTCTCGTACTTCCCATGCCCGAGCTGGTGTTCTTCTCCGGAACGATGGACTGCGGAAAGAGCACCCTGGCGCTCCAGATCGCGCACAACCGCGACGCGCGGGGACTCCAGGGCGTGATCTTCACTCGTGACGACCGGGCGGGCGAGGGCAAGCTGTCGTCGCGGCTGGGTCTGGTGACGGAGGCGGTCGAGGCGCCGGAGGGCATGGATCTGTACGCGTATCTGGTCGCCCAGCTGTCGAAGGGCGGCAGGGCGGACTACGTGATCGTGGACGAGGCCCAGTTCCTCGCCCCCGAGCAGATCGACCAGCTCGCGCGCATCGTGGACGACCTCGGCCTGGACGTCTTCGCCTTCGGTATCACCACGGACTTCCGCACCAAACTCTTCCCCGGCTCGCAGCGCCTGATCGAGCTGGCGGACCGCCTGGAGCAGCTCCAGGTGGAGGCCCTGTGCTGGTGCGGGGCCCGCGCCACGCACAACGCCCGTACGGTGGGCGGGGAGATGGTGGTCGAGGGCGCCCAGGTGGTGGTCGGCGACGTGAACCGTCCGGCGGAGGAGATCGGTTACGAGGTCCTCTGCCGCCGCCACCACCGCCGCCGCATGACCTCGGCCGCGGCCCAGGCCGGCGCCCTCTCCCCGGACGTCCTCCCGGTCAACCACGCCTGACCGTTCTCCCCCTTGCCCATTTCCATGGTCGTTCGCGGGATGGTGGAGCGTCCGCGGTGAAGGACGGGTCCTCGGAGGCGCCCAGGCTGGTGGCGCCGAACAGCCGGGCGTACCCCTCGGGGTCGAGGCCGGACGGCAGCCTCGTGCGTGACCCGCCGGACTGTCAGCTCCGCTGGAAGAACTCCACCTCGGCCAGGGCGACATGGCGGTCCGGGGCCGACCCGGCGGTTGCTTCGAGGGTCAGGCGGATCGTCGTGGCGTCGCTGATGCCGGTGGGGAACGTCTGTGGGCCGGGCTTGTCGCTCAGGGCGAGCTTCTTGCGGACCTTCTGGCCGTCCTCTGCCGTCACTTCCATCTCGATCTGGAGCGCCCGCCCCTGTTTCGCGTACTCCTCCGGTGATGACGAGGCGCCGTTGGTGATGATCACGTCGACCAGGCGGAACGGTTTGGCGAAGGTGTACGTCACCGAGGCACCGGGGCCGGGCGCGCCCCAGTAGCGGTTGCTGAGCCCGTCCGTGGCGTGGCTCACCGGGTGCCCGGGCAGCTCGGCGCTCGCCTCGACGCGGGTCGGGGTCACCGCCTTGGCCTTGCCGAGCTTGTCCCGGGCGTCCTCGAGCAGGTGGCGTCCGGCCGGCAGCATCAGGAAGCCGGCCGCGCACAGGGCCAGCACCACGGTCAGGGTCACCAGGAAGCGCACCATTCGGCCCGAGCCCGCCCGCGTGCGGCGGCGAAACGGCCAGATCGTCCGCCACCACGGCAGGGGAGCCGGTGTGGTGCCTGGCGTCAGCGGCGCCGCGCAGCGGCGACAGAAGCGGCGGTCCGGCGGGTTGGGCATGCCGCAGGCGGGGCACGGCACCCCGGCCACGTCGTCGCTCCCCGCAGCGGGACGCACGACCGGGCGCGGCGCGACAGCCTTCGCGGGCCGGACGGGCTGCGGCGAGGCGACCGGCGGAGCGGCGACCGGCGGAGCGGCTGCCTGCGGAGCGGCTGCCTCCGGGGAGGCAGGCGGTGCGGCGGCGGGCGCTGCTTGCGGGGTGCTCTCCGCATCGCGCGTCCTGCGGGCGGTCAGGTCCTCCCCACCGGCCGGACGGGCCTCCGGCGGCGGTGTCCGCGTGGCAGCGGGCTCCGGCGGGGAAGGATCTGCTCCTGAGGGTCCGGGCGGGTCGGACTCCGCGTCGGCGGGCGGCCGGGAGGCCACCGGCTCCGGGGCCGTGGCCCGGGGGGCGGTGCCCTCCGACCAGCCCAGGTAGGCGCCGCAGTTGCCGCAGAAGTCGTCCGTCACGCCGTTGGACGCCCCACATACGGGACACGCACGCAACGCCGTCACCTCCCTTCACCTGCGGGCGGCCCGGACAGGACCTCCACCCGACAGACCGTGTGCACAGGGCACAGGGTGCGGACGAGCGAGCGGACCCGGTCCGCGTCCACTTCGTATGCCTCTCGCCCGCGGTGCGGCCACACCCGTACCAGGACCTCGTCGGCCGGGGGAGGGGGCAGCTCGGCACCGGCCGTACGGGACCAGGTGGCCCCGCCGTCCCCGCTGACCTCGGCGGACACGCCCAGCACCAGGCGCAGGGCCTCGATCAGGCCGCGCCGCGTGCCGCGCCACCGGTGCAGTTCCACCGCGCGTGCCACCGCCTCGCGCCGCAGCTCGATCGGCCACCGCGACTCGTCGTCGACGCCGACCCAGGAGGCCAGCCAGGACAGGAAGTCGGCCGGGGCCAGCCGGGGATCGAGGTAGGAGGGCAGGTTGTCGAGGGTCGTGAACACCGGGGCCAGGACCGTGTCCAGCCCCGCCGTGAACCGCTGGGCGAAGTCGTCGTCGGCGTACAGCGCGGGCAGCTGCTCGCCGATCGGGTGCCGGCTGGGCAGGCCGGGGACGGCGGCCCGGCTCATCCGCGCACCTCCGTCTCCGGCGCCGTCACGACCACCTGGTGCTGGTAGGAGAAGACCAGCGTGGCCGCGCCGATGTCGATCCGATCGACCGGGGCGCCGCGCCGCCCCGTGATCGGGTCGGCGGCGAACATCCGGATCTCCTCCACCAGCACGTCCCCGATGGCGCGTTGCAGTACGCCGAACACCTCGCCGTACTGCACGGGCCGCCCGAACGGCCAGCCGGTGCCGTCGGGCCCGCCGTGCAACGGGTTGAGGTGCCGGAACAGCGCGGCGAGCGCCGCCTCGCGCACCCGGTCGGCGTCCCCGGCAGGCGCCGACAGCCGGGCGACCACGGTGACGCCCTGGTAGACGGGCGGCTCCACGACGAGGCGCGTGCCGATCAGGCGCCGTTCGTCGAGGGTCTTGGTGATCGTGGTGAGCACCTGGTCGGAGGGGATCAACTGCTCGAAGCGGAGCCGGTCGCCTTCGTCGGCCACCGCGTCCGGCACCACCAGGACCCGTACCGCACCCGCGCCACCCCCGCCGTCCGTGGCGGGCAGACAGCGGACCCGGCGCACCGAGGGCGCCGCCTGGCGGGCGATGATCTCGTAGTCCTCGGCGGTCACCGCGCGCTCCTGCATGCGCAGCGTCTCCGGCGCCCGCAGCTTGGCGTTGGCGATCGTCTCTCCGGCGACACCGCCGCGCGCCGCCTCCCGGTTGGTGACCCGGGCGACGTACGGGACGGAACTGCGCAGTAGGGAGATCGCGCCGCGGGAGACGTTGCCCGACGGGCCGCCCCCGGTGCGGTAGCGGGCCACGCGGACCTGGGAGCCCTTGGGCGGTACGGCCCCGCAGGGGCGCAGGGTGCCGTCGGCCTCGCGCAGCACCGGCGGGAACGTGAACTCGCCGGTGCTCGCGTCCACGCGGACGTGCCGGTCGTCGGGCCCCGAGCGGCCGAAGTGCTCCACCACGTCCCATCGCTGCCATCCCTCGGGGGAGGACACCTCCACCACCGGGGGCTCCCCGTCGAGCAGCACGGGCGGGCGGCCGAGCCGGAAGGTCTGCCCCGCCACCCCCTCCGACGCGCCGAGCGGTACGTCGGTCACCCGCTCGGCGTGCTCCACGGTCATCGTGCCGCCGACGGTGAAGACGGCGGCCTCGCGCACGGTCGGGGACTCCGAGTAGAACGGCTGGCCGGCCTCCGGCTCGGTGACCCGGCAGCGCAGCCAGCCCGCGCGGGTCCCGCTGATCAGCGACGCGGCGTGCCCGGCCGGTACGTACACGATGACCTCACCGGGCCGGTTGAGACCGCCGGTGCTGTCGGAGTCGGTCTCGCAGCGCTGCCACCGGCCGCCGTCCCACGCCTCCCACACCAGCGGGGGCTGGCGCGGGTCGACACCGACGCCCTCGACGCGGCTGTCCAGGCGGACCGCGACCACGCAGCGCGGCACCGCGGTCGGCAGGCCGAACAGCAGTGCGTCGCCGGGCTCGGGAGTCGCCTGGAAGCACGGTATGTCGCGGCCCTCGGCGAGCGCACCGGTCCGGTCGGTCAGCTCACCGGTGCGGGGCGCGGTGACCAGCCGCGTCAACTCGCTCGGCACGATCCGCAGATCGTCGGCGGTGGCGAAGACCACGGCCTCCTCGGTCTCGCCGGCCGCGGTCGTCACCTCGGTGCCCGCGGGCAGCGTCACGGTGTCGGGCTGCGGAGCCGACAGCCAGAAGTCGATGTCGGCGACGGCGGCCGACGGCGGGTACAGCTGGATGCCCAACAGGTCCAGGAACGCCAGGTAGTTCTTGTCCGGGACCCGGTTCAGCCGGTACAGCAGCTGGTCCACGAGGTAGGCGAACGTCTCGATCAGGGTGACGCCCGGGTCGGAGACGTTGTGGTCGGTCCACTCCGGGGCGCGCTGCTGCACGTACCGCTTCGCCTCGTCGACGAGTTGCTGGAACCGTCGGTCGTCCAGGTTGGGGGAGGGCAGGGCCATCAGTCCGCGACCATTTCCTCGGCCCCCTCCTCGGAGGGGATCGTGTAGAAGGGGAAGACCAGGTTGCGCCGGTCGTTGGTGGTGCGCACCGTGTAGTGCACATCGATGTAGAGGGTGCCCGCCTCCACGGAGTCGAAGGCCACGACGACCTCGTCCACCGCGATCCTGGGCTCCCACCGCTCCAGTGCCTCGCGCACCTGCTGGGCGACCCGCCCGGCGGTGTCGCCGTCGCCGGGGGCGAAGACGTACTCGTGGATGCCGCAGCCGAACTCGGGCCGCATCGGCCGTTCGCCGGGCGCGGTGCCCAGCACCAGCCGGATGGCCTCCTCCAGCTCCCGCTCCCGCTCGACCATGGCGATCCCGCCGGTCGGCCCGACCCGCAGGGGGAACGCCCAGCCGCGCCCGATGAACCGCTCGCTCATCACACACCCCCGATCAGGACGTTCGGGGCGCCGGTCAGGACCATTGCGCCGCACGTGGTCTGGTCGCGCGCCCGCGCGGCGGGCAGCCCGCCGATGAGTACCGTGCCCGCGGCGAGCCCGGCCGGGTTGGGCACGATCACGTTGGCCGGTCCCAGCGCCGCGTGCGGCGGGATCGGGCAGACGTGAAGGCTGCCCATGACGGCTGCGGGCAGGCCGCCGATCAGCACCGTCGCAACCGCCGCGGCGGCGCCGGGCGGCGGCGTGGCGAGCCGGCCACCGTGGTTGGTGGGGTCGCCGGTACGGGCTGCGGCTGGCATCGGGTGCTCCTCGGGGAAGGCGGTCGTGGTGCAAGGGCAAGTGACATGGAGGAGCTCTTAGTTGATCCTGATGAGTCGGGCCTTGAGGACGGCGAGCAGGCCGCCGTTGACGGTGACGTCCGAGGTTCCGGACACCCGCACCGACCGGCCGCCGATGCTGACCCCGGCGGTTCCGTCGATGTCCACCTGACGGCCGGACACCTTCACGGTGCCCTGTCCGGCGTCCAGCGTGATGCCGTTCTTGTCCAGGAGGACGGAGGTCAGCGGACGGTTCCGCCCCGCGTACACGGTGAGCTCGATCCGGTCCCGGCGGTCGTCCATCCGTACTTCCAGCCGCTCGTCCCCGGTCACCAGCCGCAGCCCGGAGGGGCCCGGCGCCGCCGCGTCCAGCAGCTCCACGCGGTGGCCCGAACGCGACACCACCGAGCGCCGGTTGACCTTGCCGCTGGTCTTGTCGATCAGCGGTACGTCGTGCGGTGAGGGCTGGTCCACGCCGTTGTAGAGCCCGCCGATGACGTAGGGACTGTCGAGCAGTCCCTGCTCGAACCCGACCAGCACCTCGTCGTTGACCTCGGGGCTCACCACACCGCCGCCCCCCTTGCCGCCCCACTGGACGGTGCGCACCCAGTCGGTGACGTAGGTGTCGTCGAGCCAGGGGAACTTCAGGCGTACCGCGCCGCGTTGGGAGCCGTTCGGCTCGCGTACGTCCGTCACCACGCCGATCGCCAGACCGGGGATGCGCGGGCCGCGTCCCGGCGCGTTGGCACCGGTCACCAGGCCGGTCAGGGAGCGGTCCGGGCTGGCGCTGACCCACACGGTGGTGCGGTACCCGCCGTGCGGCTCCAGGACGTGCTGCACGGCCGTCGCCGTGTACCGGCCGGAGAACGCCTGCCCCACGTTGCCGAGTGCCACCGGCTTGCCCGCCCGCAGCAGCGGGTTCCCCTCGGCCACCGCCTCCAGCTCGCCGAAACCGGCGCTGGTCTGGGCCGCCGCCGCTTTCGCGACCGCCGTCGTCTCGGCCTGCGTACGGTACGGGGTGTCGGTGACGGCCACGGCAGACTTTCCGAACCGTGCGGCGAACTGAGGGCTGAGGCCCGGCACCACCGTGTCGCTGACCACGGACGGCTGCTCGGCGACCAGCGGCCGCTTGGTGGTCACGTCCCAGCCGCGCACCTGCACCTTGGAGGCGCCGTCGGCGGCCGACAGCGAGGCCCGCAGCGCCAGCAGGTTCCGCCCGTACTCCAGGACCATCGGGTTGCGCGTGGCCGACGTGGACGGGGCGGGTGCCCCGGAGGCCTTCACGGGCTTGGTGAACTGGAGCAGCCCCTTGTCGTCGACGCGCACCTGCGCGCCGCTCTCGCCCGCGAGGAACTGCAGGAAGTCCCAGTCGGAGACGTTCGCCTGGGACAGCTGCTTGTACGTCACCGGCGCGGCCTCCACCTTCCCGACGGCCAGTCCGGCGCCGGCGGCCACCTTGCGGACGATGGCGGCGGCCGTCATGTTCCGGTATGCCACGACCTTGCGGCCGCGCTGGAGGCGGTGCGCCTTGGAGTAGGCGCGTACGACGGTGAACGAGCCGGTGCGGTCCCGGTCGATCTCCAGGGCCGTGACCTCGCCGTTGAACAGCCGCTCCCGCGCCTGCCCCTTCACGGTCATCACCGACACCCGCAGCGGGCTGCCGATGGTGACGCCGGTGGCGCGCAGGAACTCGTGGTCGGGGTCACGGTAGGTGAGTACCGCGGTGTCCGGCAGGCCCACGTTCTCGTCCACCACACAGCTCACCAGTTGCGCCGCCCAGATCTGCGGCAGTTCGCCGGGCGCCTCCACGATCGGGTCGGCCGCGAACGACCGGCCCCCGGATTCGGACGGGCTCACCGTTGCTCCTCCTCGCCGTCGCCGTACGGGTGTTCCTGCAGGGCCGGCACCACGAGCTCGGTGCCGGGGGCGAGCGCCATGGGGTCGTCGATGCCGTTGGCCTCCGCGATGGCCCGCCAGGCCGTCGCGTCGCCGTACTCGCGCCAGGCCAGCATCGCCAGACTGTCGCCCGCCACCACGATGTGCGTGCTGCGGGCGGTGCGTGCGCCGGAGGTCGGGTTCTGGCCGGCCGGGTCGACGCTCGCCTCCTCGATGGACAGCGAGCAGGTGGCCCGCAACGGCTTGCCGTCCACGTCGAAGAGCGTGTACGACACCGACAGGTTCGACAGGACCCCGTCGAACGACGTCGTCCGCGCGCTGCCCCACTCGAAACGCACCCAGGGGCTCGCCGGCTTCTTGCGGCCGAGGCTGGCCGGGGTCGGTACGCACGCCTTCATCAGCTTCTCCACCGCCTGCTCAACCGAGTTGTCGTGGGTGGCGGTGGCGTCCAGGAACACGTCCAGGCTCAGGGTGCGCGGACCGCTGCCCACGAACTCGGGCAGCGCCGACTGCCCCGCCATCCGGGACGGGGACCGCCGCCACTCGGTGGTCTTGCCCAGCTGCAGGGTCGAGGGGTTGAACTGGAGGTCGAGCTTCGCGATCGTCCCGCCGGGCTTGGCCCCGACCGAGGCGGGGGGCTCTTTGAGGGTGAGCTGGGCCCTGGCGCGGCTGGCGCGTGCCGATGAGGCCATGGCGTGGGCTCCCTTCCGGAGCGGGGTCGACGGGGTGAGGGCGAGGACGAACAGGGGGTGGGGTGCCGGGCGGTCAGGAGGGCAGCAGCCCCGTGTGGGCGATCTCCAAGGTCTCCACCGCCGCCGCGGAGTTGGCGGGGTCGAAGGACGGCCCCTGCCATCTCACCGGGACGACCCCGAACACCTGCCAGCTGATGATCCGGCTCAGGTCGGGCCGCAGGGCCACGATCTCGCCGTCCTTGGGCTCGACCCGTCGCAGCGTCTCGTCCAGCCAGCGGCCGATCTTCGCGGTGTCGGCGGTGACGGGCCGGGTGAGGGTGATGTTCGACCAGGTCACGCGGCCCGGCAGCTGCCAGGTGAAGCCGTTGTTGCCGCCCTCGGCGTAGCTCTCCATCTCGACCTCGGCGCCCATGCCGGAGCAGGTGTGGAAGGCGCCCAGGTCGTTGCCGCCGATCGCCAGCCGGAAGAACACGCTGGTCGCGAAGATGTTGTCCGTCATCGGTCCGTCGTCCGTTTCTCGTTCGTACGTGTTTCTCAGCGTGCTCAGCGTGCTCAGCGGCGGCCGTCGAAGGGCCGGCCCGCGCGTTCCCGGCCGCGCCGCAACTCGGTGCGCAGCAGGCGGGCGACCGGATCGAGCAGACGGCGTGCCAGATCGTCCAGGTCGAGGTCGCCTCCCTGCTGCTGCGGCACCGCATCGCGCGAACGCTCGTGTCGGCCGGCCGCCGTGGTTCCCTGCGCCGTGGCCGGGCGTCGGTCGCCGCGGGTCGAGGGCGCGGCGGTCTGGACACTGATCGGACCGGGGGTGCTCCGGCTGCCACCGGTGTCGCGCTGCACCGGCGGCGTGCTCGCCGGTGGCGCGGTGCCGGTCGCTGCCGGGGAGACGGCGGGGGCCGTTGTTCTGGGCCGCACCACGGGAACGGGCCGCGCCGACGACGCGGCCGCCACGGACGGCTGGACCACGAGCGGCGGCGCGTGCGGGCCCGTCACGGGCAGCGCGGTGGCCGCGACGCGAGCGGGGGCGGCCGACGTGGGCGCCGGGCGCACGGCGTGCACGGGCCGCGGGCCGTGACCCGGGAAGGCAGAAGTACGCGCCGGTGTCGGCGCGGTCGTTCCCCGTGGCCCGTCGGAGGCTCGCTGGACCTGCTGCGGTGCGGTGGACGGGGCGGGCCAGCGTGCCGCGACCACGGGACGGCTTGCCGGGCGGGGAGCCGGGGCAGCCGCGCTCCCCATGTCACGGGTGTCGAGGGGCAGGGGCCGTGCAGCCAGGAGCTGGAGGGTGCGGGGCGCGGGCGCCGCCGCGGCGTTGCGGGTGTGGTGCGGGGTTCCGCCCCGGTCGGTGACGGGGAGGGCGACGACGAGCGGGACCGGGCCGGTGCCGCGGGCCGGCGACGGCCCGTCGCTGCGCCGGGACCGGGTGGGTGTGCCGGGCCCGGCCGGGGACGGAGCGGTGCTCTGCGGGGTCGGGAGGTCCGGCGAGGTGGCGGTGGCCCGCTGGACGAGCGGGGGAGCACCGGCCGGGCCGCCGGGCGTCGGGGCCGGGGAGGTCGTTGCGGGGGTACGGCGCTGCACGTCGCCCGCGCCCAGCAGAGGCGCGTGGACGGACGGTGCCTGGGGCCGCGCGGCGTCCGTGGGCGCGGGCGCGCGCTGAACGTCGGCGGGGGAGCCGGGCCGTGCCGCTCCGGACCGGGCTGAGGGGGACGTGGGCACGGCGGCGCTCGGCGGCAGTGCGGGCAGGGGCGCCCCCAGGCCGGTGCGGACCCGTGGCGTGGACTGTCCCGAGGCCGGACGGTCGGCGGCGGGTTCTGCCTGGCGTTGGACCATGGGCATCGCCGGGGCGGGCGCGGAGTCGGATGCCGCTGCGGGGCGGCCCGACGGCGTGGCCGTGGACGGCAGTTCGGCGAGGGGGGCGCCGAGGGGTGCGCGGGTTTGCGCACGCTGCACGGCCGTCTGCGGGTCGGCCGTGGTGGTGACCGGGGCCGGACCGGGACGGTCGGCGGCGGGTTCTGCCTGGCGTTGGACCATGGGCATCGCCGGGGCGGGCGCGGAGTCGGATGCCGCTGCGGGGTGGGCCGACGGCCCGGCTGCGGCGGGCAGATCAGTCAGCGGGGCGCCGAGCGGTGCGCGGCTTCCCGCACGCTGCACGGGCGTGTCCGAGTCGGCCGGGGTCACGGCCGGGACCGGGGCCGTCTGCGCGGGTGCGGATGTCGGAGCGTAGGTGGGACGCACGACGGACACGCGGCGCCTGGGGGTGGCAGGGACCCGGGCCACGGTCAGCGCACGGCCGGCGGCGTGCGGCCGGACCACGGTGGTACGGGTGCTGCCGGAGGCCTCAGGGTCGGGCAACTCCCCGCTCGTACCGCCGTGTTGGGCGCCCACGGCCGCCGCGGCGGGCGTGGACCCCGTGGCAGCGGCGGGTGCGCCGGAATCGGACGTGCGCGCCGCGGCCCGCTGGACGGGAGCGGTGGACGCGGCAGACGGACCGGACGGAGACGTGGAGGTACGCCCGGCGGACGCTGCCCGGGCTGCCGGGGCACCTTCGGCGGATGCCCCGGGGACCACCGCGATGCGCCGGATCAGCGGGAACCGCGGAGGCGTCGGCGTGCGGCCGGGCGCGGCCGGGGACACGGCGGTGCCGCTGCCCGTCGCCTCGGCCCGCTGCACGGCGGGAGCGGGTGTGCCGAGCACGGCTGCGGAGTGCGTGGGCGTGAGGCCACGGGTACCGGGCGCCCCACCGGTCGGTGCCGGGCCCGACGCCTCCGTGCCCGACCGGACCTCCCGCGCGCCGCCACGGGCGGTGGCACGGGCGACTGCCGGGCCCGGTGCCACGCCGCCGCCTGCGGCAGAACGCGAGGGCTCGCCGCTGCGGGACGGCGATGCGGTGTTCGGCGTGGACGGGCCCGTGCCCGCCGCGGACGCGGGCGCAGACCCGGGCACGCCCGGTCCGGACACCGCCGGACCCGCCGCCGGCCCGCGCGTACCCGAGGGGCTCGCAGGGGACGACGTAGCGCTGGACGACGCGGCGCCGGACGAGGGGGCGCCGGACGAGGGGGCGCCGGACGAGGGGGCGCCGGACCGCACCCGGCGCGAGATCTGCGGGGTGTCGCGCTTCGGCGAGGTGTCGCGCTTCCGCGGTGCGCCCGGTGCGCCCGGAGCCGCGGTCCGTACCTGCTCGAACGGTTCCTCCGCCCCCGGCGCGGTGTCCGCCTCGGACGGGATCCGCAGCGCACGCAGCAGCAGCGGGCCGCCGCCGCTGTGGGTGGGGCGGGTGGTGGCGGGGCGGGCGACCCCGCGCACGAGACCGGCCGGGGCGGACGGCAGGAGGGCGTGGGCGAGCCCGGTGTCGAACGACGGATCGCGCCACGCGGCCAGGCCGGACCGGAAGGCCAGCCCGTCGCTGACGCCCATCGGTGCGCGGGACACGGTCAGTACGGGCGGCGCCGTCATGCGCCAGCCACCGTCCCAGTTGCCGGGTACGCCGACCTCCCGTGCGGCAACCGCGGACGCCGGGCCGCCGGAGGGCGCCGTCTCCCGCCGATCGGTCGCGGCGTCCGGCACGGCGGCGCGCCGACGCAGCCTGTCCCGCCATGCCATGTGTTCAACCGCCTTCATTCACACGGGTGTTGATACGAGCTATCTCGGTGACCCACTCCTGTCGCTCGCCATGGGTCAGGTCGAGGATCTCGTCGCGTTGCCAGTGGAAGTGGTAGGCGATGTACGCGATCTCCTCCCTGAGCCGGGGGAGGGCGTACGTCACGATTCCCCCAGGCGCCCACCGGAGAGGTCGACCTCGAAGCCGCCTTCGCAGTGCGGGCAGGTGACCGCCGCGCGGGTGTGCCCCTCGCTGTTGACGCGCCGGTAGAAGTCCTGGAGGAACGCGACGTCGGTCGCGTACATCCGCTCCACGATCCCGGCGTGCACGTCGGTGATCGTGCCGAGCCGGGTGATCACCTGGCTGAGCAGCACCACGCTCAGGTACGCCGGATTCTCCTTGACCCGCAGATCGATCTGCGGGCGCAGCTCGTCGCGGGCGGTGGCCAGGCGCATCGAGCCGTGCCGGTGCACGGTGCCCGCCTCGTCCACGTATCCGCGCGGCAGCTCGAACTCGAACTCGGTGCGCAGCCCGTGGTCCTCGCGCGGGGCCGCAGCGGCGGCGGCCGGGGGTGCCGCCGCCTGCTCCGGGGCCTGGGCGGGCGCCGTGACCTGGAGGATCTCCTCCAGGCTGCCCGCAGTGACCGTACGGCGCCTCATTCGACGATGATCTCCTCGAACACGATGGTCACGGACTCGGTGGCCGCGGCGGACTCGCCGGCCTTGAGGGAGGGGCCCTCCCACTTGGAGGCCCAGCCCTGCATCAGCTGGATGCGGCGGACGGTCGCACCCGTGGAGTCCTTGATCTCGATCGTGAGGTTCTGCCGAGCGGTGTCGACGGCCCCGTTGTTCAGGGTCTCCTTGATCCACTTGGTGAACTCGCTGCTCTTGTCGAGTCCCCGGGTGATCGTGACCTCGCCCGCCTGGCGGGCGCCGGGCTGCTTGCGGATGATCTGCTTGCCCTCCGCACTGACCTGGCGGACCTCGACGACCTCCTCCTCGACGGTCAGGCCGCTGATCTCCTGGATCGATTCGACCAGGTAACCACCGAGCTGTACGCCGAAGATATGAGTGGAAAGAGCATCGCCCTCTGCCATGACTGTCCTTCACCTTTCCTTGCTGTTGCGGCTGTCACTCGTCGACGAGGCTGGTGCTGTCGGAGAACTGGGCCAGCCGGAACACCACGAACTCGGCGGGCTTGACCGGCGAGACACCGATCTCGCAGACCACGCGGCCCTGGTCGATCGACTCCTGCGGGTTGTTGTCCCGGTCGCACTTGACGTAGAACGCCTCCGCCGCTGTGCGGCCGAACAGCGCGCCACGACGCCACTCCTCGGTGAGGAACGCGGTGACGTTGCGCCGGATGCTCGACCAGAGCCGGTCGTCGTTCGGCTCGAAGACCACCCACTGGGTGCCCAGGAGGATGGACTCCTCCAGGTAGTTGAACAGGCGGCGCACGTTCAGGTAGCGCCAGGCCGGATCGGAGGAGAGGGTGCGGGCGCCCCAGATCCGGATGCCCCGGCCGGGGAAGGCCCGTACGCAGTTCACGCCGATCGGGTTGAGCAGGTCCTGCTCGCCCTTGCTCAGGCGCAGTTCCAGGTCCACCGCACCGCGGATCACCTCGTTGGCGGGAGCCTTGTGCACACCGCGCTCGGCGTCGCTACGCGCCCACACACCGGCGATGTGGCCGCTCGGCGGGACGGTCGTGTTGCGCCCGGCGGCCGGGTCGAAGACCCGCACCCACGGGTAGTAGAGGGTGGCGTAGCGGGAGTCGTAGCCCGCCTCGTTGTTGCGCCAGGTACGCACCTGCTGCGCGGAGAGCCCGGGCGGGGTGTCCAGGACGGCCACCCGGTCGCCCATCTGCTCGCAGTGCGAGATCACCGCGAGCTGCACGGTGCGTACGCCTTCGGCGTCGATGTCGCCGCGCTGGTAGGCGCTCATCAGGTCCGGCACCGCGACCATGGTGATCTCGTCGATGGTCTCCAGGCCGGCAAACCCGGTACGGGCGGCCGCGTCACCGACGTACTCGGCCGGGTCGAGCCGGGACACCTCGCCCTGGCCGGCCGGAGCGGGCCCGTCCGGGGCGTCGGGCAGGGCCACGGTCTGGGTGGCGGGCCGGGTCTGGATGGCGCCACGCTGCTCGGTGACCTCGATCAGCTTCGAGGCGCGGGCCTGGGTGACGAGGTAGCCCTTGACGTTCTTGCGGGCGGACACCTCGTAGGTTTCGGCCACCTGCTCGCCCTGGCGGACCAGGACCTTGAAGCGGTCCTCGGGCGGGTTCTCGCCGTCCGCGTCGGCGATCTCCACGGACACGCCGGTGACACCTGGCCGGGCCGCGACCAGGAAGCCGCCGAGCTCGGCCGGCTCCACCGCGCGGGTCTGGGGGCGGCCGCCCGCGGCGGCCGGGGCGGAGGCGTCCTGGCCGGACCCGCCGATGCGGACGACGTACGCGGCGCCGCCGCCGTTGGCGAAGTACCCGTAGACCGCGTGGGCCAGATAGGTGCCCTCGGTGAAGCCGCCGAAGTGCTGGCTGTACTGGTCCCAGTTGGTGACCAGCGTGGGCTCGTGGAACGGGCCGCTCTGGGCGAACCCGACGAACGCGGCGACGGCGGTGCCGACCCCTTCGATCGGGCGAGCACCGGACTGCACCTCCTCCACGTACACGCCCGGGGTGAGGTACGTCGGCATGCTCGCTCCTTCGCTCTGGCTGTGCTGTGCTGCGTTGCGCTGCGCTGTGCTGCATTTCAGGTCTGTCCACAGCCTTTCCGGCGGCCGTCGCCGGCGGCAGGGGCGTTCGGACCTGGCCGGGGGCAAGTGCGCTGCCCTCCCGGTCGCCCCCGCCGGACCTGCCAGGCAGCACACCCGGCCCGTCCGCCGCCGCCCGGCTCACACGTGCGTGACCTGGTCCACGTACGGTCCGAACTCGCCCTCCAGGAGCAGGCGGCCGAGCTTGCGGTACTCCTGGGCGACCGCCGTCACCACCTGGGGCATGGTCAGCGGCTCGCCCGATGCGGCCGCGGAGTAGGCGGCGGTCACCGCGCAGGCCCGGATCGAGCCTCCGGCCAGTTCGAACCGGTCCGCGCAGAAGGCGAGATCGAGGTCGCCGGCCCGGGGCAGCCGGTCGCCCAGGCACCGCTCCCACAGGGCCAGGCGCTGGGTGGCGTCGGGCACGGGGAAGTCCGCGATCACGTCCAGGCGGCGGGTGAACGCCTCGTCGAGGTTGGCCCGCAGGTTGGTGGTCAGGATGGCGATGCCGTCGAAGGACTCCATCCGCTGGAGCAGGTAGGCCGACTCCATGTTGGCGTGCTTGTCGTGGGCGTCCTTGACCTCCGAGCGCTTGCCGAAGATCGCGTCGGCCTCGTCGAACAGCAGCACCGCGTTGACGGCCGACGCCTCGGTGAAGATCCGCTCCAGGTTCTTCTCGGTCTCGCCGACGTACTTGTCGACGACCGTGGACAGGTCCACCACGTACAGGTCCATGCCCAGATCGGCGGCCACGACCTCGGCGGACATGGTCTTGCCGGTGCCGGAGGAACCCGCGAACAGCGCGATCACCCCGCGCCCGCGCCCGCCACCCGGCCGCATGCCCCACTGCCCGAGCACCTGGTCGCGGTGGCGGGCGCGTACGGCGAGTTCGCGCAGGCTGCGGTGGGTGGGGGCGGGCAGCACCAGGTCGTCCCAGCCCACCGCGGGCTCCACCCGGCGGGCGAGGCGGGCGAGCCCCGCGCCGTTCTGGGCCCGTACGGCGGTGCGCAGGTCGCCGGGGGAGACCGGGCGGCCGTCGAGCGAGGCCGTGCGCACCGCGGTGTCGGCGGCGCGGCGCAGCTGCCCGGCGTCGAGCCGGTGCGCGGACACCGAGCGGGCGAGGGCGTCGGCGTCCCCTGCCGCGCCGTGCTCCCCGGCGGCCCGCTCCAGCGCGTGCCGCCAGCGGGTGACGTGCCGGCCGGGGTCGGGGGCCGCCACCGTCAGGGTGACGGGGGTGTCGGCCGCCCAGGCGGGCTCCCAGCCGCCCGTCCCGTACGTGAACAGGGGGATGCCGCGCAGCACCGTGCACAGCGTGCGCAGGACGCGGGCCCGCTCATCGGGCTTGTCGGGCAGTTCCTCCAGCGGCCCGAGCAGTACCCCGGCGCCCGTCAGGCCGGCCTCGCGGGCGGCGGCGCGGGCGAGTTCGGGCACGGTACGGGCGTGGTGGGCCAGCGCCGCCGCGTCCAGGGCCAGGGGGCTCAGCCCGCACGCGCGCAGCGCGGCGGCGGCCAGGCCGACGGGATCGCCGCCGCGGGTCCGCAGGTGGACGTGGCCGGTGCCGCTGCCGGCCGCGGCGACGGCCCGGTGCAGCTCGGCCGGGTCGACGGCCGGGTCGTCGGCGGCCTCGCCGAGCACGTCGGCCAGCCGCGGGTCGGGCGAGGTGTCGCCCAGGAGGTGGGCGGTGACCCGGTCCGGGACGGCCAGCACCCGGGACAGGGGCGGCCGTTCGGGCTCGGTGACCTCCAGCAGACCGCCCGCGACGAGCGGCGCGGTGGGGGAGAGCCGGAACCGCGCGGCCGCCGCCCCGGTGCGGCCGCACAGTTCGAGGGCGAGGCCGACGGTGGGCCGACGGCGGGTCAGGTCGTCGTTGAGGTAGCCGTAGAGCTGTTCGAAGCGGGCGTCCAGGTCGGGCGCCAGGGCGACCAGGAGCAGGTCCAGGTCGAGCGGCGTCAGCGCGAAGCGCGTGGCGAGGACCTCGAGCGGCGAGCCGGGCGGGGGGCCGGCCGGTGCGAGCGCGGGCAGGCCGGGGTCGTGCCGGGCGTCCAGGATGCGGGCGACCGCATCGGGGGTGAGGTACTGGCCCCGGTAGGGGTCGTCCGGGTCGGGATCGACGGCGCGCCGCAGCGCCACGGCCTGGCGCACCCGCTCCTCGACGATCTGGAGCCGTGTCCAGAGGTACGGGGTCGTGTCGGCCGGGGTCGCGGGCGCGGCCATCGGCTGGATGGTCTGCGTCACGGCTGCCGTTCTCCTCGTCGGCGGCGCGCGGGAGCCTTCGGCCGTTCCCGGGAGCCGCCGAAGCCCTCCGGTCCCGGCTCGCCCAGCTCGACGTAGCGCAACCGGCGCGCGTTGTCGGTCTCGTCGGGCTCGGCCTGCGGTACGGAGCGCACGACGAGCCCCTCGGTGACCGGCGGGGCCGTGACCCTGCTGATGCCTGCCAGCGGTGCCTTCACGCGCAGCCCCAGCGACGGCTTCAGCTCGCCGCCCAGCGCCGACCACACGTCGGAGGCGGCCGGTGCGTCCATCCCGGTGCCCCCCGCGTCCACGTCCACGAGCAGGCCGAGTTCGGCGAGCGTGCCACCGAGCAGCCGCGGGGGCAGCGTGTCGGTGGACACGAGGACGGCCAGTACCTGGGAGAGCAGCCGGTGCTCGTCCTGCGGTCTGCTCGCCCACGCGGTGACCAGGTACGTCAGCTCGAACCAGCGGGGCGGGGTGCGGCGCGCGACGACGAACCCGTCCGCGTCGTACACCTCGCCCGCGCCGCTGCCGCGCCGGGTGTGGTCCTCGCGGATGTCGTACAGGAACACGCAGACCGTGGGCGCGCTGCGGCGCGCCGCCCAGTCACGCGTCGGCGCGTCGAACACCACCTCGACGCCCGACGCCTCCAGACCGGACTCCGCCAGCAGCCGGCGCAGCCCCTCGTCGACCTCGTGGATCACCGGCGGGTCACCTCGCCCGGCGGCTGCACGGTGCCGTTGACCACGAGGAAGTCGGTCTGCACCGGGGAGAAGCCGGGGCCGCTCGCGATGATGACGCGGGGGCCGGTCTGGTCCTTGGCGAGGATCAGCAGCTGGCCGATGAACGTGCCGTCGGGCCGCGGGACGGTCGGTGCCGCCGCCGCCGTGATGCCCGGCTTCCACGTGAACCGCACCGGCACGCCGGGCGGGAAGTCCTCGCCGCGCACCGAGGTGACGAAGCCGGGCTTGCCGATCGGCGGCACGGCGACGATGCGCGGCTGGAGGATGCGCAGCTGCTGCTCGGCGGTGTTGTCGCCGGGGTCGGCGTCGGTGCCGGTCGTGGTGAGGTTGCCGGTCACCCGGCCGGTGAGCGCCTTGTCGGGGTTGAGGACGACCTGGAGGACGGTCCGGGCGCCCGGTGCCAGGTCTGGCAGCGCGCACACCCAGGTCTGGTCGCAGCCCGGCGGGGGCCCGTTGTGGGGCACGCCTTCGGGGAGGCCGATGCGCAGCCGCAGGCCGGTGGCCAGGGCGTTGCGGCCGTTGCGGACCGTGTACGTGATGACGACGCGGCCGCCCACGTAGCCGGGGTTGGGCTGCGCGGTGACGCGCACTCCGGGGCCCGCCGCGGGTGCGGGCGGCTCAGGCTGCGGCGCGGGCGTCGTCGGGGTCGGAGTCGTCGGGGTCGGAGTCGTCGGGGTCGGCGTCGGCGGGGTGGGGGTCGGCTTCGGGGGTACGGGTGCCTCGCGTACCGGCACCACGGTCCGGTCGGCGTTGTCGCTGGGACGGGGGTCGAGGACGGTGCCGGTGACCGACCAGTTCACGGGCTGGTCGCCGGGGGTGACGCCGGTGAGGGTGACGGTCACCGGGACGGTGGTGCCGGGGGGCACCACGCCCAGGGCGCAGGTCAGTGTCGCCGGGTCACAGGTGGCGCCGGGTGCGGTGAGCGCGGTGACGCTCACGCCGGGCGGGGGCGCGACGGTCAGCCGGGTGCCGGGTGAGGCCGCCGGGCCGTGGTTGACGACGTCGACCCGGACGGTGGCGGAGCCGCCGACGGTGAGCGGCGCGGCCTTGTCCGGTGCCTGGACCGCGAGGTCCACGGACTGCTGCACGCTGGGTTCCTTCTGGCGGCCCGGCAGGCCGGTGACGAGCAGGTTGTGGGCGCCGGAGGCCACGTCCACCAGTTTCAGCTTCTCCGGGCTATTGGGGGCGCGGGAGCCGCGGGCGCTGAGTACCAGGCTCTTGCCGTCGGCGGTCCAGGCGGCGTCGCGAGGCTGGAAGGGTCCCTTGTCCGTGGGTTCGGGCAGTTCCCGGCCGCAGGCTCCGGGGACGTCGCGGGCGGCGTCGGGCAGCAGGACCCGGCAGGTGCCGCCCGCCGTTGCGGCGAGCAGGATGCCGCTGCGCTCGTCGACGCGGCCGCCGCCGTTCTTGCGGTTGAAGGCAAGGGTGGCGCCGTCCGGTGAGAAGGCCGGGCTGTCGTCGATGACTTCGCAGGCACCGAAGCAGACGGTGGCGCTCAGGTCGCGCTGCTGGTCGAGCCGGTTCACGGGCACGGTCCAGATGTGCTTGTTGCCGCCGCCGCCGTTGATCACGAGGTTGCGGGTGAAGGCCAGGGTCGTGCCGTCGGAGGACCACGTGGGCTGGGCGTCGCCGCCCTTCGGCTGGCCCGCGGGCGGGGTGACCTCCCCGCGGATCGCGCCGGTGGTGGCGTCCGCGATCAGGATGCGCGACGGGCCCGCGGCGCCGCCGGGCGAGGTCCGGGTGAAGGCGAGGGACTTGCCGTCGGGGGAGAACGTCGGGTCGGTGTCCCGGTCCTTGGGGCCGCGGCCGGCGAGCGGCAGGGGCGCCGCGCGGGAGCCGTCGGCGTCCGCGATCCAGATCCGTTCGATCCGGCCGTCGGGCGTGTCCTCGAAGCGGGTCACCACGATCCTGCGCCCGTCGGGCGTGTAGTTCTGCCGCTCGGTCCACGGGTCGAACCCGGGGGCGGGCTGGAACAGCGGGTCCTTGGTGGGGTCGGTGTTGGTGTCGGCCGCCGGGTCCTCCTTGAGGATGGTCAGGCCGAGGTCACGGGGGTCGGAGCCGTCCATCCGGGCGTCCTGCAGGGTCACCACGTGCGGCCCGGCGGCCGAGGTGCGCTCGACCACCACGCCGCCGCCGTTCAGCGGACCGAGCCAGGTGGGCGGGCCGACCTCGCGGTCCTCGCTGAGCACCACCTGGGGGGTGTTCGCCGAGTGCGCGGGTACCCGGAAGACGTGGTCCCAGTCGCCCTCGCAGTCACAGGTGCGGTCCGGGCTGAGGAAGAGCACTCCGTCCCCGTCGGGCAGCCACGCTGCCCCGCGGGTACGCCAGCCAGCCTGGGCGCCCGCCAGCAGCGGCCCGTCGCCGCGCCCGTCGGTCCACCGCAGACGGGGCCCGGCGGATCCGGTGGCGGTGTAGGCGATGACGTCCCGGTTCGCCGCGACGTCCTTCGGGTTCCACACGGGCTCGGTGGCCGCGCCGTTGGCGGGGTCGGTGACGCGGGTGGCGGCGCCGCCCCGCAGGGGGCGTACGTAGACCTGCCGTCCGGCGGCCCGGTCCTCGTCGCTGGAGTACGCCAGGCGCCCGCCCTCCGGCGAGACCGTGGGGTGCTCCTCGTTCGCGGGGGTGTCGGTCAGCCGGGTGAGGCGGGTGCCGTCGGTGCGCACCTGCCACAGGTCGCGCTGGGTGCCACCGGACCCGGCGGGCGGCGCCGAGTCGAAGACGACCGTCCGGCCGTCGGGGGTCAGCCGGGGGTTCGCCACGTCGAGGCCGCTGGTCAGGCGGCGCACCGAATCGTCCGCGGACCGCAGGTAGACCTGCGGGGTCCGCTCGTCGCGGCGACTGGCGAAGACCAACTGGTCGCCCAACGCGGCCGGCTGGAGGTCCTGGTGGGCCGGTCCCTCGCCGAACAGCGGGGTGCTGGACGTGCCGGTCGCCACCCCGCCCAGGCTGCGGTGCCGCGTACCGGCGTACGCGACCCGGCTGTCACCGGCGTCGGCCGCGAGGGTGCGTGCCTCGGCGTTGCCGGGGCCGGTGGCCGCCGTCACCGCGAGCAGGGGGACCACCAGCAGCAGCGACGCGCCGACTCTCCCCCAGCGGGGTTGCCGACCGCCGGATCCACCCGTGCCCATCAGGGTCCACCTCACCGTCCGGTGCAGCATCTACGTATGACCCCTCCACCCTGCGGCCCCGCACGTGCGGACCGGCAGGGCCGCGGGGCCGGACCCGGGGGAAGCACCGGGTGCGCTTTCGGGCAGTGGCGGCGGGGCCCGCCCGCCCGCCCGGCCGGCTGCCAGGCCCGCCGTGCGGTCAGATCAGCCCGTTGCGCAGGGCGTAGCCGACCGCATGCGTGCGGTTGCGCAGTTGCAGCCGGGTGATGACCTCGTGCAGCACGTTCTTGACGGTCCGTTCGGAGTACGAGGTCTTGTGCGCGATCTCCGAGGTGTCCAGGCCCTCTGACACCAGGCGCAGCATGTCCGCCTCGCGCGGGGTCAGCGTGGACAGGGACACCGCGCGCGGGTCGAGCGCCGAACGCTGGAGACTGCCGACGTGGTCGAGGAGCTTCGCGAGCAGGTCACCGGGCAGCACGCCCTCGCCGTTCGCTATCGCCAGGACCAGCCGCAGGAGCCGGTCCTGGTCCGCCTCGGAGCGTCGCAGCACCGCGGTGACCCCGCAATCGATGGCGCGCTGGAGCGCGTCCCCGGATTCGAACGTGCCGACCACGAGCCCGGTGCGCGTGTCGGAGTTGTGCCGCAGCCGGTACAGCAGGGCGGCCGTCTCCTCGTCCACGCTGTCCACGGTCACGAGCGACACCTGCGCGCCGTCGGCGCCGGAGTCGTCGACGAGCTCGATCTCCGGTCGCTGGCGCAGCTGGTGGACGACCCCGACGCGCAGGATCGGGTCAGATGCGTACACGGCCACGGTGACCCGTTGGCCGGCGCCGGATGAGGGGGCGGGTCCGTTGTTCTCAGGCTGGGGCATGTGTCGTACCTGTTCCGTGATGCGTACGTCGGGACGCGGATGGGGAGGGATGGTCAACAGGGGTCAACAGGTGTTTGGGTGCGAGGAGTTGAGGACAGTCCGCGGGGGCATCGGGGCTGCCCGGAGCGTTGCCCTCACGCCCTTGGAAGTGGCCGGGGCGTCGCCCTAGCGTCGAGGGGTGATATCCCCAGCAGCCTCTTCCAGCCCTGGCGCGCCCGACCTCGACATCCCGCCGGTATCGGTGACGCCGGGCGGTACCGCATCCACCAGCCTGACCGTCCGCAACGACAGCGACATCGTCGAGGCGTACCGCCTGGAGGTCGTCGGCGACTGCGCTGCGTGGACCACGGTGGAACCCGAGCGCGTCTCCCTCTACCCCGGCACCTCGGAAACGGTGACGATCCACCTGGCCCCGCCGCGTTCGTCGCAGGTGAGGGCGGGTGATGTGCCGCTCGCCGTGCGCGTGCTGCCCACCGAGCACCCCGAGTCCGTGCGGGTCCCCGAGACCACCGTGCACATCGAGGAGTTCCGGGAACTCCGCGCAGAGAGCGCTCCCAAACGCCGCCGCGGCTGGCTGCGAGGGCGCTATCGACTGGCCGTGCGCAACGAGGGCAACGCCCCCGTACGGCTCGGATTCACGCCCGCGCAGCCGGGTGAGGAGCTGAAGTTCGACTTCGCTCCCGCGGCACTGAAGCTGGAACCGGGGGAGTCGGCGGAGGTGGTGCTGAAGGTCCGCACCGGCAAGCCGGTGTGGTTCGGATCCCCGGTCACCTGGCCGTTCACCGTCGAGGTGGCCGAAACGGGTGAGGGTGACGGCGAGGACGGCAAGGAGCGGCAGGAGCCGGGCGCCGTCCGGGCCCCGCTCGAGGTGGAGTTCGTCCAGATCCCGATCTTCCCGACCTGGCTGCTCGCGGTACTGGCCGCGCTGCTCGCGCTGCTGCTCGCCTGGTTCATGCTGGTGCGCCCGGCCGTGCGCAGCACGGCCAAGGAGGCCGCCGACCAGGCGGTCCAGAACAGGCCCGCGCCCGCTGCGGACGCGAACGGGCAGATCCCGGGGGCCGGCGGCGGCAACCAGCCGGGCGGCGGAGGCAAGAGCCCCCAGCCCGGGACGGGCGGTGGCGGTGCGGGAGCCGGGGCGGGTGCCGGAGCCGGGTCCGGGTCCGGCGGCGGCGGCGCCGGAGGGCAGCAGAGCTCGGCCACCATCGACCTGCAGACGGGCGGCGGGCAGACCGAGACCGGCGCCTACACGGTGCCCGCTGGCAAGGCGTTCGGGATCACGGACATCGTTGTCGCCAACTTCCAGGGCGACGAGGGGGTGGTGACCATCAGCTTCGGTGACCGCAAGATCACCACGATCGCGCTGGAGACGTTCCGCAACCAGGACTACCACTGGGTCACCCCCATCAGCATCACCGAAAGTCAGACTGTGACCGTCCAGGTGACCTGCGCGAAGCCGGGCACCCCTGCCACCGGTCGGCAGGCGCAGGAGTGCCACGAGGTGCTCAACGTGAGCGGTGTGCTGAGCGACCTCAGGTGACCCAAGCGGAACAGCCATCGTCGGTCAGGTCGTGCGGCAGGGCAAAGGGCGCCTTTGCCGCATCGTCCGGAAATCGGTACTCCGGCGACCGTTCAGGTGCCCGTTCTTCGACCGTACGTTCTCATCCCGGCGGCCCCAGAGCAGTGAACTCGGGGCCGCTGGGCAAGAGTTGACCGAGCCAGAAAAGATGGCTTGATCTCGACTAGGTCCTGGGCTCCGGTCAGTGCGTGGGGACTCCCACCTTCTGACCGGAGGCCAGGAGCACCTCGGCGGCGCTGAGGTCGACCGTGTTCGGCAGCATCGCCTGCGGCCGCAGCAGGTCCTTGAGGAGAAAACGCATCAGATCGGCGCCGGACATCGCCTTGAGCCGGTCCGCGAGCTGCGGGTTCACCTCTCCGAGGCGCTGGATCTCCACGACCGCCCGCTCCACCAGACCCGGCACGATGTCCCGGCCCATCAGGGTGTTGGACCGCAGCCGCTCCGGATGGACCTGCTCCTGCGTGCCGGAACCGTAGGTCATGGTGCTGTGCGGGTCCGACAGCGCCTGGGTCGTGGTGAAGAGGACCTGCGTCCTGCGCTCCGGGTCCTTCTCGTTCTGCATCGCCTCCATGACCTGCTCCATGTCCAGCGAGTCGGCCGCCGCCCCCGCCCCGATGTCGAACTTCCGCACCGGCAGGGAGAACTCGGGCGAGAAGCTCTCCTCGCGGGTCCCCAGCCTGCCCTGCGTCTGCGCCGGGTCCTCGGGCTTGGCGCGCACGGTGGGGTACTCGCGCTGCGCGAAGTCGCTGAGCATCAGCCAGCCCTCGTTCATCAGGGGGGATTTGGCGAGGGGGATCTGGATCCGGGCCGGCTCATCGCCGCCGAACCGCGTCTCGCGGAACGGGCTGTCCTTCACTTCCAGGAAGAAGAAGACGAAGCCCTCGTTGGCCAGGACGTGCTTGTCGTACGCCTCCGAGTTGTTCGGCGCGTCGGGGTTCGCCCTGAGTAGCTCGGTCTTGGACTTCATCTGGTTCTGGGCGAGCATCGTCTCGGCCCGTGACCTGCCCGTGTAGTGGCACAGCACGCTCTGCTGGAGCTCGGCCGTCAGCTTGGTCTTCACGTCGGCGACCCAGTTCCGGTCACCCCGGCCGTCGGCGATCTCCTTGGTCATCCCGGCCCGGTTGAGCTCCGACAGTTCGCGGAAGTAGCTGGCCCCGTGCATCTGGAACGCGGCCGCGCTGTCGGCCCACTGCTCCTGCTGCCACAGCATGCCCTTTTCGGTCATCGCCTCGAACGGCTCCCGCGCCGCGTCGGGGAACTCGTTGTCGCGGACGAGCTGGTCGTTCACCAGCACCAGCTCGTCCTTGACGACCTTGAGCGCGGCGGACAGCCAGGGCTTGACGGCCGCGGCCGCGTCCTCCTCGGCCGGGGCGAACTCCTGCGTGAGGTCCGTCAGCGCCATCATGCAGTGCATGGGGTCGCGGTTGGGATCGTTGTCGTATGCGGCGATGCCCGCCCGCACCCGCGCCACCAGGTCGTCCGGCGGCGCCTGCATCGTGCGGGTCTTCGCCATGAACCGGCCGAACATCCCTCCGGCACGCGGCGGGTCGGCCGGCAGCGTGGAGCCGAGCTCCTCGGGCCCTTTGCGCTGGACGACGGCCCGCTCACCGGACACCGGCGCGTGCGTGCCGTGCCCCTCGCAGGCGGCACGCTGTACGTCGGGTGCGGGCGCGGCCATGACCCGGCTCGCGTTGGCCTCGGCCTCCCGCTCGAAGCGGTCGCCGGGGTCGCTGACCCGCAGCCCGTGGCCTGTGTCCGTGCCCGCGACCGGCCCCTGCCGCTGCTGGATGACATGGGTGAGCTCGTGGGCGAGGGTGTGCTTGTCCTTCCCGCCGTCCGTGACGACCACATGGCTGCCCGAGGTGTACGCCCGGGCCCCGATCTCGGCCGCGGACCGCTGCGCGAGGGGATCGGAGTGGACCCGTACGTCGGAGAAGTCGGCGCCGAGCCGGTTCTCCATCTCCTCGCGCAGGGGTGCGTCGAGCGGCCGCCCGGGCGACCGGAGCACCTGGTGCGCGGTCGCCCGCTGGACCGGTGCGTCCTCATGCCCGGGGCCGGCGCTGTGGCCCGCCGCGAGCATGCGCGCCACCGCCGCGTTGCCGACGGACCGCTGGAGCGCCGACAGCGTCGCCGCCGCGGGAGCGGCGGAGGCCCGCTCCTCGCCCGGACGCGCCTGCCGGGACGGGGCCGAGCTGTCCTTGGAGGCATCGGCTGTTGTCTTGTCGCGGGCGGGGATACGCATGGGGCATGCCTTTCGGGGATGCGGCGGGACGTACACCTGCTTACCCGCGAAAGCCGTCTGGGGACATGTCCCTTCGGGCAGACCTGGGGGAACACCCCGCTGCTCCCGCCGCGCCACCACCCGCTGCGTGGGCACGAGGCCCGAACGGCGTTGCACCCTGGAGGCCGTCTGCCGCGTTCAGGGCCTTGCCGCCAGGCATGCTCGCCGAGGCTCAGGGAGTGGGTGAAGCGGGGCATGGCGCAGTGTCATGGAAGTGACCTGACCTGAGTTGGAGGATGGTCGAGAAAGAGCACTCTGGCGCTCCAGATCGCGCACAACCGTGACGCGCGGGGACTCCAGGGCGTGATCTTCACTCGTGACGACCGGGCGGGCGAGGGCAAGCTGTCGTCGCGGCTGGGTCTGGTGACGGAGGCGGTCGAGGCGCCGGAGGGCATGGATCTGTACGCGTATCTGGTCGCCCAGCTGTCGAAGGGCGGCAGGGCGGACTACGTGATCGTGGACGAGGCCCAGTTCCTCGCCCCCGAGCAGATCGACCAGCTCGCGCGCATCGTGGACGACCTCGGCCTGGACGTCTTCGCCTTCGGTATCACCACGGACTTCCGCACCAAACTCTTCCCCGGCTCGCAGCGCCTGATCGAGCTGGCGGACCGCCTGGAGCAGCTCCAGGTGGAGGCCCTGTGCTGGTGCGGGGCCCGCGCCACGCACAACGCCCGTACGGTGGGCGGGGAGATGGTGGTCGAGGGCGCCCAGGTGGTGGTCGGCGACGTGAACCGTCCGGCGGAGGAGATCGGTTACGAGGTCCTCTGCCGCCGCCACCACCGCCGCCGCATGACCTCGGCCGCGGCCCAGGCCGGCGCCCTCTCCCCGGACGTCCTCCCGGTCAACCACGCCTGACGGGCCGGTCCGTGTCCGTTCATCCGGGCGCGATGGGCCGGGTGCCGAAGCCCACCTGGCCGCGGACGGCGGAGCGCCCCGTGCCGAGGGCCGGCAGCATCCACGACACAGACCGGTCCGAGCCCGAGGAGCCGCAGGTTGGTGCTGCGGATCGCGGAGGGCGGCGGCGTTCGGCCCGGCGAGCAGGGGGAGCTGTCGGACGACCCGAAGGTGACCGTGATCCATCGCCCGTTCAGCAGATCCGGTGGAGCGGCCATGGTCATGGTGCAGCAGGAAGCGTATCGCCGAGAGCTCGAATACCTGATCCAGTACGCGCACGACGACTGGCTCGGGTTCTCCGTCGTCAGCGGGTCGGTGGGCAGTCTGCTCGGACGCGGCGCCTCGTTCGAGGCGCAACTGGGGCTGCTCCTGCGGATCGTCGGCGATCTGTATGACGCCGGAGCGCGAGCGGGCGATCTGACGGAGTCGACACGCGAGCCGTTCCTGCAGTGGAGGGCGGACAAGGCCGAGGTCTTGATGCGGATCGCCGCGGAGGCTGAGCCGCATTCCCGATTGCCCGACTCCGGCGATGTCTGCTGGTTCACGGTGCCGTGAGCCGGAGAGGGGTCTCCCGCGGCACGACATTGATCTCCAGGAGTGGAAACCGGGTCCGGGTGCGCCGCACCGCGCGCTCCGCCGCCCTCGTACCCGGCCGTCGGGCCGGCGGGTGGGCCGTACACTCGGCCCATGGGTCGCACACGTTCCTCAAGGCAGTGCCTGCAGCAGGCCGCCTTCGGGATGCGCCCGGCCGCCGGGGTTGCGACCGTCGTCGACCCGGCCGGCGAGGCCCTCGCCGTAGCGCCCAAGACGCGCCGTACGGCCCTGCACGGCCACGGCTAGCGCTTCGCGCCTCCGGCTCCTCCGCTCCACATCACCACAGCAGCTTCCCGGCATGCCGCCGGCGCTGCCGCCTGGCTACGGCCGCACGCCCGGGCCCGAGCCCCCTCGAAGGGATCATTGTGAAGCTGAGCGAATTGCTGGCCGGGCAGGAGCACCACGTCCTCCAGGGTGATCCGGACACGACGCTGATCACCGCGGGAACCACCTTCGACGCCGACCGGGTGATGCCGGGCTCGCTCTTCATCGCCGTACCCGGACACCGGGAGGGCGGCCCCGCCTCCGTCTCGCCCGCCCTGGCCCGGGGCGCCGCCGCCGTACTCGTCGACGGCAGTGAGCCCGCCCTGCCGGCCGCGGTATGGCCCCCGGGCACCTGTGCCGTCCGGGTACCCGACACGCGGACGGCCGCCGCGGTGGTG
Source organism: Streptomyces sp. NPDC001502 (assembly GCF_042894785.1). Classification (NCBI taxonomy): domain Bacteria; kingdom Bacillati; phylum Actinomycetota; class Actinomycetes; order Kitasatosporales; family Streptomycetaceae; genus Streptomyces; species Streptomyces sp. NPDC001502. Next base: position 167,549 of record NZ_JBIAVW010000007.1, read on the forward strand.
ACCTCCCGCTACTTCGGCGAGCCCGGGAGGCAGATGGACATGGTGGCGATCACCGGCACCAACGGGAAGACCTCCGTCTCGTACATGGTCGAGTCCGTCCTGCGGATCGCCGAGGGCGCCAGGGTGGGGGTGATCGGCACCGCCGGCAGCAGGATCGGCGATGAGCCGATCCCCATGCCGCCCTCGGTGCTGACCACGCCGGAATCTCCCGATCTGCAGTACCTGTTGGGGTACATGCGCGACCGCGGGGCCGCCGGCGTGGTGCTGGAGGCCACCTCGATGGCGCTGCTGACGCACCGGGTGGACCGTACGTTCATCGACGTCGGGGTCTTCACCAACCTCACGCAGGACCACCTGGACGACCACGGGACGATGGCGGACTACCGGGACGCCAAGCTGCGGCTCTTCCAGGGCCTGTGCCGGCGTGCGGTGGTCAACGCCGACGATCCGGTGGGCGCGTCCATCGTGTCGATGATGCCGGGTGCGGTGACCACGTACGCCCTGGACCGCCCGGCCGACTACCGGGCCACCGACCTTGAGGTGAGTGCCTCGGGCACGCGGTTCACCCTCCAGCACGCCGGACGCGCCTACCCGGCTTCGATCCCCGTCCCCGGCCGGTTCTCGGTGGCCAACGCGCTGGCCACGGTGGCGGCCTGCCACGTGCTGGGGCACGAGCTGGGCCCCCTGGTCGACGCGCTCGACCGGATGCCGCCGGTCCCGGGCCGGCTGGAACGCTTCCGGACCCCGCTGGGCACCTCCGTGATCGTGGACTATGCCCACTCGCCGGACTCCCTGGAGAAGGTCCTGACCACCATCCGGGGCTTCGCCCGCGGCCGGGTGATCACGGTCTTCGGCTGCGGCGGGGACCGCGACACCACCAAACGGGCCGAGATGGGCCAGATCGCCGGGACCCATTCCGACCTCTGTGTCCTGACCTCGGACAACCCCCGCAACGAGGACCCCGAGGCCATCCTGGACCAGGTCTCGCCCGGCCTCACGGCGACCGGCACCCCCTTCCGGCGCTACGCCGACCGCCGCCGGGCGATCGCGTTCGCCCTGTCCGCGGCGGGCCCCGACGACACGGTCCTGATCGCCGGCAAGGGCAGCGAACCGCACCAGATCGTCGGCGAGGAGCTGCTCCCCTTCAGCGACATGGCCACCGTGCGCGAACTGGCCCAGTCCTAGACCCTGCGCGCAACCAGGCTTCTGCGCTTCCGGGGCCCGCCGGGCGTGCCCCGTATCGTGAGGGCATGAGGATGTACCAGAGCACTGCTGTGCGTGTTGACGCGATGCTCGAAGACTTGCGTACGCTCGTCGAGGTCGAGTCCCCGTCGCGTGACCTCGATGCCCTGAACGCGTCGGCCCACGCCGTGGCGGCGGTCATCGAGAACCGGCTGGGTGGGCGGGCCGTCCTGGTGGCGAGTCAGGCCGGGCCGCACGTGCACTGGTCGGGCGGAGGTGATCCCCGGGTGCTGATCCTCGGTCACCATGACACGGTCTTCCCGCTCGGCACGCTGGGGCGCCGCCCCTTCCGGGTGGAGGGCGGGCACGCGACGGGCCCTGGGGTCTTCGACATGCTCGGCGGTCTGGTCCAGGCGATTCACGGCCTGGCGGCGCTGGACGACCTGTCGGGCGTGGAGGTTCTGGTGACCGCCGACGAGGAGGTCGGTTCCGGTTCCTCCCGGGCCCTGATCGAGGAGCGGGCCCGTGCCTGCGGCGCGGTGCTGGTGTTCGAGGGCGCGGCCGACGGCGGGGGCCTGAAGACGGGTCGCAAGGGGTGCGGCACGTTCGAGGTGCTCGTCAGGGGGCGGGCGGCCCATGCGGGGCTGGAGCCGGAGGCCGGGGTGAACGCGCTGGTCGAGGCGGCGTACCAGGTGCTGGACATCGCGGCGCTGAGCCGGCCGGAGATGGGGACGACGGTGACGCCGACCGTGGCGTCGGCGGGAACCTCGGACAACGTCGTTCCGGCGGAGGCGACGGTGCTGGTCGATGTCCGGGTCGAGTCGGCCCTGGAGAAGGAACGCGTCGAGTCGGCCATGGCGGCACTGGCTCCGCATCTGGACGAGGCGGAGATCGTGGTCCGGGGGGCCGTGGGCCGGCCCCCGATGCCGGAGTCGGCGTCGGCGGAGCTGTTCGAGATCGCGCGGCGACTGCTGCCGGGCATCGAGGGCAGGGCGGTGGGTGGCGGCAGCGACGGCAACTTCACGGGCGCGTTGGGGGTGCCTACGCTCGACGGCCTGGGAGCCGTCGGCGGCGGTGCTCATGCCGACCACGAGTACCTGGTGGTGGACGCGATGGCGGAGCGGGCGCATCTCGTCACCGCACTGGTGAACGCGATCCGCGACGGCGGAATCGGCCGGTGACCCGTCCCGGCACGTGCGGCTGACCGACGGGCGGGGCGCGGTCAGGCGGCGTAGGGCGCGGAGGCCTGCGATGCCGGGGACGGCCGACAGCGCGACGGCAGATCGGCCCGAGTGCGGCTCGCGGGCCCGAGGACATCCTGCGGCGGGCGGCGGCCCACGCCGCGCGCAGCGGCGCCTCCGTGTCCGCGTACGGGCGGCACAGAGCCGGAAGGCCGGCGGAGCGGGGTGCTCCGCCGGCCTTCCGGGGGGTCACCGCAGCGGCCGGCCGCCCGGGGCCCGGTTCCAGCGCATCCGGGACCAGGGGAGCGCGAGTTCGGCCCGGGCCGTGACCTGGTGCGGGGTCAGGGAGTCGACGGCGGCGGCCTCGCCGTGGCGGGCGTACACGCTGTCCACGTACCGGTGGCCGGTGTCCGCGGCGATGAACACGACCGTACGTTCCGGGGCCCGGGACCGTTCCCAGCGGGCGGCGAGGTAGCCGGCCCCGGTGGAGAGCCCGGCGAAGACCGCGTGCCGCCGCAACAGATCCACGCTGCCGGCCAGCGCGGCGTCGAAGGAGATCCAGTGGAGCGTGTCGTAGGACGCGTGGCTGACGTTCCCGAAGGGGATGGAGCTGCCGATCCCGGCGATGATGATCTCGGGGTCGGCGACGTGCTCGGCGCCGAAGGTGACGCTCCCGAAGGGCTGCACACCGACGAGTTCGACGTCGGGGGAGTCCTCCCGGAGGTAGCGGGCGAGGGCCCCGGTGGAGGCGCCCGAGCCGACCCCGCCGACCAGGGTCAGGGCGCCGCCCCCGCCCGTCGAGCGCCGGATCCGCTCGGCCACCGCCCGGTAGCCCAGGTAGTGGATGTCGTCGTGGTACTGCCGCATCCAGTGGTACCCGGGGTGCTCCGCGAGGATCTCGTGGATGCGCTCGACCCGCCGCTTCTGGTCCAGCTTCAGGTCCTCGCAGGGCTCCATCCGCTCCAGCGTCGCCCCGAGCACGGCCAGTTGGGCGCACAGCGTGTGATCGACGGTCGTCGAGCCGACGATGTGACAGCGCATCCCGTGGCGGTGGCAGGCCAGCGCGAGAGCGTACGCGTAGATCCCGCTGGAGCTGTCCAGCAGCGTGTCCCCGCGCCGTACCACCCCCGTGTCGAGCAGGTGGCGGACCGCCGCGAGGGCGGAGACCACCTTCATGCTCTCAAAGCGCAGGCAGACGAGCCGGTCGTCGAGGCGTATCAGGTCGGGCCGGCCGATGGCCTCCGCGATGTGCTGGTCCACTCGGGAACTCCTTGGTCGTCGGGACGGGCTGGACGGGCTGGACGGTCGGAGCGGGCGGGAAGGCCGGGACGGGCGGGAAGGTCGTGAAGACCCGGGTCGCGGCGATGCCGTTGCTCTCCAGGGCCCGTACGCAGCCACGGACCCGGTGGCGCAGGCCCGGGGCCGCCGGGTCGAGGAGCAGACCGGCCACCGCACCGCTGTGCGCGATCTGGACCCCCAGGGCCCCGAGCCGCCGCCCGATGCCGACGAGGGTGTCGAACTCCGGGTGGCGCAGCAGCTGTTGGCCCCGCCGCGCGCTGGCGCTCGCGACCTGGCCCAGCAGGGCGGCGTCGCCCGTGGCCACGGCCCGCCGCAACAGCGTGCGCAGCCGCTCGAAGGCGCGCACGTCGCTCTCGTCGTACGTACGGACCGGCAGGGCGAGGGTGTCCACGGGCGCACCCCCGCCCAGGGCGCAGCCCACGACCACGAGGGGCGGCAGGCAGGGACCGAGGGCCTCCAGCACCCGCCCCTCGCGCTGGGCGAAGAGCACCGGGCGGGCGTCGAGCATGAGCGGGTCGCTGGCCAGTTCGGCGCGCACCGCCAGCCGGGCGACGGTGCCGGGGGCCAGCCGCACCCCGTAGGAGTCCGCGACCGCGCGCACGACGGCGATGACATCACTGGTGGAGCTGCCCATGCCGAGGCCCACCGGGAGGTCGCCGGTGATCCGCAACTCCCCTCCGCAGGGCGGCTCCCGGCGCAGCGGCGCGCATTCCTCGACGGTGAGGGCCGCCGCGCGGGCGGCCTTCGTACGGTCGCCCGGCAGGACGGTGAGCTGCTCCGGCGGGGTACCAGGACGCCGGGTGAACTCGGCCCGGCTGCCCATCCCGGTCATCGGCAGGGTGACCAGGCCGGCGCACCGGCGCCCGGTGGCGTCGAGGAAGACGCCCTGGAGGATCTCGCCGTGGTGACAGGAGGCGTGCCCGGCGCCGCGGCGCGCGGTGGGCGCGATCACGGCCGTCCCGCCGTGCGGTAGCGGTACAGGATCGTCGGGTCGGCGCTGAACTGGGAGAAGGGGAAGGGCTCCGCGGACACGGCGGTCACCCCGGAGCCGAGGAAGGCCCGGGCGACCGCGCTGCCGCTCTGCGCGTAGACGACCAGCGGGATGCCCCGGGCGCGGCAGCGTTCCAGGACGGTGTCGAAGGAGCCGTTGCCGAGGGTCATGCCGGTGGCGACGACGGCGTCGGCACGCTCCAGCACCTCGTGCATGTCGGTGGTGACGGGATCGCCCCACTGGGTGGACCTGAGGTTGAAGTCGCACGGCAGCGGTACGCCGCCCCGCTCGCGGATCGCCGTGACCAGCGGGTTCACCACGCCGATGAGGCCGACCCGGGCGCCCGCGCCGATGTCCAGCAGCCCCGCGATGGCCGCGTCGCGGGCCCGGGCGCGTACTTCGGGGGTGCCCGCGGGGAGGGTGAGCGGCTCCGCTCCGGCGTCGCGGTGCGGACGCTGCCCGGCCAGGTACGCGTCGAGGGCGGCGATCCGCAGCGGGCGCGGAGCCTCGCGCAGCAGGACGTCGAGCGGGGCGCCCGAGGCGTCGCGGCAGATCGCCGGGTCGATCTCGCCGGCCTCGAAGGCGCAGCCGCCGAAGGAGCCGCCGAGACGGACCAGGACGTACTGGTTGAGGTAGGTGGTGTCGCCGCCGGCCAGCCGGGTGCCGTGGTGGATCCAGAACACGCTGGTCGCCACGAGTTCGCTGGGCAGCGGGCCGTGTTCACCGGCCAGTACGGCCGCGACGAGGGCATCGACGGTCGGTGCGGGGGCGGGGGCGGGGGCGGGTGCGGGTGCGGTGGTCGGGTGGCTCGTCATGACGTTCCTTGTCGCAGTACGGGAAGAGGCGCGGGTACGGGTACGGGCGTGGTGGTGCGCAGGGGGCCGCGGTAGGACACCGAGGACCGACCCAGGGCGTCGGTGGCCAGTTCGGCGTCGACTTCGAAGATCCGGGCGAGGTGCTCGGCGGTGAGGACGGCGGCGGGGCTGCCGGAGGCGATCAGGCGTCCCTGGTGCATGAGCAGCAGCCGGTCGCAGTGGCGGGCGGCCAGGGTGAGGTCGTGCAGTGCGACCAGCACCGTCTGCCCGGTGCCGGCGAGCAGTTCCATCAGCTCCCACTGGTGCTTGACGTCCAGGTGGTTGGTGGGTTCGTCGAGGAGCAGACCGTACGGTTGCTGGGCGAGCGCGCGGGCGATGTGGGCGCGCTGCCGCTCGCCGCCCGACAGGCCCTTCCAGGAGCGCCCGGCGAGCGCGGTGAGACCGACGCGGTCCAGCGCGGCGGCGACCACCGCCCGGTCGGTGGCGTCCGGCCCGCGCAGGCGGTCGCGGAAGGGGGTCCGCCCCAGTCCCACGACGTCGGCGACGCGCAGGTCGGTGTCGAATCCGGAATCCTGCTCCACGAAGGCGATGTGGCGGGCGATCCGGCGGGCGCTCCACTTCCGGATCGACCGGCCGTCGTAGCGCACCGTGCCCGCGTCGGGCGCGCGCAGCCCGGCCAGGCAGCGCAGCAGCGAGGACTTGCCGGAGCCGTTGGGGCCGAGCAGTCCGACCGTCTCGCCCGGCGCGATGTCCAGGCCCACCCCGCGGACGACGGGCGTGCCCGAGGCCGACCAGCTCAGGTCTTCGGCGGTGATCCTCACAGCTCCCCCCGCCTGCGCAGGACGAGGAGGAACAGCGGTACGCCGAGCAGCGCGGTGATCACGCCGACCGGGATCTCGCGCGGCGCGAAGGCGACCCGCGCCAGGGCGTCGGTCCACACCAGGAACACCGCGCCCGCGAGCGCCGCGTGGGGGAGCAGCACCCGGTGCAGCGGACCGGCCAGCAGGCGCACCCCATGCGGGACGATCAGCCCGACGAACCCGATGGCGCCGACGGTGGCCACGGCCACCGAGGTCAGCACGGCTGTCACCACGAGCAGCAGCATCCGGGTGCGCCTCACGCCGATCCCCAGCGAGGCGGCGGTGTCCGCGCCGAACGCGAGGCCGTCGAGGGCGTTCGCGCACAGCCAGGCGGCCGCCAGCCCCAGCGGGGTGACGAGCGCGCAGACCACGACGGCGTCCCAGCGGGCCGGGGCCATCGAGCCCAGCAGCCAGTGGGTGAGGGCGCGCGTGGTGTCGGCGTCGGCCGAGGCCATCAGGACGAGCGAGGTCAGGGCGGTGAAGAGCTGTCCGACGACCACTCCGGTGAGGACGATGCGGACCGAGTCCAGGCCCGTCCGGTGCAGCAGCGCCAGCAGCAGGCCGAAGGAGAGCAGGGCACCGACGAGGGCGCCGCCGGTGATCCCGAGGGTTGCGGCGGCCGGCCCGGACAGGGGCAGGGGCAGCACGGCCACGGCGACGGCCCCGGCCGAGGCCCCTGAGGACACGCCGAGCAGGTACGGGTCGGCCAGGGCGTTGCGGGTGACGGCCTGCAGCACGGTGCCGCAGACCGCCAGCGAGGCGCCGACCAGGGCCGCCATCAGGACCCGCGGCAGCCGCAGGTCCCAGACGAGCGAGTCCAGGAGCGGCGGCAGCGGTTCGGTGGCCAGGCCCAGCCGGGCCCCGAGCACCCGGCCGAGGTCGGTCCATCCCACGTCGGCGCTGCCGATACGGGTGCCCGCCGCCACCGAGGCGAACAGGACGAGCACCCCGGCGAGGAACAGCCCCGCCCGGGCCGGTACGCCGGACCGCCCGGCCGGCGGCGGCGCGGACGGCGCGCTCACCCGGACCTCACGGGCGGCCGGCAGCAGCAGGTCCACCACCCCCGGGTCAGCGGACATGTCCGAGGTCCTTCATCCCCGCCGCCAGCAGCCCCAGGGCGTGCACGGAGCGTACGGAGGGGTCCAGTTCGATGCCCGGCACCTCGATGATCCTGTTCTCGCGGACCGCCGCCAGCTTGGAGACCACCGGGTCCGCGGACATCGCGTCCCGCTTCTCGGCGGCGCTGTCGCCGGGCCGGCCGCGCTCGCTCAGATCGCCGATCACGATGAAGTCCGGGTCGCGCCGGGCGATTTCCTCCCAGGAGACCTCCGGCCAGTCCTCGGCCACGTCGTCGAAGGCGTTCTTCGCGCCGACGATCCGGCTCATCTCGCTGGGCAGGCCGGTCCGGCCGGCGACGTAGGGCATGCCGTTGAAGACCGAGTAGAGGTAGACGACGGTGGGCTGCTTCCCGCCCCGGGCGGTCGCCCCGGCGGCGTTCTCGCCCGCCTTGGCGACGGCGGCGCGCTGCTCCTGGACGAGCCGGCCGGCCCGTTCCTCGCCGCCGAAGACCTTGCCGAGCTGCTCGTAGTCGGAGAAGAGCAGTTCGAAGGGTGTCTTTCCGGCCTCGTTCTGCTGCGGGCAGTCCACCGCGCTGACGAAGGTGGGGACCCCCAGGGCGGCCAGCTCCTCGCGGGTGCCGGCGCGGTCCTTCGTATAGAGGTCGGTGGAGCCGGCCACCACGAAGTCGGGTGTGGCCGCGCGCAGTTGCTCGCTGGTGGCGATCTTGGGAGCGATGACCGGGACCTTGGCGTAGGCGTCCTGGTACTGCGCGGGGATCTTCGTCTTGAGGTTGGCGGTCCCGGCCATCCGGTCCTGGAGCCCCAGTTCCAGCAGGGTTTCGGTCGAGGTCTGGTCCAGGGCGACGGCGCGCTGCGGGGGCCGGTCGAAGGAGAACTGCCGCCCGCAACTGCCGAGTGCCGCCGTCCGGGCGGCGGGTTCGCCCTTGGGCGCGTGGTCGCCGGTGGTGGTCGAGCAGCCCGTGGTGGCGAGGGCCAGGGCGAGTGCGAGGGGGATGCCGATCCGGGTGCGGTGGCGCATGGGTTCTCCGGTCTGGGAAGAGCGTGGGCGTGGTCGTGCACCGGGCAGGAGTGCCGCGTTCGAAGGGTACTGTAATGGTTATCGTTTTCATTAACACCCCCGGGTCGAGGTTCGCCGAGCCGCGCCCCGCACCCTGCCGACGAACGAGGAGCACCACACCGTGTCGACCACACCCGCGCCCGCGACGCCCAAGACCGGCCCGCCGCCCGTGCGTTCCGTCCTGCGCGACACCGCCTTCCTGCGCCTGTGGGCGGGCACCACCGCCTCCGGACTCGCGACCTGGGCGCTGCCCTTCGTCCTGGGTCTCGCCGTCCTGCACCGGGAACTCGGCGCGGCCGGCCTGGGCCTGGTCCTCGCGGCCCGCACCGCCGGCTTCCTCGTCGCCGTCGCCGTCGGCGGGGTGCTGGCCGACCGTCATGCGCGCCGGGCCGTCGTGCTCTGGTCCGCCCTCGCGGCCGCGTCCGCCGCCCCGCTCCTCGCCCTCGGCCTCGGCCGGTCGCTGCTGGTGATGACCCTGGCCGCCGCCCTCGCGGGCGCGGGCCAGGGGGCCTGCCGTCCCGCCTTCCAGGCGCTCACCGCCGAGGTCGTCGCCGCCGACCGCAGGCAGCAGGCCAATGCCGCCATGACCATGGCGGTACGGACCTCCACCCTCGCGGGCCCCGCCCTGACGGCGCTGCTGGCGGCGTTCGTCGACGTGGGGACACTGCTGCTGGGGATCGGCCTGCTCTGGCTGGTCGCCGCCCTCCTGCCGGGCCGCGGCGCCCCGGCCGCCGGACCGGCGGCCCCCGCCCCGCGCGCATCACTGCGCGCCGAGTTCGTCGACGGCATACGCGAGGCCCGCCGCCACCCCTGGTTCCTCGCCGGACTCGGCGCCCTGACCGCCGTGATCGCGCTGGGCTACTCCGCCACCAGCGTCGCCCTGCCCCTCGTCAGCCGCGACCGCTACGGCACCGGGTGGGTCATGGCCGCGGCCATGACCGCCTACACCGTGGGCGCCCTCGGCGGCGCCCTGGTCACCGCCCGTCGGCGGCCCCGCTCCCAGGGCTGGAGCGCCTTCGCCGGCCTGGCCTGCTACGGCTTCGCGCCGCTGAGCCTGATGCTGCCGGTCCACCCGGCCGTGGTGATCGCGGCCTACGTCGTGGCCGGAATCGGGATCGAGCTGTTCAACGTGCCCTGGTTCACGGCCACCCAGCGCGAGGTCGCCCCGGACAAGCTCGCCCGCGTCTCCTCGCTGGACTTCCTCCTGTCCTACGGCCTCGCCCCGGTGGGCCTCGCCCTCATCGCCCCGGCCATCGACACCTTCGGCGTCACCCCGGTCCTCGCCGTGTGCGCCGCGGCCTGCTTCCTGGTACCCGCCGCGGCCGCCCTCGTGCCCACCGCCCGGCACTTCGGGCGGACTCCGGAGCCGGGGGCCAACTGAGCTCAGCGCCGGGAGCACACGAGGGCGAAGACCGCGCCCTCCGGGTCCGCGACCGTGGCCTGCCGCCCGCGCGGGCCCTCACGGGGCGGGTCGACGACGCGCCCGCCGAGCTCGACGACCCGCGCGGCCGCCAGGTCGGTGTCCTCCACCTCGAAGTACGCCATCCAGTGCGGGCCCCGGTCGTGCGGCAGCGAGCGGCCGACGCCGTGCACGGCGGCCACGGGGTGCCCCTCCAGGAGCAGGGTCAGGTAGTCGAAGTCGTCGGAGGCCGTGGCGTGCGTCTGCGCCTCGTGGCCGAAGACGTGCTCGTAGAACTTCCCGACCGTCGAGGTGTCCTGGGTGACCAGCTCGTTCCACACGGGGGTGCCGGGCCCGCGGTACGGCCGGGTGCCCATGCGGCTCTGCGCCTGCCACAGCCCGAAGATGGCGCCCAGCGGGTCGGAGCAGATCGCCACCCGCCCCGCGATCCCGGCGTCCAGCGGACCCACGGCGACCGTGCCGCCGCAGGCGCGGACCGACTCGGCGGTCGCGTCCGCGTCGTCCGTGGCGAGGTACGTCGTCCAGGCCACCGGAAGATGCCGGTCCGGCGGCATCTCGCCGATCCCGGCCACCTCGTGGCCGTCCAGCACCGCGCGGACGTACGGGCCGAGCTGCTCGGGTCCCGGCTCGTACTCCCAGCCGAACAGGTCGGCGTAGAAGTCCTCGGTGGTCCCGAGCCCGTGCACCATGAGGCTCACCCAGCACGGGGTACCGGGCGTGCGCCGGGTTGCTTCCGCTGCCTCGGTCATGTCAGCCGTCTCCTCCGTCGTGGCGCTTACCGGTGCTGATGCTTCCACTCCCGGCGACTCGGCGCGCCCCGACCGCGCCGCATCGAGGGGGCCTGGCACGGAGTTGACCGGATCGGTTCGGCCCGCCGATGACGGGCTTGTTACGCCGGTGCCGGGCGGGGAGGAAGATGGCCGGCATGACTGCGAAATCTGCGATCCTCGCCGCCGCCGAACTGAGGAACGAGCTGGCGGGCCCCCGCCCGCCGGTGCTGCTGGACGTCCGCTGGCAGCTCGGCGGCCCCGACCAGCGGCCCGCCTACGAGGCAGGACACCTGCCCGGAGCGGTGTACGTCGACCTCGACCGCGAACTGGCAGGTCCGCCCGGGCCGGGCGGCCGCCACCCGCTGCCGGACCCGGAGGTCTTCGGGGAGGCGATGCGGCGGGCGGGCGTCCCGGCGGACGGACCCGTCGTTGTGTACGACGGCGGACTGGGCTGGGCGGCGGCCCGCGCGTGGTGGTTGCTGCGCTGGACGGGTCACCCGAACGTGCGGGTCCTGGACGGCGGCTTGGCCGCCTGGACGGCCGCCGCGGGTACGGTGACGGCCGACCGGGTGACTCCTACGGAGGGCGATTTCAAGCCAACTCCGGGTGCGGTCGGGCTGCTGGACGCGGACGCGGCGGCCCTGCGCGCGCGTGCGGGGGTCCTCCTGGACGCCCGTGCGGGGGAGCGCTACCGGGGCGAGGTCGAACCGATCGACCCGGTCGGCGGCCACATCCCGGGCGCGCTGTCGGCCCCGACCACGGAGAACGTGGGCCCGGACGGGCGGTTCCTGCCGGCGGACGCCCTGCGCGCCCGGTTCGAGGCGCTCGGTGCCTCCGAGGGGACGGCCGTGGGCGTCTACTGCGGCTCTGGGGTCTCCGGAGCGCATGAGGTACTCGCCCTGGAAGTGGCCGGCATCGAGTCCGACCTCTACGCGGGCAGTTGGTCCGAATGGTCCGGCGACCCGGCCCGCCCGGTGGCCACGGGCCCGGACCCTCAGTAGGCGGACAGGACCGTAGCCGCCGCCGGGCAGGACCCGGCGGCGGTTACTCCTGCTCCTGTTCCTACTCCTGCTTCTTGCGGCGGGTGCCGAAGACGATCTCGTCCCAGCTGGGCACCGCCGCACGGCGCCCGGGGCGGACCCCGTCGGCCTCGGCCTGGCGGTCGGTGGTGCCCGTCAGGCGGTCCCGGTGGCCCGCCACCGTGCGCGGCATCAGGACATCGGCGTACGCGGCGCCCGCGCCCGCCGAGGCGGCGGGGGCCGGCGGCTCCTCCGCCTCCGGTTCGCTGTCGTCCGGGGTCTCGGTGCGGTCCGGGACCACCATGTCGCCGCGGAAGCTCGGGACGGCCTCCAGCAGGCTGGTGAGAGTGTCCCGTTCCTCCTCCGGTTCCGGTGCGGGCGCGGGCCTGCTGTCGGCCCGCTCCAGCTGCCGGTCCAGGGCGCGGTCCAGCGGCCGGTCGCGGGGCAGGCGCGCGATCCGCGGTACGAAGGGGAAGCTCGGCTCCGGCGCCGCCGGCAGGTCCTCCGACTCGCCGATCAGGGAGCGGGCCTCGTCGTCCACGGCCACGACCAGCCGGCGCGGCGGATCGTAGGTCCAGCTCGCCGAGTGCGGCTCGCCCGCGACCCGGTAGACGAGCAGGACCTCCCAGGTGCCGTCGTCGCGGCGCCAGGAGTCCCACTGGACGGATTCCTTCTCGGCCCCGCGCAGGGTCAGCCGCTCCTGCACGGCCTCGCCGAGCTGCGGACCGGCGTTCTCGCCGGGACGGCGTACGGGGGTCTTGCGGGCGCGCTCGGCCATGAACGCACGCTCGGCGAGCACCGGTCCCTCGAAGCGGCGTACGCGGTCGACGGGGATGCCGGCGAGTTGGGCGACCTCCTCCGCGGAGGCACCGGCCCGTATGCGGGCCTGGATGTCGCGGGGGCGGAGGTGGCTCTCCACCTCGATCTCGATCTGGTTCAGGCGCGCGCGATCGTTGCGGACGGCCGCGCGGAGCCGCTCGTCGATCGGAAGCGTGTACTCCGTGCTGTCCGCAGCCTTGAGCACCAGTCGTGTGCCGTCATTTGAGACGGCCACGACACGCAGTTCGGGCATGGGGACCTCCCGGGTGGTGCCTGCCGACGTCACGTGCGTCGCTGCTTCCGCTAGTCGAGTGTGGCCTGCCCGGGTGCAGCCTGCCACAACCTTGCCGAGTTAAACCGGCGTGTCGGGCATGCGCCCTTGATCGCCGTTATGGCACGGTTACCTGTTGGGCACGCACAGTGACCGAACGGTTACTGTGCGCAGCAGGCGCCCGTGCAATACCGCGGCATCACCGGTCTTTGAGTGCCGTGTTCCATCCGTCGGCCCCCTCTCCCGAGTCCGGACATCCGAAAGGAAGGACGGCCCCAGGGCTCGCCACAGTACTCCATTCGGGCCACCTGGGTGGACCGCCGCGCCGCCGAACTTTCCCCGGACGGCGGGAGTTGGCGTGCCTTCGATCGGGTCCGACCTGCACCCGTGGTCCGTTTTCGGGTGTCTTGCTTCACATAATCACCAGAAACGGAACTATCTGCTTCGCTCAGCGGTCGGTAACTCCTGGAAGAGGAGAAGCGCGAGAGGCAGGACACACCGGGGATGGCGATGGGTCAGAAGGCGACGCGGGACGTCGGGGACGAACCGGAGGAGAAGAAGCTCGACCTGAGCGCGGCCCAGGTCGCCGGTTCCTCCCTCGCCACCGTCGCCGCCGCCCTGCTCGCCTCGAAGATGGGCGTCTACGGGACCATCCTCGGAGCCGGTGTGGTCAGCGTGGTCGCCACCGCGGGCGGGCCCGTCATCCAGCACCTCTTCCGGCGCACCGGCGACCAGCTGCGCGGGAGCGCCCGGCCCAGGGCCCGTCAGGTGCCCCCGCCCCGCGCGGAGTCGGCGGGCGCGGACACCACGGCCACGGGGGCCGCCGCGGAGGAGTTCGGCGAGGCCACCGTGCACGGCACCCGGGTACGGGCTGGAAGCGCACCGCGGTCGCCTCCGGCGCGGCCTTCGTCATCGCCGTCGGCGGCCTCGGCACCTACGAGGCGATGGCCGGCACCTCCGTCAGCAGCGGCGGCGGCACGCTCTTCTCCGGCGGCACCCGCAAGGCGGGCCAGGACCGGCCCGCCCCGCCCCGGGAGGAGCCGGGCGGCGAGGAGAAGGGCGGGCGCGGCCCCGGGTCCGGGACCTCTCCGAGCCCCTCGCCGTCGTCCGGCGGCCGGAGCCCGAGCCCCGCACCCAGCCCCTCCGGCTCCGGGAGCCCCGGGGCATCGGCGGACCCGGCGCCCAGTGCCTCCCCGTCGAAGGAGGCCCCGAGCTCGTCCCCGGCCCCCACTCCGCCGGCTCCGTCCGCCCCGCCGGCCGGCCCGGACGCGTCGCCGCCGGCCGCGCGGCAGAGCGCGCCCTGACCCCGGAGCGGCTCAGTCCCCCAGGACGCGCCGCAGGTAGTCGTTGCCGAAGACCCGGTCCGGGTCGAGGCGGTCGCGCAGCGCGGTGAACTCGCCGAACCGCGGGTAGACCTCCGCGAAGTACGCCGCGTCCCGCGTGTGCACCTTGCCCCAGTGCGGACGCCCGCCGTGCGCCGTGAAGATGCGCTCGGCCGCGGTGAAGTAGGCCTGGTACGGGGTGTTCTTGTACATGTGCACCGCGATGTAAGCCGTTTCGCGCCCGGAGGCCGTCGACAGCGTGATGTCGTCCGCCGGAGCCGTCCGCACCTCCACGGGGAAACTGATCCGCAGCCCGGAACGGTCGACCATCGCCCGCAGCTCCCGCAACGCCTCGACCACCTGCTCGCGCGGGAGGGCGTACTCCATCTCCACGAAGCGCACCCGGCGCGGACTGGTGAACACCTTGTACGGGATGTCCGTGTACGTGCGCGCCGACAGGGCCCGGCTGGCCACGCGGGCGATGGAGGGGATGGTGGCCGGGACCGCGCGGCCCAGCGAGTTGACGGCCTGGAAGAGGCCGTTGGAGAGCAACTCGTCCTCGATCCAGGCGCTCACCGGTCCGGGCGGGGCGGCGGGGCCCTGGCTGCGGTTGTTCCGCTTGGTGTTGCAGTTGCCGGTGTGCGGGAACCAGTAGAACTCGAAGTGCTCGTTCTCCGCGAAGTGCTCCTCGAACTCCGCCGTCACCCGGTCGAAGCCCATCGGCTCCTCCCGCGCGGTCAGGAAGAAGACCGGCTCGACGGCGAAGGTGATCGCGGTGACGATGCCGAGCGCGCCGATGCCGAGCCGGGCCGCCGCGAAGACCTCGGGATTCTCCTTCTCGGAGCAGGCCAGCAGCCGGCCGTCGGCGGTGACCAGTTCCAGGCCGCGGATCTGGGCGGCGATGGAGGCCGAGTCGCGGCCCGTGCCGTGGGTGCCGGTGCTGGTGGCGCCGGAGACCGTCTGCTCCATGATGTCGCCCATGTTGGTGAGCGACAGGCCCTCCCGGGCCAGGGCCACGTTGAGGTCCTTGAGGACCGTGCCCGCCGCCACCGTGACGGTCCCGGCCGCTCGGTCGATCGACCGGATCCCGGCCAGGGCCTGCGGGCGGACCAGCACCCCGTCGGTCGCCGCGGCTGCGGTGAAGGAGTGGCCGGTGCCGACCGCCTTCACCCGCAGCCCTTCTTCGGCGGCCCGGCGGACCGTCTCCTGGAGCTCGCCGACCGAAGCCGGTGTCACCGTGCGGGCCGGTGTGGCGGTGATGTTGCCCGCCCAGTTATGCCACGCGGTCCGTTCCGTGCTGCGCTGCCGTGCTGTCGCCGTCCCCATCGGTTGCTGGCTCCTCCCCTTGCGCCGGCCTCTTCAGCCGGCGGTATCCCGCGAACGCAACCGCCGCCGCGGCCACTCCCGCCGAGACGGAGACGACGTACCCGGTCTGCGCACCCGCTGCGTCGACGACCCAGCCGGTCACGGAGGACCCGAGCGCGATTCCGACCGCGAGGCCGGTGCTGATCCAGGTCATGCCCTCGGTCAGCTTCGCGTGTGGCACGTGCGCCTCGATCAGGGCCATCGTGGTGATCATCGTGGGAGCGATGGCGAGGCCCGAGACGAAGAGCGCCACGGCCAGAAACGGAAGGTTCCCGGCCAGTAGGAGGGGGATCATACTCACGGCCATCGCACTGATGCCCAGGATCCAGCGAGGTTCGGCCCTGCCTTTGAAGTGCAGCAGGCCGAAGACGATGCCGGCCAGGCAGGATCCGAACGCCCAGACCGCCAGGAACACCCCGCCGAGGGACTTGTTGCCGTGCTCCGCGGCGAACGCCAGGGTGGCCACGTCCACGGAGCCGAAGATCGCGCCGGTCGCGACGAAGGTCGCCACCAGCACCTGCAGGCCGGGGGAGCGCAGCGCCGAGGACCGGTCCGTGTGCTCCTCGTGCGGATGCGGCTTCGGCTCGGTGGCGGTCAGCGCCGTCAGCCACCACACGCCCGTCAGCAGGAAGACGAGGGCGACCACCGGGCCGGCCTCGGGGAACCAGCCGGCCGAGAGCGTCGCGGCCAGCGGCGGGCCCACGATGAAGCAGAGCTCGTCGACGATGGACTCGAACGAGTAGGCCGTGTGCAGCTGCGGGGTGTCGCGGAAGAGGGCCGTCCAGCGGGCCCGGACCATCGATCCGACGCTGGGCACGCACCCGGCGACGACGGCGAAGACGAAGAGCGTCCAGCTCGGCCAGCCGTTCGCCGCCGCGACCAGCAGGCCGGTCACCGCGGCGGCCGCGGTCAGCGTGGCCGGGCGCAGCACCCGCCGCTGTCCGTGCTGGTCGACCAGCCGGGACACCTGGGGGCCCACGGCCGCCGCGGACAGGGCGATGGTGGCGGTGATGCCGCCGGCGAGGGCGTAGCTGCCGCCCAGCTCGGTGATCATCGTGAGGACACCGATGCCCACCATGGACAGCGGCATCCGGCCCAGGAGGCCGGCGGCTGTGAACCCCTTCGTGCCGGGGGTCGCGAATATCGCGCGGTAGGGACTGGGCAAGGTGGTGCCCTCCGTAAGGGACGTGGTTGGCTCAGACAGGTTACGTCTGCCGACAAGGCGCCCGCAGGGGGAGAATACCGACAGGAAGTTAGGGTGACCTTACCTGCTGTCCGAGGTGTGGGACGGGCCGGGTCCGTTGCCCGGGCACGGACGCCGGGTGGCAGGATTCGAGGCATGTCAGACCAGCTCCGTGCCCCCGACGGCGGCTCCGCCGCCCCTTACGACGCCCTCCTGCTGCTGTCCTTCGGCGGCCCGGAGGGACCCGACGACGTCGTGCCCTTCCTGGAGAACGTCACGCGCGGGCGCGGTATCCCGCGCGAGCGGCTCAAGGAGGTCGGGCAGCACTACTTCGGGTTCGGCGGGGTCAGCCCGATCAACGGGCAGAACCGCGAGCTGCTGGACGCGCTGCGCAAGGACTTCGCGGGGCACGGGCTGGACCTGCCGGTCTACTGGGGCAACCGGAACTGGGCCCCGTACCTGACCGACGTGATGCGGGAGATGGCCGCCGACGGGCGCCGCCGCATCGCGGTGCTCGCGACCAGCGCGTACGCCTCGTACTCGGGCTGCCGCCAGTACCGCGAGAACCTCGCCGACGCGCTGGCCGCGCTCGCCGAGGAGGGCGTGGAGCTGCCGCGGGTCGACAAGCTGCGCCACTACTTCAACCACCCCGGCTTCGTGGAGCCCATGATCGACGGGGTGGTGGCCTCGCTGGCCGCGCTGCCCGAGGAGGTGCGCTCCGGCGCCCACCTCGCCTTCACCACCCACTCCATCCCGATCGCCGCCGCGGACACCTCCGGCCCCGCCCCGGACCACACCGAGGACGGCGAGGGCGGGGCGTACGTCAAGCAGCACCTCGACGTCGCCCGGGTGATCGCGGACGAGGTCGCCGCCCGGACCGGGGTCGCGCACACCTGGGAGCTCGTCTACCAGTCCCGCAGCGGCGCCCCGCACATCCCGTGGCTGGAGCCGGACATCTGCGACCACCTGGAGGCCCTGCACGCGGCCGGTGCACCCGCCGTCGTCATGGTGCCCATCGGCTTCGTCTCCGACCACATGGAAGTCCTCTACGACCTGGACACCGAGGCCACCGCCAAGGCGGCCGAGCTGGGCCTGCCCGTGCGGCGGTCCGCGACCGTCGGCGCCGATCCGCGCTTCGCCGGGGCCGTACGGGAGCTGGTGCTGGAGCGGGCCGCCAAGGAGCGCGGGGAGCCGGCCGCGGAGTGCTGGGTCGGCACGCTGGGCCAGAGTCATGACCTGTGCGCGGTGGGCTGCTGCCCGGCGCGGGGCCCCCGGCCGGCGGCCGCGGGCGTGGACAGTCCGTACGCGTAGGAAGTGGGACCGTGATCTCTGACGAGCTGAAGGCCGAACTGCTGGACGTGGGCCTGGAGGCCGCCCGGCAGGCAGGGGCTCTGCTGCGCGACGGCCGCCCGGCCGATCTGGCGGTGGCGGCGACCAAGACCAGCCCGATCGACGTGGTGACCGAGATGGACATCGCGGCGGAGAAGCTGATCACCGGCATCCTCGCCGAGCGGCGGCCCGAGGACGGGCTGCTGGGCGAGGAGGGCGCGGACACCCCGGGGACGAGCGGGGTGCGCTGGGTCGTCGACCCGCTCGACGGCACCGTGAACTACCTCTACGGGCTTCCGAGCTGGGGCGTGTCCATCGCGGCCGAGTACGGCGGCGAGAGCGTGGTGGGCGTCGTGGCGGCCCCGATGCGCGGGGAGACCTACCACGCGGTGCTCGGCGGCGGGGCGTGGCTGGGTACGACGCGCCTCGCCTGCCGGCCGGCGGCGCCGCTGGACCAGGCACTGCTCGGGACCGGTTTCGCGTACGTGCAGACCCGGCGGGCCCACCAGGCCGAGGTCGCGGCGCGGATCATCCCGCTGGTGCGGGACATCCGGCGCGGCGGGTCGGCGGCGCTGGACCTGTGCGACGTGGCCGCCGGTCGGCTGGACGGGTACTACGAGCGGGGACTCAACCCCTGGGACCTGGCCGCCGGTGACCTGATCGCCCGGGAGGCCGGGGCCGTGACCGGGGGCCGTCCGGGCGAGCGTGCCTCGGGCGAGCTGACCCTGGCCGCCACACCGGCCGTGTTCGCCTCGCTGCAGCCGCTGCTGGAGGAGTCGGGAGCCTGGCACGACTGAACGCACGTGGACCCCGGGCGCCCGTTCGGGCGTCCGGGGTCCACGTCGTGCAGAGGCCGTGCAGGAGCAGGGGTCGTGCGGGAGTCGTGCAGGATCGGTGCAGGGGTCGTGCGGGAACGGCAGCCGGCCGATCGGGGGATCAGCAGGCGGGCACGGCGGCCGAGACCGGGACACCGTGTTCGGCGGCCAGGCGCTGGAGATCCTCCAGCTCCGCCAGTTCCACTTCCGCGAGGAAGTCGTCGCCCGTCTCGCGGGCGTGCCTGAGGTCCGACTGCGTTGTCCTGATGCGCTGCAGGAGACCCGCGGTGAATGCGTCCATGGTGGGTTCGCCCCCTCTTCGTGGGTCGGCGGCGGCACGTGGCTGTCCGCCGTCAGGGAGTGGATGGGGTGTGATCTCGTCCTCCCCTGCACCCTGGGCCCAGAAACCTCGTAAGGCCAGGGAATCCTCACTTCCGCCCCGTCAGCCCCTCCGCGAGCCGCCTTACAGCCGGTTTATGGCCGAAACGGGCAGGATGGGCGACGCAATACACGTGTGCCCTTCTGGGCTCGGAGGAAGGAAACGACGTGCGCGTACTCGTCGTCGAGGACGAGCAGCTGCTCGCCGATGCGGTGGCCACCGGACTACGCCGGGAGGCCATGGCCGTGGACGTCGTGTACGACGGCGCCGCCGCCCTGGAGCGGGTCGGCGTGAACGACTACGACGTGGTCGTGCTGGACCGGGACCTCCCGCTCGTGCACGGTGACGACGTGTGCCGGAAGATCGTCGAGCTCGGCATGCCCACCCGCGTGCTGATGCTGACCGCCTCCGGCGACGTCAGCGACCGGGTGGAGGGGCTGGAGCTCGGCGCGGACGACTACCTGCCCAAGCCCTTCGCCTTCACCGAGCTGACCGCCCGCGTACGGGCGCTCGGGCGGCGCACCACGGTCGCGCTGCCGCCCGTCCTGGAGCGGGCCGGCATCAAGCTGGACCCGAACCGGCGGGAGGTGTTCCGCGAGGGCAAGGAGGTCCAGCTGGCGCCCAAGGAGTTCGCGGTGCTGGAGGTGCTCATGCGCAGCGAGGGGACCGTCGTCTCCGCCGAGCAGCTGCTGGAGAAGGCCTGGGACGAGAACACCGACCCCTTCACCAACGTCGTACGGGTGACCGTGATGACCCTGCGCCGCAAGCTCGGTGAGCCGCCCGTCATCGTGACCGTGCCCGGTTCCGGATACCGGATCTGATGCGCGTGGCCACCACCCCTGCGCCACCGGCGGCGCCACCGAAACCGACATGGGACCCCGGCCAGCCCGAGGGTCCCTTCCCGTGGCTGCGGCCGACCATCCGCATACGCCTCACGCTGCTGTACGGCGGGATGTTCCTGATCGCCGGGATCCTGCTGCTGTCGATCATCTACCTGCTGGCGGCGCAGGCCCTGCGGCAGGGCAACGCCATCCCGTTCACGATCGTCCGCGGTCAGAACATCGAGGTCACCAGCACCACCTGCTCCGGTGTGAGCGGCACCAACCAGCCGTTCGAGCAGTTCACCGCGGCGATCAACCAGTGCGTCCTCGAACAGCGCCGGCACGCCCTGGACGACCTGCTGAGCCGGTCGCTGATGGCCCTGCTCGGGCTGAGCATCATCGCCTTCGCCTTCGGCTACGCGATGGCCGGACGGGTGCTCTCGCCGCTCGGCAAGATCACCCGGACCGCCCGCCGCGTCGTGGGCTCCGACCTGACCCGGCGGATCGAGCTGGACGGGCCGGACGACGAGCTCAAGGAGCTCGCCGACACCTTCGACGACATGCTCGACCGGCTGGAGCGGGCCTTCACGGCCCAGCAGCGGTTCGTCGCGAACGCCTCGCACGAGCTGCGGACCCCGCTCGCGATCAACCGGACCCTGCTGGAGGTGCACCTCTCCGATCCGGGGGCACCGATCGAGCTCCAGCAGCTCGGGAAGACCCTGCTCGCCACCAACGAGCGCAGCGAGCAGCTGGTCGAGGGCCTGCTGCTGCTGGCCCGCAGCGAGAACCAGATCGTCGAGCGCAAACCCGTGGACCTGGCCGAGGTCGCCTCGCGCGCCGTCGACCAGGTGCGCGGCGAGGCCGAGGCGAAGGGCGTGGAGATCCGGGGCGAGCGCGCCCCGGCCGTCGTCCAGGGCAACGGGGTGCTGCTGGAGCGGATCGCCCTCAACCTGGTGCAGAACGCCGTCCGGTACAACGTGCCGGAGGACGGCTGGGTGGAGGTCGTCACCGAGGCCCAGCACGATCAGGCGGTCCTCCTGGTATCGAACACGGGTCCCGTTGTTCCCGCGTACGAGGTGGACAACCTCTTCGAGCCCTTCAGGCGGCTGCGTACGGAGCGCACGGGCAGCGACAAGGGTGTCGGGCTGGGTCTGTCGATCGCGCGCTCCGTGGCGCGCGCACACGGCGGCAGGATCCAGGCGATGCCCCGGGAAGGCGGTGGCCTCGTGATGCGTGTCACTCTTCCCTTGTGAGACCCCGGCCTCGTGTTCGCTTTTGGCTGAATGCTTGCCCTGTGAAAACAACCGGTCCTGTGTGATCGATCACAGTGGCCGGTGTCGGCCCATGTGCGTTCAGTGACCCCATCACGGCCGGAACGCCCGGGAAGTCCGGGTTTCCGGCCCCTCGGATGGCGGGAAATACACGGGGTGGCGTTTGTGCATGACGACCCTCGGACCGTGTACGGTCCCGCTCGTCATCCCAGCCAATCGTCCTTCGGGCGGGCGGCTGGGTGTCGATTGAGTAACAGACCTTGATGTGAGGCAAAATCTCCGCCTCAGGTCGGGCACAAGTCCGGCCTCTCGTGCGTTACGTGCGCTGAGACACCGCTAACACCCAGAGGGGGAGAGCGAACAATGGCAACGGACTACGACACCCCGCGCAAGACCGACGATGACGTCGACAACGACAGCATCGAAGAGCTGAAGGCCCGGCGCAACGAGAAGTCGACCTCGTCCGCAGACATGGACGAATTCGACTCTGTCGAGAGCATGGAGCTTCCCGGTGCGGACCTCTCCAATGAGGAGCTGGCCGTCCGGGTCCTGCCCAAGCAGGCCGATGAGTTCACCTGCATGAGCTGCTTCCTGGTGCACCACCGCAGCCAGCTGGCACGTGAGAAGAACGGTCAGCCGATCTGTCGCGACTGCGACTGATAGGCGTCGGCCGTGGCTGGCTCCACACCCTTTCGGAAGCGCCGCTTCCGGAAATCTGGTGATCCGGCGGAGACGCAGGTGGCATCCATGGATCCGGAAACGGCTCCTGGGGCTTCCGGCGGCTCCGCCAGTGCGGCGATGGACATACCTTCCGACACCGCCCCGGCGGTGCCGTCGGAAACCGATCCCGACGAGGGGTCCCGGCTCCGCTCCGGGGCTCGTCGGATGCAAGCCGTCAAGAACGGTGTGCGCAAGGGCGGCGAAAGCGTCAGGGACGCCGCCCAGTACGTCACCGACAGGGTCATCGAGAACGCACCGCGCGTTCCGGTTCGGGACCTCGCGACGCTGCGCGCGCAGTTCCCGGGCCTCGGCCCCGAGCAGCTCGCCGAAAAGCTGGTCTCGGGTGCCTGCGCCGCCACCTCGACCGTGGGCGCGGGAATCGGCGCCGCGGCCATGCTGCCCGTGCCGCCCGCGATGCCGGCGGAACTGGCGGCCGAGATCACCGCGGTCGCGGCCATCGAGCTCAAGCTCATCGCCGAACTCCACGAGGTCTACGGCCGGCGCCCGCAGGGCGGCCGGGGGGAGCGCAGTCTCGCCTACCTGACCGCCTGGACGGAGGAGCGCGGGGTCGACCTGACCAAGCCGACCACGCTGAACGCGGCGCTCGGCGGGCAGATGAAGCGCGAACTGCGCCAGCAGATCATGAAGCGGATGTTCCGCAGTCTGCCGAACCTCATGCCGTTCATGGTGGGCGCCGCCGTCGGCGCGGTCATGAACCGGCGGGACACCCGCAAACTCGCCGAGAAGGTCCGTGGTGACCTGCGGAGGCGGGCCGTGGACTGGGAGGCCCTGAGCGCGCTGCCGCCCCTGGAACGGCCCGTACAGCCCCTTCCCGAGGCCACCAGGATCGCACTGGAGGCCGCGGATCCCTCCGCACACGGCTGAGGTCCTCCGCCGGGGCGGCCCGCCCCGGCCGGGCCACCGGTCCCACGGGCCGGTCAGGCCGCCTGGGTACGGGCGGCGAGCAGGGCCGCCACCAGGGCCTGCGGCCGGCGGGTGGAGACGTAGACGTACGGGGTCGGGTCGGCCGGATCGGTGACCTCGACGCGGACCGCGGTCGGCACGTAGCTGCGCATCAGCATGAAGGCGCGGGTGTCCGCCTTGTACGTGCGCCAGGCGCGCGACTCCTCGGCGTCCAGGATCTCGGGCTCGCCCAGGGCCGTCACGGGGATCCGCGCGTCACCGGCCGCCAATGCACCGCCCACCACGCGCACGCGCGCGGAGCCGTACGAACTCACCACCAGCCCGGACAGCGCGGTGCCCCCGACCAGACCGGCCAGCAGCGGCATCGTGCCCAGCGGCAGCAGCATCAGCGCGCACGCGAGGCCGACCAGGACGGCGATGCCCCACCAGGAGCGGGGAGCGGTCAGACGTTCGTCGTGGTGCGCGGTGGAGAGCTGCATACGGACAAGCCTGCCACGAGGCGACCGGTGGGTAGCCGCGCGGGTAAGGTCTGCGGCTGTGAGTGGACGAAACACAGCGCTGACGCCCCCTGCCGATGCCGCCGCGCCGGTCAGGCACCCCGACGCGCCCGCACCCGGCGAGCTCCTCGGTGCGCACTACGAGCACTGTTTCGGCTGCGGCCAGGGCCAGCCCCACGGACTCCACCTGGAGGCCCGGGCGGGCGAGGGCGTGCGCGTCACCGCCGAGTTCACCGTCAGGCCCGCGCACCAGGGCGCACCCGGTCTCGCCCACGGCGGGGTGCTCGCCACCGCGCTCGACGAGACGCTGGGTTCCCTGAACTGGCTGCTGCGCGTCATCGCGGTCACGGGGCGGCTGGAGACCGACTTCGTGCGGCCCGTGCCGGTGGACACCGTGCTGCACCTGGAGGCCGAGGTCACCGCCGTCGCCGGCCGGAAGATCTACTGCACGGCCGTCGGCCGGATAGGCGGACCGCAGGGCCCGGTCGCCGTACGTGCCGACGCCCTCTTCATCGAGGTGAAGGTCGACCACTTCATCGACAACGGACGGCCCGAGGAGATCCAGGCGGCGATGGCCGACCCGGACCAGGTCAGGCGCGCACGCGCCTTTGAGGTGAACCCCTGATGTCCCAGAGCAACCACGATTCCCGCCGGCCGGTCGACGTACTGATCCGCCGCGTCGACCCGGAGGTGCCGATTCCGGCATACGGGCACCCCGGCGACGCCGGCTGCGACCTCGTCACCACCGAGGCCGCCGAGCTGGAGCCCGGCGAGCGCGCCGTCCTGCCCACCGGCGTCTCGATCGCCCTGCCCGACGGGTACGCGGCGTTCGTGCACCCGCGGTCCGGCCTGGCCGCACGCTGCGGGCTCGCGCTCGTGAATGCCCCGGGGACGGTGGATGCCGGGTACCGTGGGGAGATCAAGGTGATCGTGGTCAATCTCGACCCTCGCGAGAGCGTCCGGTTCGAGCGTTTCGACCGCATCGCCCAGCTGGTTGTCCAGCGGGTCGAGAAGGTGCGCTTCCACGAGGTGGCGGAACTTCCCGGCTCGGCCCGGGCCGAGGGGGGCTTCGGCTCCACCGGCGGGCATGCGGCCGTGGCCGGATCCGGGGCTGGTCAGCAGGGTGGGAATGGCTACGCTTCGGTCGTAACCGACCGGGAAGGACAGTGACGTGTTCGGACGTCGCAAGAAGAACGACTCCGCCCATGACGGCGGCGCGGCCGAGCAGGTCGTAGACGGCGTCGCCGAGCAGGACGACGCGGGCGAGCAGGAGAGCGCTGCCCCGCGCCGGGTGAACCTGCCGCCGGCCCCGCGGCCCGACGGCCCCTGGGACGTCTCCGAGGTGCTCGGGAACCCGGCCGACGGCCGGGTCGACCTGGGCGGCATCCTCGTACCCGGCGTCGAGGGCATGGAGCTGCGCGTCGAGGTCGCCGGTGACGCGATCGTGGCCGCGACCGTGGTCCTGGGCGACAGCGCCGTGCAGCTGCAGGCCTTCGCCGCGCCCAAGAAGGAGGGCATCTGGGGCGAGGTCCGCGAGGAGATCGCCGCGGGTATCACCCAGCAGGGCGGCATCATCGACGAGGCCCAGGGCTCCCTGGGCTGGGAGCTGCGTGCCCAGGTGCCCGTACCGCTCCCGGACGGGCAGACCGGCGCCCAGCTGGTCCGTTTCGTCGGCGTCGACGGCCCGCGCTGGTTCCTGCGCGGCGTCATCTCCGGCCAGGGCGCGGTGCGCCCCGAGTCGGCGGGTGTGCTGGAGCAGATCTTCCGGGACACCGTCGTCGTCCGCGGTGACGGCCCGATGGCTCCCCGCGACCCGATCGTCCTGAAGCTCCCGAACGACGCCCAGATGGTGCCGGACGGCGTGCAGACGGACGACCAGGAAGGCTCCCGCTTCGGCGGCGGCATGGGCCAGCTCGAACGAGGCCCGGAGATCACCGAGGTCCGCTGACCTCGGACGGCCCCCGCGCACAGGGGGGCTCGTCATGCGTTTCGGCCGGTGGGCCCTACTCCTTCGGGGTGGGGCCCACCGGCGTGTGCCCCCCCGGCACTGCGCGTCAGGGATCCGTCAGGGATGGCAGCCGGGGCGGCGATCGGTGCGTGCGGGGCGTGGACGTCCCGGAGAATGGGCGCATGGGACGCGGCAAGCTCAGGATCTACCTCGGCGCGGCACCCGGTGTGGGCAAGACCTACGCGATGCTCTCCGAGGGCCATCGCCGGGTGGAGCGGGGCGCGGACTGCGTCGTCGGCTTCGTCGAGCACCACGGCCGGCCGCGGACGGAGGTCATGCTCCACGGCCTCGAACAGGTCGAGCGCAAGCCCCTGACGTACCGGGGCGCCGCCTTCACCGAGATGGACGTGGACGCGCTCCTCGCCCGCAGGCCCGCGATAGCGCTGGTGGACGAGCTCGCGCACACCAATGTGCCCGGCTCGCGCAACGCCAAGCGCTGGCAGGACGTGGAGGAGCTGCTGCGGGCCGGCATCGACGTCGTGTCCACCGTGAACATCCAGCACCTGGAGTCGCTCGGGGACGTGGTCGAGTCGATCACCGGGGTGCGGCAGCGGGAGACCGTGCCGGACGAGGTGGTCCGCCGGGCCGACCAGGTCGAGCTGGTCGACATGTCGCCGCAGGCACTGCGCCGGCGGATGGCCCACGGGAACATATACAAGCCCGAGAAGGTCGACGCGGCCCTGTCGAACTACTTCCGGCCGGGCAACCTCACCGCCCTGCGCGAGCTGGCGCTGCTGTGGGTGGCCGACCGGGCGGACGAGTACCTCCAGCAGTACCGGGGCGAGCACGACATCCGCTCGACCTGGCAGGCGCGGGAGCGGATCGTCGTCGGACTCACGGGCGGGCCGGAGGGGCGCACGCTCATCCGGCGGGCCTCGCGGATGGCGGCCAAGGGCTCGGGAAGCGAGATCCTGGCCGTCTACATCGCCCGCAGCGACGGGCTGACCGCCGCCTCGCCGAAGGAGCTCGCGGTCCAGCGGACCCTGGTCGAGGACCTGGGCGGAACGTTTCACCATGTGATCGGCGACGACATCCCCGACGCCCTGCTCGCCTTCGCACGCGGGGTCAACGCCACCCAGATCGTGCTCGGCTCCAGCCGCCGCCGCTCGTGGCAGTACGTCTTCGGCCCCGGGGTCGGCGCGAGCGTCGCCCGCGACTCGGGACCCGACCTCGACGTGCACATCGTCACGCACGAGCACGTCGCCAAGGGGCGCGGCCTGCCCGTGGTGCGCTCGGCCGCCCGGCTCGGGCGGACCCGGATCATCGCCGGCTGGGTGGTGGGGACGGTCTTCCCCCTCCTGCTGTG
Organism: Streptomyces sp. NPDC001502; assembly: GCF_042894785.1. Classification (NCBI taxonomy): domain Bacteria; kingdom Bacillati; phylum Actinomycetota; class Actinomycetes; order Kitasatosporales; family Streptomycetaceae; genus Streptomyces; species Streptomyces sp. NPDC001502. The sequence goes on from NZ_JBIAVW010000007.1 coordinate 194,252, forward strand.
CCTGCTGCTCACGCACGTCGAGGCCGACCTCGGCCTCGCCAACGACATGCTGCTCTTCCTTTCGCTGACGGTGGCGGCCGCACTGCTCGGCGGGCTCTGGCCTGCCCTGGCCTCCGCCGCCCTCGGCTCGCTGCTGCTGAACTACTTCTTCGCGCCGCCGCTGCACCGCCTCACGGTGTCCGACCCCAAGAACATCGTCGCCATCACCGTCTTCTTCGGGGTCGCCGTCTCCGTGGCCTCGGTCGTGGACCTGGCCGCCCGCCGCACCCACCAGGCGGCCCGGCTGCGCGCCGAGTCCGAGATCCTCTCCTTCCTGGCCGGCAGCGTGCTGCGCGGCGAGACCACGCTGGACGCGCTGCTGGAGCGGGTACGCGAGACCTTCGCCATGGAGTCCGTCGCCCTGCTGGAGCGGGCGAACGACGTGGAGCCCTGGAAACCGGCCGGCAGCGTCGGCCCCGGCCCCGCCGCCCGGCCCGAGGACGCCGACGTGGACATGCCCATCGGGGACCACATGGCCCTCGCCCTGTCCGGCCGGGTGCTGCCCGCCGAGGACCGCCGGGTGCTCGGCGCCTTCGCGGCGCAGGCGGCCGTGGTCCTGGACCGCCAGCGGCTGGTCGGCGAGGCCGAGGAGGCCCGCCGGATGGCCGAGGGCAACCGGATCCGCACCGCGCTGCTCGCCGCCGTCAGCCATGACCTCCGTACGCCGCTGGCCTCCATCAAGGCGTCCGTGAGCTCCCTGCGCTCCGCCGACGTGGAGTGGAGCGAGGAGGACCGGGCCGAGCTCCTCGAAGGCATCGAGGACGGCGCCGACCGCCTCGACCACCTGGTGGGAAACCTGCTCGACATGTCCCGGCTGCAGACCGGCACCGTCACCCCGCTGATCCGGGAGATCGACCTCGACGAGGTGGTCCCGATGGCGCTGGGCGGCGTACCGGAGGACAGCGTGCTGCTGGACGTGCCCGAGGCGCTGCCGATGGTGGCGGTGGACCCGGGGCTGCTGGAGCGGACCGTGGCCAACGTCGTGGAGAACGCCGTCAAGTACAGCCCGGCGGGGGAGCCCGTCCTGGTGGCGGCCAGCTGCCTCGGCGACCGGGTCGAGGTCCGGGTCGTCGACCGCGGACGGGGCGTGCCCGACGAGGCCAAGGACCGGATCTTCGCCCCCTTCCAGCGGTACGGGGACGCCCCGCGCGGGGCCGGCGTGGGCCTCGGGCTCGCCGTCGCCCGAGGATTCGCCGAGGCCATGGACGGCACCCTGACGGCCGAGGACACCCCCGGGGGCGGGCTGACCATGGTGCTCACCTTGCGCGCGGTGCGCGGCGGCGGGGCACCGGAGCGTGCCACGGTGGGCGCGGGCGACGACGGCGCGACGGCGGAACCGGCGGAACCGGCGGAACCGGCGGAACCGGCGGAACCGATGGAAGCGGCGGAACCCGCGGAACCGATGGAACCGATGGAACTTGATCACGACCGTGATCGGATGACGCGACAGAAGGCAGGACCTCAATGACCCGGGTGCTCGTGGTGGAAGACGAGCCGCAGATCGTCCGAGCGTTGGTGATCAACCTGAAGGCGCGCAAATACGAGGTCGACGCCGCGGCCGACGGGGCGAGCGCACTGGAGCTCGCCGCCGCCCGCCACCCCGACGTGGTCGTGCTCGACCTCGGACTGCCCGACATGGACGGGGTCGAGGTGATCAAGGGCCTGCGCGGCTGGACCCGGGTGCCGATTCTGGTCCTCTCCGCCCGGCACAGTTCCGACGAGAAGGTCGAGGCCCTGGACGCGGGCGCCGACGACTACGTCACCAAGCCCTTCGGCATGGACGAGCTGCTGGCACGGCTGCGCGCCGCAGTCCGCCGGGCAGAGCCGGCCGCGGGCTCCGGCGAGGACGAGGTGATCGTGGAGACGGACGGCTTCACCGTGGACCTGGCCGCCAAGAAGGCCGTGCGCGAGGGACGCGACGTACGGCTGACGCCCACCGAGTGGCACCTGCTGGAGGTCCTGGTCCGCAACAGCGGCAAGCTGGTCAGCCAGAAGCAGCTGCTCCAGGAGGTCTGGGGACCCTCGTACGGCACCGAGACGAACTACCTGCGGGTCTACATGGCCCAACTGCGGCGCAAACTGGAGGCGGACCCCTCGCATCCGCGGCACTTCATCACCGAGCCGGGCATGGGATACCGCTTCGAGCGGTAGTGGGCACGCCGGTACGCTTCCTGTATGAGTGCTGAACCGCGTCCCGAGAAGCCCGCGAAGCCGGCCAGGCCTGCGGGCCGGTTCCGCCGGATGATTGAGCGGCTGTCCACCTCCCAGGAGGAGCTGCATTCGGCGGAGCTGCAGGAGGACGCAGAAGCCGCGGGGTGTACGCGGATCTGCGACTGCCACGACCGCCAGATAGTCAAGGTGACCGGAACCCTGCGTACGGTCACCCTGCGGCCGCGCGCGGGCGTCCCCGCCCTGGAGGCCGAGCTCTTCGACGGCTCGGCCGCACTCGACGTGGTCTGGCTCGGGCGTCGCTCGATCGTGGGAATCGAGCCCGGCCGACGCATGATTGCCTCGGGGCGTATCTCCATGACCCACGGCCGTCGGGTGCTCTTCAACCCGAAGTACGAACTCCGCCCGCTCGGACAGGAGCACTGACCGGTGACGTCACTCGACAAACCGACCACCCCGGAACCGACCGGGCCGCGACATGCCGCCGCCCCGTCCGAGGACCAGAAGGCCGTGACGCAGGCGGCGCTCTTCGATGCCTTCGGCGGCATCCGGGGCACCGTGGAGACGATGCTGCCCGGACTGCTCTTCGTCATGATCTACACGATCAACAAGGACGTGAAGTGGTCCGCCATCGCGGCCGGCGCGGTCGCGGTCCTGCTGGTGATCGTGCGGCTGCTGCGCAAGGACACGGTCAAGCACGCCTTCAGCGGGGTCTTCGGCGTGGGTGTGGGCGTGGCCTTCGCCCTGTTCACGGGCAGCGCGAAGGGCTTCTACCTGCCCGGCATGATCTACGGCGTCGGCCTTGGCGTGGCCTTCACGGTCTCGGCGCTGGTGGGCTTCCCGCTGCTCGGCGTGATCCTGGGCCCGGTCTTCAAGGAGAACCTCTCCTGGCGCACCCGCAACCCCGGGCGCAAGAAGGCGTACGTCAAGGCCAGCCTGGCCTGGGGCCTGATCTTCCTCGCCAAGTACGCGATCCTCTTCCCGCTGTACTGGTGGGGCGACGCGACGCAGCTGGGCTGGGTGCTGATCGCGCTGAAGCTCCCGCCGATGGTGCTCGCCGTGTACTTCACCTGGGTCTTCCTGGCGAAGGCGCCGCCGCCGATCGACGTGATCGCGGAGTGGGAGGCCAAGGAGGCCGCCGAGGCCGCCGCCAAGGGGCCGAAGGCCTGACGGCGCACAGCTGACGCAAAGGGGCGGGACCGGCCAGAAGGCCGGTCCCGCCCCTTTGCGCTGCCGCGCCGGAACGCGCCTGCGGGCGCAGCAGGAGCCCGCAGGGCCGAGGCCCCACCGCACGCCCCGCCCCCGCAAGACCGCAGGAGCGCGCCCCGGCGCCGGCGGGCCAGACCACTGCGCAGGGCCGACGGCCCGGACGGGAACGGCCGCGTGGGGCAGGCCGCCGCGCAGGGGCGGGCCCGCAGGGGTCGACGGCGCAGGACGGGCCACCGCCGCGGGGCAGGCCCCCGGCTCCGACGGGTCGTGGACGCGCGTCCGTGGCTGCGGGGCGGGGCGCCGGGTCGTACGGGCGGCCCGGGGTGCAACGGCCACGTCGGTGAAGGCCCG